>NZ_JBIQEU010000001.1:0-509150 GCF_045369765.1 Sphingomonas olei
CCACCTCCAGCCGGCCATGGCGGCGGAGACGACGATGCACTAACAATCAACCCGGACCACCCGGTGGGGGCTGCTCAACCCCGTTCAGCTTGGCGGTTTCGAGCAGGCTGTACATGGCAGCCGCGCGCTCGCCGCCGCAGTCCGCTCCGGCGAACATCCAGTTCTTCCTGCCCACGGCGATGCCGCGCAGGGCGTTCTCGGCCAGGTTGTTGTCGATCTCCAGCCGCCCGTTCTCGGTGTAGGCGAGCAGCGCCGGCTTTAGCCGGACCGCATAGCGCAGCGCCTCCGCCAGCGGCGTCCGCGCCGACACCTGGCCCAGCACGTCACCGGCCCAGGCGAAGAAGTCGAGCGCAGTCAGCTTCGACTGCTTGCGCCCCTTGCGCCGGTCGTCATGCGGGTCCTGCACGATGCCGCGCTCGACCTCGTACAGGCTTCGGATCATGCGAAGCCCCTCGGTCGCAACCGAGCTCGGGTCGGCCTGGTAGACGCCGTGGAGCTTGCGCCGGGCGTGCGCCCAGCAGGCGACGGGCGTGATGGGACCGGGTTGCGGCCGGGGTCGTAGAGCCGCTCAAACCCGGCGTAGGCGTCGGCTTGCAGAAAGCCGGTGAACGCCTTCAGGTGCTCGCGCGGGCGCTCGCCCTTGCGGTCAGGGCTGTAGCGGAAGAGAGCGACTGGCTTGTCGCTCGGCCGCCATCGTCGGTTGTCGCGCAGGTACACCCATAACCGCCCGGTCGCGGTCTTGCCGGTGCCGGGCGCCAGCACCGGGACAGGAGTATCGTCGGCGTGGAGCTTGAGCGCTTAACCGAGTATTCCTGACACGCCCCTGCGGAGCGGACCGCCCTCGCCGCCGCCATCGCGGCCGGCGTGACCGCGCTGCGCATCGCCACCCCGACCAGCTCCAGCTACGGCAACGACCCGCTCGATCATCCCACGATCGTCATCAGCCGGAGCATGGACGACGACGATCTCGTCGACACCGGCTTCTGGACCTACAAGCTCGGCCTCGCGCTGCGGGCGTTCCACCTCATCGACCATGCCGCCGCCACCGGCCGCCTCGCCCTTCCCGACGCCACCCGCGCCCATCTGCAACAGCTCGCTGCCACCGCGACGCAGGCGTTGCTGCGTGCCGCCGACTATCGCGACGGCCTGATCGAGGTGCGCACTTCGTTCAACGCCGGGGAGACCAATTCGGAAACCCAGCCCTGGGCGGCGCTCGGCCTCGTCCCGCATCTCGACCGCGCCCTGCTCGATATTCCCGCCGGTGAGGCGCTTCCCCTGAGCATCGCGATCACCCCAAAGGCGTAACGCGCACGATCAGCGAGCCGGCGCGGTGCCAATACTCGAACGGCCGCGCGCAATATGCTAGCGCTCGGCCGAAGGTTTCAGGCGGGGCAAACTGGATGCATCTTTCCTTTCACGGCACGGCCATTGCTGGTCCAGTGACCCGGGCGCCGCGTTGACCACCCACCGCTCCCACCAGGCCATGGCGGCCCCGCTTCATGATCGGGATCAACCTCGCCCTTCGTCGGTTGATCCCCACCCGAACTTCCCGGAAGGAATGGTTACGCTCTCCTCCCTGCCCGAACTCGACGAGCTTGAGCGCGCCCGCGTGATGGAGCTCTATGACCTCGCCGGTGCGCGCGACGAAGGCTTGCTGGACGATCTCACCGCCTTCGCGGCCGAACTGTGCCAGGCGCCGATCGCGCTGGTCAGCCTGGTCGAGCAGCAGGACCAGTTCTTCCTGTCGCGCGTCGGCCTCGACGTCGACGGCACGCCGCGCTCGCAATCCTTCTGCGCCCACGCGATGCACGGCCATGCCGTGATGGAGGTCGTCGATGCGACGCAGGACGGGCGCTTTCGCGACAATCCGCTCGTCACCGGCGATCCGTTCATCCGCTTCTACGCCGGCGCCCCGCTCGTCTCGCGAGAGGGCACGCCGCTCGGCGCGGTGTGCGTGATCGACACGTCGCCGCGCTCGCCGCTCAACGACTTCCAGCGCCGCGGCCTCGAAATCCTCGCCACCGCTACGATTTCCCGGCTGGAGGCCCGCCGCGTTGCGCGCGAACAGCGGGAACAGCGCGCCGCGCTCGCCGACAGCGAGGAACGCTTCCGCACGCTCGCCGACACCATGCCGCAGATGGTCTGGTCGACGCTGCCCGACGGCTATCACGATTATTACAACGCACGCTGGTATGAATTCACCGGCGCGCCGGCCGGCACCACCGACGGCGAGGGCTGGAACGACATGTTCCACCCCGACGACCAGGCCCGCGCGTGGCAGGTGTGGCAGCACAGCCTTGCCACTGGCGATGCCTATCAGATCGAATATCGCCTGCGTCATTTCGACGGCACCTATCGCTGGGTGCTCGGCCGCGCGCTGCCGATCCGCGATTCAAGGGGGCGGATCACCCGCTGGTTCGGCACCTGCACCGACATCCACGAGCAGAAACTCGCGCTCGAGGAGCGTGAGGTGATCAGCCAGGAACTGTCGCACCGCATCAAGAACATCTTCGCCGTGATCGGCGGGCTGATCCAGGTTGCCGCGCGCGCCCATCCCGAACTGGTGCCGCTCGCCGCGGACCTGCGCGCGCGCATCGCCGCGCTCGGCAAGGCGCATGATTTCGTCCGCCCGCACAGCCCGCATTCGCGCCCCTCGGCGCATCAGGACAGCCTGCGCGGCCTGCTGGAGCAATTATTCGCCCCCTATCAGGCGCATCCCGGCGAGCGGCTGGTCATCAGCGGCACCGATATCGCGGTCGACGATCGCGCGGCCACGCCGCTGGCGCTGCTGTTCCACGAGCTTGCCACCAACGCGAGCAAATATGGCGCGCTTTCGGTCGCCGGCGGCCGCGTGTGGATCGCGATCAGCCGCGATGAAGCGACGGCGCGGATCGTCTGGCGCGAAGAGGGCGGCCCCGGCATCGACGCAAGCGCGATCGCCGCGGGCTTCGGCACCCAGCTGATTGAATTGAGCGCAGTGCGCCAGCTCGGCGGCGCGGTCGTGCGCGATTGGCGGCCGACGGGACTGGAACTGGTGATGGAGGCGCCGGTCGCGTCGTTCAGCCGGTCCGGCTGATCCGGATCACTTCGTCGTCGGCCGGTTCGCCGATCCCGCTCGCCAGCGCCGCCGCGGCCAGGATCGCGCGGTCGCTGAACGGCTTGCGTACATAGCCCAACGCCTCTGACGGGACGCCGATCTGCGCCGGGTTGGCGGTGACGAACACCACCTTCACGCCATAATCGCGCGCGATCCGCTCGGCGATCTGCGGCCCGGTCGGCCCATCGCGCAGGTTGATGTCGACGAAGGCGATCTCGCATCCCGGCGCGGCGGCCAGTGCCTGGTCGCTGTCGGCGGCGATCCCGGCCACCTTGTAGCCGGCATCAGTCAATATCCGCTCGAGGTCGAGCGCCACGAAAATCTCGTCTTCAATGATGAGTGCGGTCTTGGACATGATTGGATTGCGCAACACAGATTAGGGGTGTTTCGTTCCCCGCAGCAGGAATATCGCATGTTCTGCCAGGATATTTGCTGCGGCAGATGTTGTTTTCTTGTCACCCGACAGAAACCAGGCACCCTCTACAGCGATGCCCTGTTCTTTCAGATGCGCTCGAAAATCATCTACGGTCAGATGATGAATGTTCGGTGTATCGTACCAGCGTTCAGGCAGCAGCCGGGTCACCGGCATCCGCCCGCCCCACAATAGCGACAGCCGCACCCGCCAGTGCGCGAAATTGGGAAAGCTGACAAAGGCGTGTCGGCCGATCCGCAACAGGTGGCGCAGCACCACGTCGGGCGCGCGGCACGTCTGCAGCGTCTGGCTCAGAATGGCGTAATCGAAACTCGCATCGGGGTATCCGGCGAGGTCGACGTCGGCATCGCCCTGGATCACGCTCAGCCCGCGCCCCACCGCCGCCGCGACATTGCCGGGGTCCAGTTCCAGCCCGCGCGCGTCCGCCTGCTTGCCATCGCGCAGCGCCGCCATCAGCGCGCCGTCGCCGCAGCCGACGTCCAGCACGCGGCTGCCCGGCGCGACATGGTCGGCGATGATCGCCAGATCGGCGCGCAGATTGCCCGCGCCCGGCGTCATGCGCCCGTCCCCATGAAGCCGGCGACGACGCGGTTCATCTCGGGCGAATCGAGCAGGAAGGCGTCATGGCCATAGGGGCTCGCCAGCTCGACGAAGCTGACCGGCGCTCCCGCCGCGTTCAGCGCATGGACGATGCTGCGCGATTCGCGCGTCGGATACAGCCAGTCGGTATCGAAACTGATCAGCGCGAAGCGCGCGCGCGTCTGGCGGAATGCGTTGGCCAGCAGCCCGCCATGTTCCTCCGCCAGGTCGAAATAATCCATCGCGCGGGTGATATAGAGGTACGAATTGGCGTCGAACCGATCGACAAAGGCAATGCCCTGGTACCGCAGGTAGCTCTCGACCTGGAAATCGGCGTCGAAGCCGAACGTCTTCGCCTCGCGCGCCTGCAGCTTGCGACCGAATTTCTCGGTCAGCCCGGCTTCGGACAGATAGGTGATGTGCGCCGCCATCCGCGCCACCGCGAGTCCCGCGGCGGGCGCCGAATGGCCGTAATAGTCGCCGCCGCGCCAATTGGGATCGGCCATCACCGCCTGCCGGCCGACCTCGTGGAACGCGATGTTCTGCGCCGAATGCCGCGCCGCCGATGCGATGATGACGGCCGCCTCGACCCGGTCGGGGAAGGTCGCGGGCCAGCTCAGCGCCTGCATCCCGCCCATCGACCCGCCGATCACCGCCTTCAGCCGCCCGATGCCCAGATGGTCGAGCAGCATCGCCTGCGCGCGCACCATGTCGCGGATCGTGATGACCGGGAAACTCATCGCGAAGGGCTTGCCCGTCGCCGGGTTGATCGTCGCCGGCCCGGACGAACCCATGCAGCTGCCCAGCACGTTGGCGCACACGACGAAGAGACGGTCGGTGTCGACCGGGCGACCCGGCCCCACCATCTGAGTCCACCAGCCGGGCTTGCCGGTGCGCGGATTGGCGCCGGCGACATGCTGGTCCATCGTCAGCGCGTGGCAGATCAGCACCGCATTGCCGCCATCGGGCGCCAGCGTGCCATAGGTCTCATAGGCGATCTCGACCGGCGTGAGCTGGCCCCCGCCGTCCAGTGGCAGCGGGCCGGGCAGGATCACGTGGCGCTGGAGACCGAAACGCTGGTCATCGGCGGACATGCTGTGCGCGCTAGCATTGTGCGCGGCGCAAGCAAACCATTCGTGTACCGAACATTTGGTGCCGCGTTGCTTGCGCCGAAATGCCGCCGCCACATTGCCAACCTGCGCCGCCCCCCGCTACACGCCCGCGCCATGAACGGACCCGCTCCCAAGCCATGGATCATGCAGATCGCGCCCTATGTTCCCGGTCGCTCGACGACCGAGGACGGGCGCAAGGTCGCGAAGCTTTCCTCCAACGAAAACCCGCTCGGCACCAGCCCGCTCGCGCGTGAGGCATTCGCCAGCGCAGCGACCAGCCTGGAACGCTATCCCGATGCCGGCGCGGCCGATCTGCGTGAGGCGCTGGCCGCCAAGCACGGGCTCGATCCCGCGCGGATCATCTACGGCAATGGCTCGGACGAGGTGCTTCACCTTGCCGCTGGCGCCTTCGCCGGGCCGGGTGACGAGGTGATCTACGTCAATTACGGCTTCGCGGTATATCCGATCGCGACCCGCCGTACCGGCGCGACGCCGGTGATCGCCCCGGACAAGGATTATGCGACCGACGTCGACGCGATCCTCGCCGCCGTCACCGATCGCACCACGATGGTGTTCGTCGCCAATCCCAACAACCCGACCGGCACCTATGCGCCGCGCAGCGAGATCGAGCGGCTTCACGCTGGCCTGCGCGACGACATCCTGCTCGTCCTCGACCATGCCTATGCCGAATATATCGACGGCGCGGACGATGATGGCGCGATGGCGCTGGCGGAACGTGCCTCGAACGTGCTGGTCACCCGCACCTTCTCGAAGATGTACGGCCTCGCCGCCGAACGCATCGGCTGGGGCTATGGCGCCGCGCCGCTGATCGAGGCGATGCACCGCATCCGCCTGCCCTTCTCGATCACCATCGCCGGCCAGTCGGCGGCGATCGCCGCGCTGGGCGACACCGATTTCGTCGCCAACGCCGCCGCCCACAATGCGAAGTGGCGGGCATGGTTCTCGGACGAAATCGCAAAGCTCGGCAATGCCGGCCTTCGCGCCATCCCCAGCCAGGCCAATTTCGTGCTGCTGGTGTTCGAGGGCGATCTGACCGCGGAAGCCGCGTACAAGGGGCTGATGGACGCCGGCTATATCGTCCGTTGGCTCCCCGGCCAGGGTCTCCCGCACGGCCTGCGCATCACCATCGGCACCGAGGATGAAACCCGCGGCGTCATCGCGGCGCTGCGCACGCTCGCCGGCGCCGAATGATCACTCTCCCGTTCCCCACGGCCCGCGCGGCCTGACCCAAGGTGGCATGATGCTTCCCTTCGCACGCGTCACCATCATCGGCCTCGGCCTGATCGGTTCCTCCGTCGCGCGTGCGGTGCGTCACTATATGCCCACCGTCGCGCTCGTCGGCCATGATGCCGATCCCGACGTGCGCCGCCGCGCCGACGCGCTCGGGATCGTCGACGACGTGACCGACACGATCGGCGCCGCGGTGACCGACGCCGATCTCGTCATCCTGTGCGTCCCCGTCGGCGCGATGGGCGCGGCGGCAGCGGAAATGGCGGCCGATCTCCCCGCCGACGCGATCGTCAGCGACGTCGGCAGCTGCAAGGCAGAGGTGGTGCGCGCGCTGCGCGACGCGTTGCCCAACGCCACGATCGTTCCCGCACATCCCGTCGCGGGCACCGAACAGAGCGGGCCGGAGGCGGGCTTCGCCACCCTGTTCCGCGGCCGCTGGTGCATCGTCACCCCGCTTCCCGATGGCGATCCCGCCGCGACCGAGCGGGTCGCCGAATTCTGGCGCCGGCTCGGCAGCACGGTCGAGATCATGGCCCCGGACCATCACGATCGCGTGCTGGCGGTGACCAGCCACCTGCCGCACCTCATCGCCTATACGATCGTCGGCACCGCCAATGATCTGGCCGAGGTCACCCAGTCGGAAGTGATCAAGTTTTCCGCCGGCGGCTTTCGCGACTTCACCCGCATCGCCGCCTCCGATCCAACGATGTGGCGCGACGTGTTCCTCGCCAACAAGGAAGCCGTGCTCGAAATGCTGCAACGCTTCAGCGAGGATCTGTCGCACCTTCAGCGCGCGATCCGCTGGGACGATGGCGACACCTTGTTCGACCTGTTTTCGCGCACCCGCACGATCCGCCGCTCGATCGTCGATCAGGGGCAGGATGATGCCGCCGCGGACTTTGGCCGCAAGCACGACTGACGGGCCAAAGTTCGCCAGAGGGCGGCCGCTCACCGCCGCTTTGAGGCCATTCGCACCCGCCCGGCGGCCGCGCTTACCCCTGCGCGCCGGGCTCCAGCGCATTGATCGCCTGCCACACGCGCTGCTCGATTTCCTTGCGCGGTAGCCCCGCCGGGATCGGCGTTCCAACGCGGATCGTCACCACGCCCGGCCGCTTCGGCCCCTTCTTCGGCATGAACCGCCCACTGTCGAGCGCGATCGGCACCACCGGCAGGTTCACCGCCTTGTACAGCCCGGCAAAGCCCGACCGCAGCGGCGGCGATTCCCCCGGCGTCACGCGCGTTCCCTCAGGATAAACGATCACCGATCGCCCCTGCGCGCGAAGCTCCTTGCCCTCCGCCATCAACCGGCGCAGCGCCTTCGCCGACGCCTCGCGATCCACCGACATCGACCCGTACAGCTTGGTCGCCCAGCCCCACAAAGGGATCCGGCTCAGCTCACGCTTCAGCACCATCGCCGGCCCGCCCAGGATCAGCTGCAGCTCGGTCGTCTCGTACATCGACTGGTGCTTGGCCGCGAACAGGAACTGTCCCTCAGGGATCTCCCCCTCGACCCGCGTCGTCACCCCCAGGAACACGCGCGCCGCCCAGCGGTTCAGCCGCGCCCAGCGATGCGCGTGATGGATCGTCGCCTTCTGCCCGAACGGCGCTACCAGCGGCACGGCCAGCACGATCAGCACCGACCCGCTGTAAAAGACGATCTGATACAGGATCGTGCGTAACCAGTTCATATTCCGTCGATTCCTGCCCACAAGGCGATCCGTCGAAGGATCAGCTTGTTATATTCGTTGACCAGCCGGCCAAGCGGCTGTTCGGCACGCACGCCGTCGCGATGGATCGTGACGTCGCCGTCGAGCGCGGCCCCCAGTTCCATCCGGGCGCGCGCCATATGCCAGTCCGATGTCACCAGCCGCACCGACTTATAGCCATGCTCCCGCATCCAGCGCGCCGTCTCCTCGGCATTGGACCTGGTGTCCACCGCCTCCCGGCCCAGGTCGACGCAGCAGGCGATCGCCCGCTCATGCCCGTTGGCGGCGATCAGGTCCGCCTTGCGCAGGCCCGTGGCAACACCCGTCACCAGCATCCGCTTCGCCCGGCCCTCGTCGATCATCTGCAGCCCCCGAGGGATACGCCCCGGCCCGCCGGTCGGCACGACGATGGCGTCGGTGGTCAGCGATGGCTCGGCCGGTTCGGCCAGCCGCAGCATGAACACCGCGAAGCCCAGCGCCCAGGCCACCGCCAGCAATCCGACGAACCGCGAAATCACAGGACGCGCTCCAGCGTGCGGGTGATCGCCAGCCGCGCCGCCAGCGCCGCCAGCAGGACAAAGGCGACCGGCAGCAGCGCCAGCGTCGCCCAGCCCAACGGCCCCAGTGTCGCCTGCCCCAGCAGCTCGGACCCAAGCCCCGCGGCCTGCGCGCTGATCAGCAGCAACATCGCCAGCGCCGCCAGCCCGCCGATCACCGCGCCAATCGCCGCATCACGCGCGATCCGCCGCTGGAACAGCCGCGCCACCTGCACATCGGTCGATCCCAGCATGTGCATGATCTCGATCGTCTGGCGATGCGCCTCCAGCCCCGCGCGCGCCGCGAGCACCACCACCGCAGCGGTCGCACCCGCGAGCAGGATCACCAGCACCGCCGCGATCAGCACGATCAGGTCGAGGAAATCCGCCACGGGCGTCATCCACGCCTCATGCGTATCGACCCGCGCCCCCGGCGCGATCTTCGTCACCGCCGCACGCACCCGCTCGAGCGCCCGCGGCTCGCCGCTCGCCAGTTCCAGGTCGATCATCGTCGGCACCGGCAGGTCGGGATCAGCGCCCGCGTCCCCCAGCCACGGCCGCAGCAACGCGGCCAGTTCGCCGCGGTCCACCGGCGTCGCCGCGCGCACGTCTTCCAGCCGGCGAAGCGCGCCCAGGACCCGGTCCGCCTCCACCTGGCGACGTGCCGGGTCGCCGGTCACGATCTGCACCGTCGCGCGCCCGGCGAGCTGGTTCTCCAGCCCGCTCGCGGCATTGCGCGTGGCCAGCCCCAGCGCCGCGCCCAGCACCGTCAGGAACAGCATGATGGCGATGATCCACACCATCGCCCGTACCCCGCGCGCCTCGTCCAGGACGCGCCGGGTCCGCTCGCCGGCCCCACTCATGGCAGCTCTCGTGCCGGTGGATGACGCAACGTCCCCGTGGGATCCTGCAGCCGGCCTTTCACCAGCCGCATCATCTGCGCGCCCGGCACCCGGTGCATCAGGTGCAGGTCGTGGGTGGCCACCACCACCGTCGTGCCCAGCCGATTGAGCGAATCGAACAGCAGCAGCAATCGCTCCGCCATTTCCGGGTCGACGTTGCCAGTCGGCTCGTCGGCCACCAGCATTTCCGGGCGCCCGATCACCGCCCGCGCAATCGCGACACGCTGTTGCTCGCCGCCCGACAGCGTCGCCGGTTTCGCGTCGGCGCGCTCCGCCAGCCCGACCCAGGCGAGCATCTCGCTCACCGGCTCCGCAATCTCGGCTTCCGGCATCCCTGCAATCCTGAGCGGCAGCGCGACATTATCCGCCGCCGACAGATGGGGCACCAGCCGAAAGTCCTGAAAGACAACGCCAATCCGCCGGCGAAAGCCCGGCAGGCGGCTGCGCGGCATGGTCACGGCATCCTCACCAAACAGGCGAATGACGCCCCGGCTGGGGCGCTGCGCGAGGTACAGCAAACGCAGCAGCGATGTCTTGCCCGCGCCGCTCGCGCCCGTCAGGAAATAGAAGGAACCGGCAGCCAGCGCGAAACTGACATCGCAAAGCGTTTCAGGCTCTTGCCCGTAGCGCAGCCCCACATTCTCGAACTGCACGATATTCGCCATTGCGGCGCTGCTTGTCCCTTGAACCACCGATGTCTTGCACGCGCCATCGCACGATGCAGCCTTCCGCTTCAACCTCCGCTTGCAAGCGGGGCGCAGGGCGTGTTTAGATTCGCCATGGCTTCAGCCCTTCTGTCCTACGCCGGTAACGACGCGCGATGATCCTCGAATGTCCCGAATGCCGCACCCGGTATCTGGTGCCCGACACATCGATCGGCCCGGAGGGTCGCACGGTGCGCTGCGCCAATTGCCGCCACAGCTGGCACCAGGCGCCTGACGCCCGCGCGATCGAGGCGCTCGCCGCCGGCCCGCAGATGGCGACTGTCGCTGCCGACGCACCAGCATCCGATCCACCGCCCCCGCAACGGGGAACGGAGGCGCCAGCCACCCCCTCTCCGGCGGCGTCCAACAACACGCCCCCTACGGTCGCTGCCCCCCCTGCAGTCGCTTCGCCGCCTGCAACCGCTGCGCCGGCTTCCTTTGCATCCGCGCTCGCCGCGCCCGTGTCGCCGCCGGCAGCCAACGGCGCCGCCCCGCCCCCCGGCGGCCGCCCGCGGATCAACCCGGCGCGCCGCTGGACCATTGCGGCGGTGCTCGCTGCGCTGCTGATGCTGGTCGCGGTCGGGGCCATCCTGTGGACCAGCGCGCCGGGCCTCGCCTCTCAGCTCGGGCTCAATTTCGGGCCGGAGGAAACGCCGCTGCGGCTGATCGACAATCCAATCGAGCGGCGGGAGATCAGCAACGGCAGCGAATTATTCGCGGTCAGCGGCAAGGTGCTGAACCCGTCGAACGAGCGGCAGCGCGTGCCCGACATCCGCGCCGACCTGCGTGATGACCAGAACCGGATCGTCTACACCTGGACGATCATCCCGCAGCAGCGCACGCTGGCGCCCAAGAGCGCGATCGATTTCAACTCGGCCAAGCTCGACGTGCCGGCCAGCTCCAAGAAGCTGGAACTCAGCTTCGTGGGCGAAGGCGACAGCTGATTGCCGGGCCGCGATCCACGGCCCCGGGGCCTGCGGATCGCGGCGCATCATTTTTCCGCACAAACTTACGATTTGAGCCTTGGGACCCATTGCCAGCCCCAACAAGCCTTGCTAGTGGCCCGCTCCTGCCAGCCGCCGGGCCAGCCCGGTGGACATCACGTGCGGTCGTGGCGGAACTGGTAGACGCGCAACGTTGAGGTCGTTGTGTCCGAAAGGACGTGGAAGTTCGAGTCTTCTCGACCGCACCATTGATTATCGGCGGGGTTACGACACACTCTCTTGAGTGCCCCGCCGCTACTCCTGCCGGCTGATCATGACCCTGCCCTTCCGCACCGCCGCGCTGTATCAATTCGCCCGCTTCGATGATCCCGCTGGCTTGCGCGATGGCATTGAGGCGTGCTGCCGCGCGCACGGCGTGCAGGGAACGCTGCTGCTGGCGCATGAGGGGATCAACGGGACGATCGCGGGCTCGGCCGCGGCAATCGACGCCGTGGTCGCGCACCTGCGCACCCTGCCCGGCTGTGCCGACCTCGCGGTCAAATACGCCTGGGCGCCAACCGAGCCCTTCCATCGGCTGAAGGTGCGCCTGAAGCGAGAGATCGTCACCATGGGGCAGCCGGATCTCGATCCGCTCACCGATGTCGGCACCTATGTCGCGCCCGAGGAATGGGACGCCCTGATCACCCGGCCGGACACGGTGGTGATCGACACGCGCAACGATTACGAAGTCGCGATCGGCACCTTCCCCGGCGCGATCAACCCCGAGACACGCAGCTTCCGCGACTTCCCGGCCTGGTTCCGCGCCAATCGCGACCAGCTGACCGCGGGCAAGAAGAAGGTCGCGATGTTCTGCACCGGCGGGATCCGCTGCGAGAAATCCACGGCCTTCCTGAAGGCGGAGGGGATCGAGGAGGTCTATCACCTCCAAGGCGGCATCCTGAACTATCTGGAAAAGATGCCGGCGGACCAAGTCTCGTGGCAGGGCGAATGCTTCGTCTTTGACGAGCGTGTCGCGGTGACGCCCGACCTGGCCCCTGGCACGCACGTGCTGTGCCGCGCCTGCCGCCGCCCGGTCAGCCCCGAGGAGCGCCAGTCGCCGCTGTATGAAGAGGGCATCAGCTGCCCCGCGTGTCACGCCGACCTGGACGACGACAAGCGCGCCCGCCTCGCCGAGCGTCACCGGCAGGAGGAACTCGCCCGCAAGCGTGGCGAGCGGCACGTCGGCGCCCGGATGGACAAGGACTGACCGCGCCCCTCTCCTAGGACAGGCGCAAACCTGCCAGTCCCAAGCCAAACGAAAACGGGCGCCGACATCGTCGGCGCCCGTTCGTGCATCAGGATGCGGGTAAGCGCCGCGATCAGGCCGCCCGGCGGGCGAAGTCCTTGTTGATCGCCAGCGCCCCCAGCGTGCAGATTGCGCCCGACAGCAGGTAGAGGCCCACCGACCACAGACCGAAGCGGCTGGCGAGGAACAGCGCCACCAGCGGCGCGAAGCCGGCGCCGATCACCCAGGCCGCATTGGCGACGATCGCCGCGCCCGTGTACCGCGATTCGGGCGGGAAGTTGCTGTTCACCGCGCCCGACGACTGTCCGAACGCCAGGCCGAGCAGCGCGAAACCGCCGATCATGTAGATCGTCTCGCCCACCTGGCCCCCGTCGAGCAGGCGCGGGGCGAAGCCGCTGTACACCGCGATCAGCGCCGCCGAGACGCCCAGCACCGCGCGCCGGCCGACCCGGTCGGCAATCACGCCCGAGGCCAGGATGGCAAGGACGCAGACCACCGCGCCCAGCGCCTCGATGCCCAGGAAGCGCACCGGGTCCTCGCCCACTTCCAGCGTCACCCACGACAGCGGGAAGACGGTGACGAGGTGGAACAGCGCGAAGCTCGCCAGCGGGGCGAAGGCGCCAAGGATGATCGTGCGGCGCTCACGGAACATGGTGGCGAACGCCGGCGACGGTTGCAGCTCGCGGCTTTCGAACAGCCGCTCGAACTCGGGCGTCGCGACGAGGCGCAGGCGGGCGAACAGCGCCACGACGTTGATCGCCAGCACCACGAAGAACGGATAGCGCCAGCCCCAGCTGATGAAGTCCTCAGGCGACAGGATCGCGAGGAAATAGGCGAACAGGCAGGAGGCGACGAGCAGGCCAAGCGGCGCGCCCAGCTGCGGGATCATCGCATACCAGCCGCGCTTTTCCTCAGGCGCGTTCAGCGACAGCAGCGACGGCAGACCGTCCCACGCCCCGCCCAGCGCCACGCCCTGACCGATGCGGAACAGCGCCAGCAGCACCGCTGACAGCGTGCCGACCTGGGCATAGCTGGGCAGCAGCGCGATCGAGATCGTCGACCCGCCCAGCAGGAACAGCGCGATGGTCAGCTTCGTGCCGCGGCCATGGACACGGTCGATCCACATGAACAGCAGCGTGCCGAACGGCCGCGCGATGAATGCCAGCGCGAAAATCGCGAAGGAATAGAGCGTGCCGGTCAGCGCATCGACATACGGGAACACCAGCTGCGGGAACACCAGCACCGATGCGATCGCATAGACGAAGAAGTCGAAGAACTCGCTGGTGCGGCCGATGATCACGCCGATGGCGATCTCGCCGGGCGCGACATCCTTGTGGCGCGCGTTGATCAGTCGGGCATCTCGTTCCAGGGCTGCCGAATCCGGCGCGTTGGTCGATGCAGTCATTTTCCGTCATGCTCCCGCGGCACTCGGCCGTGCGATTAATGATTGGCCCGCCTCGGGGGTCACTAATACACTCCTCTGCCTAACCGACGCCAGTGACGGGATTGGACAAATTGTCCAATGTAGCGGCTACTGGACTCGGCCTAGGAGCGCCTGGATATGCCCGATCATCCCGCCCCGGTCCCGCGGTTCGCCCGCCTGGCCCTGCTTCCGCTCCTGCTGTTCGTCGCCGGTTGCCAAAGCGCCGTGCTCGATCCGGCAGGCGACGTCGCGCTTCAGGAGCGCAACCTGATCTATGCCTCGGTCGGGCTGATGCTGCTCATCATCGTCCCGGTGATGATCCTGACGGTGGTGTTCGCCTGGCGCTATCGCAAGGGCAACAAGGACGCGACCTACGATCCCCACTTCGATCACAGCACCTCGCTGGAGCTGGTGATCTGGTCGGCCCCGCTCCTCATCATCATCGCGCTCGGCGCGCTGACCTGGTCGAGCACTCACCTGCTCGATCCGTTCCGCCCGCTGAACCGCATCTCCGCGACTCAGCCGAAGCCGAAGAACGAACGGCCGATGCTGGTCCAGGTCGTGTCGCTCGACTGGAAATGGCTGTTCATCTACCCGGAACTGGGCATCGCGACGGTCAATGAACTGGCGCTCCCGGTGAACCGCGAGGTGCGGTTCGACATGACGTCGACGAACATGATGAACACCTTCTACGCGCCGACGCTGGCGGGGATGGTCTACACCATGCCGGGGATGCGCAGCACGCTGCACGCGGTACTCAATCGCCCCGGCGACTATGAGGGCATGTCCGCCAACTACAGCGGCGCCGGCTTCTCCTACATGCGCTTCAAGCTGCTGGGCGTGGACAATGCCGGCTTTGATCGCTGGGTGAACGAGGTGAAGGCACGCGGCGGCTCGCTCGACACCGCCAATTACCTGAAGCTGGAAAAGCCCAGCGAACAGGTGCCGGCGATGTTCTTCTCCTCGGTCCAGCCGCAGCTGTTCCAGCGCATCTATGAACGCTGCGTCACGCCCGGCACGCCGTGCATGAGCGAGATCATGGCGCGCGACGCGGCGCTGCGCGGTGCCAAGCCGCACGAGATGCGCCCTGTCGGGGCGCCCGCCGGCCGCACGTCGATCCCGCGCGAAAAGCCCGATGGCGCGCTGCTCAAGGAAAGCGAGGAAATCGAACCCGCGCCGCACCTCAGCAAGCCGCCGCAGCCCGGCGCGCCTGGTTCGACCAAGCCCGACTCGCCCCGCAACCGCGACATGTCCTTCCTTCTCCTGCCAACCGTGCCCGGCGTGACCGGCGCGGCGCGCGGCTGAGCCGCCGGAGCTCCTCATGTTCAACGAATCCGTTCTGAAGACGATCTTCGGTCGCCTCAGTCTAGAATCCTTCCCCGTGCACGAGCCTATCCTGCTCGTGACCTTTGCCGTCGTCGTCGTGCTGGGCCTCGGCATCGTCGGCGCGATCACGAAGTACAAGCTGTGGGGCTATCTGTGGCACGAATGGTTCACCAGCGTGGACCACAAGAAGATCGGGATTATGTACATAATCCTGGGCATCATCATGCTGCTCCGCGGGTTCGCGGACGCGGTGATGATGCGTGCACAGCAGGCGATCTCCTTCGGTGCGAACGAAGGCTATCTGAACGCTCACCATTATGATCAGATCTTCACCGCGCACGGGACGATCATGATCTTCTTCGTCGCGATCCCGCTGGTGGTCGGCATCATCAACTATGTGATGCCGCTGCAGATCGGCGCGCGCGACGTGGCCTTCCCGTTCCTCAACAATTTCAGCTTCTGGCTGACGGCTGCCGGTGCGGCGCTGGTCATGGTCTCGCTGTTCGTCGGCGAATTCAGCCGCGCGGGCTGGCTGAACTATGTGCCGGTCGCGAACCTGCAGAACAGCCCTGATCCGGGGCCCGACTATTATCTCTGGGCGCTACAGATCGCCGGGGTCGGCACGACGCTGTCGGGCATCAACATGGTCGTGACCGTGATCAAGATGCGCGCGCCCGGCATGACGATGATGAAGCTGCCGGTGTTCGTCTGGACGGCGCTGTGCAGCAACGTGCTGGTCGTCGCGATCTTCCCGGTGCTGACCGCCGCCTTCGCGATGCTGATGCTTGACCGCTACGTCGGCACCAACTTCTTCACCAATGATCTCGGCGGCAACCCGATGATGTATTGGAACCTGGTGTGGATCTGGGGTCACCCGGAGGTGTACGTCCTCATCCTCCCGGTGTTCGGCATCTATTCGGAAATCACCTCGACCTTCACCGGCAAGCGGCTCTTCGGCTATTCGTCGATGGTCTATGCCACGGTCGTCATCACGATCCTGAGCTACCTGGTGTGGCTGCACCACTTCTTCACCATGGGCTCTGGCGCCAGCGTCAACAGCTTCTTCGGCATTGCGACGATGGTCATCTCGATCCCGACCGGTGCGAAGATCTTCAACTGGCTGTTCACCATGTACCGTGGCCAGATCCGGTTCGAGCTGCCGATGCAGTGGGTCGTTGCCTTCATGCTCACCTTCGTGGTGGGCGGCATGACGGGCGTGATGCTTGCCATCCCGCCGGCCGACTTCGTGCTGCACAACTCGCTGTTCCTGGTGGCGCACTTCCACAACGTCATCATCGGCGGCGTCGTGTTCGGCCTGTTCGCCGGCATCGATTACTGGTGGCCCAAGGCCTTCGGGTTCAAGCTCGATCCGTTCTGGGGCAAGATCCACTTCTGGGGCTGGGTGATCGGCTACTGGATCGCGTGGACGCCGATGTACGTCGCAGGCCTGATGGGCGTCACCCGTCGCCTGCGTCACCTTGACGACGCGACGCTCCAGCCGCTGTTCATGATCGCTGCCGTCGGCGTGGTGATCATCGCCATCGGTATCGCGGCCTTCGTCATCCAGATCGCGGTCAGCATCAAGAACCGTGAGAAGCTGCGCGTCGGCGACGATCCCTGGGACGGCCGTACCCTGGAATGGGCGACCAGCTCGCCCCCGCCGGCGTACAATTTCGCCTTCACCCCGGTGGTGCACGATCTGGACGCGTGGCACGACATGAAGGTGCGCGGCTTCAAGCGCCCGACCAGTGGTTACCGGCCCATCCACATGCCGCGTAACACGGGGGCCGGTGTCATCCTGTCGGCGCTCGCCGCAGTGCTCGGCTTCGCGATGATCTGGTACATGTGGTGGCTGGCCGCCGCGAGCTTCGTGGCGATGATCGGCTACGGCATCGCCCACACGTTCAACTACAACCGCGACTATTACATTCCGGCCGAGGAAGTGGCCGAGAATGAACGCAAGAACGCGCTGGCGGGAGCCTGACATGACCAACCATTCCCCCACCGTGGAGGATGCACGGAAGATGGCCGGGGCCGACGACGCCCCGCCCGTCTTCTACCAGACCGAAGCGGATCATCACGATCACAGCTCCGGCGGCACGATGCTGGGCTTCTGGATCTATCTGATGAGCGACGCGCTCATCTTTGCGACCCTGTTTGCCACCTATGGCGTGCTCAGCACCGGCTATGCCGGCGGCCCGGCGCCCTTCCAGATCTTCGATCTGTCGCTGGTCGCGCTGAACACCGCGATGCTGCTGATCTCCTCGATCACCTGCGGCATGGCGATGATCGCGATGGAGCGCGGCAACAAGCAGGGCACGCAGCTCTGGCTGGCGATCACCGCGCTGTTCGGCGCTGCGTTCATCGCGATCGAGCTGTACGAGTTCGCCGAGCTGATCCATGAAGGCGCGACGCCGATGCGCAGCGCCTTCCTGTCGGCCTTCTTCACGCTCGTCGGCACGCACGGCCTCCACGTGTTCAGCGGCCTCATCTGGATCCTCGTGATGATCGTCCAGGTGGGTCAGCGCGGCCTCATCCCCGAGAACCGCCGCCGCCTGATGTGCCTCAGCATGTTCTGGCACCTGCTCGACGTCGTCTGGATCGGCGTCTTCACCTTCGTCTATCTGCTCGGAGTTCTGCGATGAGCACGCCCCACGCCCCGGCGCATGCGTCGGCCCACGCCCATGATCAGCACCATGACGGGCCGCCGCCCGATGGTGGCCACGGCCACGGCTCCGCCCGCGGCTATGTCATCGGCTTCCTCCTGTCGGCGGTGCTCACGGCCATTCCGTTCTGGCTGGTGATGAGCGGCACGCTGACGGCGCAGTTGACCGCCGTCATCGTGGTGGCGCTCGCCTTTGTGCAGATCATCGTGCACACGGTCTTCTTCCTGCACGTGAACCGTCAGTCGGAAGGTGGCTGGACGATGCTGACCATGCTCTTCACCCTGGTGATCGTCGCCATCGTGATCGCCGGCTCGCTGTGGATCATGTACCATCTCAACACCAACATGATGCCGATGGACGGCATCGGCATGTGATGCGGCGCGTCGCTTTCGCCGGCCTCTGTCTGGCGCTCGCCATTCTGTTCGCGGGCCTGGGCATCTGGCAGGTCGAGCGACGCGCATGGAAACTCGATCTGATCGCCAAGGTGGGGGGGCGGGTTCACGCCGCCCCCTCCGTCCTCCCCCCGCGGGATGAATGGCAGGGCGACAACGCCTATCGCCGGGTCCGCGTGACCGGCACCTTCCTCCACGATCGCGAAACGCTGGTTCAGGCGCTCACCGCCTTGGGCGGCGGCTGGTGGGTGCTCACCCCGCTGCAGACCCAGGATGGCATCATCCTCGTCAATCGCGGCTATGTGCCCGATGACCGCCGCGACCGCGCAACCCGCCAGGCCGCGCTCCCCACCGGGCCGGTCACGGTCACCGGCCTCATGCGCGACCCCGAACCCGGCGGCGGCTTCCTGCGCAGCAATGATCCGGCGGCCGACCGCTGGTTCTCGCGCGACGTGGCGGCGATCGCCCGCGCACGCCAGCTTGGGGCGACCGCGCCCTTCTTCATCGACGCGGACGATACGCCCAATCCCGGCGGCTATCCGGTCGGTGGCCTGACCGTGATCTCCTTCCGCAACAATCACCTGTCCTATGCCGTAACCTGGTTCGCGCTGGCGCTGCTGAGCGTGGCTGGCGCGGTGATGGTCCTGCGCTCGGGCCGGCGGCGCTGATGGAAGCCCCGATCCTCGCACTGACGGGCCGCCGCTCCGACCAGGCCGGATCGTCGCGTGATTCCACCGCGGCGGAGAATATGCGCCAGCTGGTGCATCTGCGCTGGATCGCCGTCGCCGGGCAGCTCCTGACGATCCTGTTCGTCGAATATGCGCTGGGCTTTCACCTGCCGTTGCTGCCGATGCTGCTCGTCATCGCGCTTCAGGCCGGCGCCAATATCATCAGCTTCGCCCTGCTCCGCACGAAGCGGGTGCCGCGGATCGCGCTCCTGTTCGGGCTCCTGTTCGACGTCGGCTCGCTCACCGCGCAACTGTCGCTCAGCGGCGGCGCATCCAACCCGTTTGTGTCGCTCTATCTGCTGCAGGTCGTGCTGGGCGCGATCCTGCTGCAAACCTGGTCGGTCTGGGTGCTGGTCGTTCTGACCGCAATCTGCTTCGCCGGCCTGACCGTCGGCAGCCGCCCGCTCGATTACCCGCCGGAGCTTGAGCCGCTGATCGGCGATCTCACCACCTTCGGCGCATGGCTCAGCTTCGTGCTCAGCGGCGTGCTGCTCGCCATGTTCGTCACCCGCATCAGCCGCAATTTGCGCGCCCGTGACGCCTATCTCGCCGATCTGCGCCAGCGTGCGGCGGAGGAGGAAGGGATCGTGCGCATGGGGCTGTTCGCCAGCGGCGCGGCGCATGAACTCGGCACCCCGCTCGCCTCGCTCGCCGTCATCCTGGGCGACTGGCGCCGCCTGCCCAAGATCGCACAGGATCCAGAGCTCGCCGCCGAGCTCGATGACATGCAGGCCGAGGTGCAGCGCTGCAAGGCGATCGTCACCGATATCCTCCATTCCGCCGGGGAGCCGCGGGGCGAGGCGATGGAAAGCGTCCCGGCGGGCGCCTTCCTCGCTGACATCGTCGATGAATGGCGCCCCACGCTGGCCAGCGCGCCGCTGGTGGTGGATCTGGAAGCCCTCGGCGATGCCGCGGTGGTTGCCGGCCCCGCGCTTCGCCAGGCGATCTGGAACCTCCTCGACAATGCTGCCGAGGCATCCCCTGCCGGGCTGACGTTGCGCGCCACGCGCGACGGCGAGGAACTGGTGATCGCCGTGATCGACGACGGGCGCGGCTTTACCGAGGCGCAGCTGGCCAGCCTTGGCAAACTCTACCAGTCCGGCAAGGGGGCCGGCCACGGCGTTGGCCTGTTCCTGGCCAACAACGTTGCCCGCCGGCTCGGCGGCCGACTTGAGGCCGTGAACCGCGAAGGCGGCGGTGCGGAGGTCAGGCTGGTCCTGCCGCTCGCCCCCAAGCGGCGCTGATCGCGACAATCCGCGCCGCGCGTTTTGAAAGCGACTGCCGCACTGGTACACCATCGCCATGACCGATCAGCGCCGCCTCCTCATCGTCGAGGATGACTCGACCTTTGCGCGGACCCTGCAACGCTCCTTTGAACGGCGCGACTATGCGGTCTGGGTGGCGCAGGGCCCTGCCGAAATGGAGGCCGCGCTGGAAGAAGCGCATCCCGGCTATGCGGTGGTTGATCTGAAGCTGGGCAGCGCTTCCGGCCTCGCCTGCGTGGAACGGCTCCACGCCTTTGACCCCGCCATGCTCATCGTCGTCCTCACCGGCTTTGCCAGCATCGCAACAGCGGTGGAGGCGATCAAGCTTGGCGCGTGCCATTATCTCGCAAAGCCCGCCAACACCGACGATATCGAAGCGGCGTTCGGCAAGGCCGCTCTGGGGGACGCTGCCGTGCCGATCGAAGGCCGCAGCACATCGATCAAGACGCTGGAATGGGAACGGATCAACGAAACGCTGGCGGAAACCGGCTTCAACATTTCCGAAACCGCGCGCCGGCTCGGCATGCATCGCCGCACCCTCGCCCGCAAACTGGAAAAAAAGCCGCTGCGCTGAGCGCCGCGGCGTTAACATTTGGGTAAGCATTGTGACAGAAGGTCGACCCATGTCGCCCGCGCTTGAAGAAGAGCGCTTGCGCGCGCTGCGCACGCTTGAAGTGCTCGATACCGCGCCCGAAGCTGAGTTCGACGCGATCGTGGAGGGCGCGCGTCACCTGTTCGGCTGCTCGATGGCATTCGTCTCGCTGCTCGACGTGAACCGCCAGTGGTTCAAGGCGCGCTTCGGCCTCGACGAAGCGGAAACGCCGCGGGATGCGTCGATCTGCCAGCATACGGTGGCCGCCAACGAAACCCTGGTCATCCCCGACACGCGCGCGGATCCGCGCTTCGCGACCAATCCCTTCGTCACCGGTCGGCCGCATATCCGATTCTACGCCGGCGTCCCGCTGCGGATCAGCGCAGAGGACGGTCGCCCTCCGCTCCCGATCGGCACCTTGTGCGTCGCTGATGATCGCCCGCAAACGCCACCTGCGGACAAGATCGCGTTGTTCGAAGGCATGGCGCGGGTCGTGGAATCGATCCTGTCGACCCGCCGGATCAGCAATGACCGGCTGCGCCTCGCAGTCGAGCGGCAGGAGGCGCTGGTCGAGATCGAGCGTGCCCAGCGGCTGCTCCAGCAGGCCGAACGTATGGCGCGCATCGGCTCGTGGCGGCTCGATCTGCACACTGGGCGGTCGCACTGGTCGGCGCAAACCTACGCCATCCACCATTTGCCACCCGACACCGACACTGCGGCGATCGAGCCCATGTCCTTCTACGCGCCGGGCGATCGCGCGTTGCTGCAACAGGCGCTCGTCGCCTGCAAGGCAGAAGGCCGCCCCTGGGACCTGGAGCTCGACTTCATCAACGCCGATGGCGTGCAGCGCCGCGTTCGCACGATGGGCGAGCCGGAACTGCGTGACGGCAAGGTCGTGGCAATGATCGGCGTCATCCAGGACATCACCGAACGCTACAAGGTCGAACGTCGGCTGCGGGCATACGCGCTGACCGACGATCTCACCGGTCTTGCCAGCCGCCGCGCGTTCAACGAGCAGATTGACGAGGCGATCGTCAGCGCGCGGGAACACTCCTCCCCGCTCGCGGTGGCCATCATCGACCTCGATCGGTTCAAGGAGGTGAACGATCGCCGCGGGCATCCGGCGGGCGATGAAGTCCTGCGCGTCGTCGCGGCCCGGCTGCGCGCCGCGGATTATCTTGGCGATTATCTTGCTGCCCGCCTCGGCGGTGACGAGTTCGTCGTCCTCCTGCGCGGCACCCATGCGCGCGAGCGGCTGGCAGAGGGGATCGGCATCCTGCTGTCCGAGTTGCGCCACACGGTCAGCGCCGATGATCGGGAGATCACCGTGTCCGCGACCATCGGCGCCTGCGTGCTCGATGATGCGCACGCCGACCGTTCGACGCTGCTGAAGGGAGCGGACGAGGCATTGTACCGCGCCAAGCGGGGCCGCCGCGGCACCGGCGCGATCGCCGGTCAGCCGGAGTTGCTGGCGCCGTCCGACAGCAGCGTTGCGGAGCCCGCCCGCTAGCGCCGCGCGGCCGCCCGCGTCACGACAGCGGCCGCCACTTGCCCTTCCGGCGGCTGGTCAGATGGATCATACCGCACCGGTCACAGCGATACGGCCATAGCGCCAGATCATGCGCCTGCGCGAAATCGATCGCCTCCCGCGTATCGGCGAACCTGTGCTTGCGCCGGCAGATACTCAGCCTCGTCCGCACCCCGGCCCCACCATCCTGCGTTCGGCACGCCCCTTACGCCGCCGTCCGCGCCGACGCTACGCGGCCACGCTGGCGGCGTAGCTCTTTTCCTCGATCAGGTCGGATTCCAGCGCCCGGTTGATCTCGCGCTTGATCGCCGCCCGCTCGTCGTTGCGCTGGTACACCGCGCGCGCCAGACGGACGAACTCGGCGCCGAAATCGCGCGCCGCCTCCTGTTCGCGGATCGCGTCTTCAATTTCCCAAAGCGTCTCGTTGACCCGCTTCAGCGCCTCGACCAGCGCGGCGACACCGCTACGGTTCAGCACCTGGGCGCCGATCCCCCGCAGCAGGCGATATTCACGCAGCACATTCTCCCGCGCCTCGGCACGGGCGATCCGGTCGCGCTTGATCTCCAGGATCGTGATCTTGTCGAGCAATTCACCCCAGGAGACGGGAACCGACGGTGCCGCAATCGTTGCCATGGTCCGACCTTTCGTTGTTGATGAGGGGGGCGTTGCGCGCCACCAGCGCGGCGTGGACGCGGGCGATCACCCCGGCCCAGTCGCCGGGCGATTGCTGCACGAACAAGCGCATGCTGGGGTACCAGGGGGTGGCGGTCGCCGCCGGGTTCCAGCGCCAGTCCGGCTCCGCCTTCAGCAACAGCCAGGTCGGCCGCCCCAGCGCACCGGCAAGATGCGCGATCATCGTATCCACCGTGATGACGAGGTCGCACGCCGCCACCAGCGCGGCGGTCTCCTCCATGGTGAAGGCGCAGCCCGCGGGATTGAGCACTGGCAGCGGCGATGACTCGGGCACCAGCGTCACGCACCGGTTCGCCTCCGCAATGTTTTCCAGCAGCAGCGGATCGAACGAGCGGCCCGGATCCCAATCCCCACCCTGGTGGCACAGCCCGATCACGCCCGTCGGCAGGACATCGGGCATCACGCTGAGGTAGGGGGCGGCGACCACGTCGGGCCGGCACCGTAGGGCGAAGGGAAGCTCGGTAATCTCGATATCGCACTCCGCCGGGGGAAGCGGATCGGCATGGTCGAACGGCGCCAGCGTCACCGCGGGATCGGCACTGGCCAGCAGCGAATGGAGCCGCTCGGGCGCCTCCACCGTCACGCGCCGCGCTCGCGCCGTGAGCGCCGGCAGGAAGCGGGCGAATTGCAGCGTGTCTCCCAGCCCGTGATAGCATCGCACCAGCACATGACGCCCGTCGAAGGGTCGCCCGTCCCACACCCAACGTTGATGATAGGGCAGCCGCGGGTCATCGCGGGTTGCCGGATCACGCGCGGCAAGATCACGCGCGGACAGCGCCCAGGCGCGCGCATAGTCGCCCTCACGCATTGCCGAAATCCATTGCTGGGCGCCGTTGTCCATCAACAAAGCCGAATGTCGCGGACCGCCCACCGGTTCCATCGCGCGTCAACGCGCCGGCCACCGGGAACACCTTCAAACTCCGTTCGTTAAGCGAAACGAGGGGCCTGCGCACAGGTGCAGATGCCCGTCACTCGTCATGGCACCGCATGTCGCGGGCCGACATCCAGGGGGCGCGATGCCGGTAGCCAATCGTTCGGACGATCAAAGACCGTATGACGCACTCAGGAGCAGCATCGCGGCGCTGGCGCCGTGGTTCCACAATATCGATCTGAACGGCGTCGCAACCGCGCCCGATCACTTTCTCGGCAATTACCCGGCGGACAAATTCGCGCGGTTCGCCTCGATCGTTCCGGCCGATCTCACCGGCAAGAGCGTGCTCGACATCGGCTGCAACGCCGGCTTCTACTCGGTGGAGATGAAACGCCGCGGCGCGGAGCGGGTGGTCGGCATCGACAGCGACGATCGCTATCTCGCGCAGGCGCGTCTCGCGACGGATGCGCTCGGCTTCACCGGCGTCGAGTTCCGCAACCTGTCGGTCTATGACGTGGCTGCGCTGGGCGAGACGTTCGACCTCGTGATCTTCATGGGCGTCCTCTACCATCTGCGCCACCCGCTGCTGGCGCTGGACCTCATCCGCGAGCATGTCGCGCGCGATGCCATGCTGTTCCAGACGCTGCAGCAGGGCTCGCCGGAGATCGCCGACGTGCCGGAGGATCACCCCTTCTTCGAACCGGGCACCTATCGCCAGCCCGCCTATTTCGACGCGCCCGGCTATCCCAAGATGCATTTCATCGAACGGCAGTTCGCTGGCGACTGGACGAACTGGTGGGCGCCCAACGCCGCCGGCAGCCAGGCCATGCTGCGCGCAGCCGGCTTCTCCGTTGAGGCGCAGGCCGACGGCGATGTTTATTTCTGCCGGGTCGCACCGGTGCCGTTTGGCCAGCATGGCCCGGCGGCGGTCTATCCAGCCAAGGGGGGTACAGGTTCGTGATCGAAGCGGCGATGATCTGGAATGAGCCGAACAACAAATCGCACTGGGATCCGGAGATCGATCCCGACTGGTCGTCCTACGCCGATCACGTGATCCGCGCCGGCAATGCGATCGCCGCGATCAATCCGGCGGTCACCCGCGTGCTGGGCGGCATGTCGCCGATCGACCCACAATGGGTGAACCGGATGCGGGCGCATGGCGCGCTTGATGCGGTGGACGTCGTCGCCGTGCACGGCTTCCCGCTCGACTGGAACCTGTGGTCGATCCACGACTGGCCCAAGAAGATCGCCGAGATCGAGGAGGTCGTAACCGACAAGCCGATCTGGGTGACCGAGGTCGGCGTGGGCTCGTTCGGGGCAGAGGAAGTGCAGGTCTTCGGCGTCGAAAAGACCGCCGAGCTGCTGATCGGCCGTGTGCCCAACGTCTATTGGTATTCGCTGTTCGATCTACCCCAGGCATGGGGCGCGACCACCCGCCACCGCGAGGCGGAAGGCTCCAGCTATTACCGCCATTTCTACATGGGCCTGATCCGCGAGGACGGGACGCCAAAGCCGGCGCTCGACGTCTATGCCCGCCACGCGGCCGACATGGGCCTGATGCAATGGTTCCACTTCGAGGATCCGCGGCTCGACGAGGCGGTCGACTGGCTGAAGCGGCTGGGCACGCGCAAGCTGCGCACCGGGCTCAGCTGGGCCGATCGCTTCCGCCCCAATGCGCTCGACTGGTTCGACCGCCAGATGGAGGCGCTGGCCGACTTCGAGGTCACCGTCACCTTCTGCTTCACGCCCGAGCATCTCGGCGTCCAGCCGCATCACACCAGCCCGGCGCGCGATCCGCAGATGTTCGCTGATTTCTGTGCCGAGATGATCGATCGCTACGCGCCCGCGCAGTCCGGCGCCGGTCAGGCCTCGCCGCTCAAGCTCGTCGCCTCGGCCTGAGGGGCGCGCATATGAAGCCCCGTATCGGGTTCCTCGGCACCGGCTGGATCGGCCGGCACCGCATGGCTGCCATGGTGGCGACGGGGGCGGTCGATGCCGTCGCGGTCTGCGACCCCTCGCCTGAATGTATCGCGGAGGCGGCCACCATCGCTCCCACGATCCGCATCGTCGACACGCTCGACGACATGCTCGCGCTCGACATCGATGGCGTGGTCATCGCGACGCCCAGCGCACTTCATGCCGATCAGTCGATCCAGGCGCTTCAGGCGGGAAAGGCCGTCTTCTGCCAGAAACCGCTCGGCCGAACCGCGGCGGAGGTGGATGCAGTGATCGCCGCCGCGCGCGCCGCCGACCGGCTGCTCGGCGTCGACCTGTCGTATCGCCACACCGCAGGGATGGAGGCGATCGCCGGCCTGATCCGCGAGGGCACGCTGGGCGATGTCTTCGCGGTCGATCTCACGTTCCACAATGCCTACGGCCCGGACAAGCCGTGGTTCTACGATCCGGTGCAGTCGGGCGGCGGCTGTGTCGTCGACCTCGGCGTCCACCTCGTCGATCTCGCACTCTGGACACTGGGCTTCCCCAAGGCGAGCGACGCCCATGCCGCGCTTTATGCCGGGGGACAGCCGCTCCACCCCGGCTCGGTGGAGGATTATGCCAGCGCCAGCTTCACCGCGGGCGGCGCCACCGTCCGCCTCACCTGTTCTTGGCGCCTCCACGCCGGGCAGGATGCGGTGATCGCCGCCGATTTCTACGGCACGCGGGGGGGGGCCGGCTTCCGCAATGTCGGCGGCAGCTTCTATGATTTCACCGCCGATCATTTCACCGGCACCGCCACTCACCGCCTGACCGACGGGCCGGATGATTGGGGCGGCCGTGCCGCCGCCGCCTGGGCGCAGCAGCTTGCGCACAGTGACCGTTACGATCCCGCTGCGGATCATTTCGCCCGCTCCGCGGAGGTGCTCGACCTCATCTACGGGCGCTAGGCGGCATGGCGGCGCGCCCGGCAGGTCCACGCAAGGTCGGTGTCCTCACCTTCCATCGCTCGATCAACTACGGCTCCTACTGGCAGGCGCGCTGCCTGGTGGAGGGGCTGCGCGCGCGCGGGCTGGATGCCGAACTGCTGGATCACCGCTCGCGCTGCGTGGAATGGCGCGAGGCGCGCAACGCCTTTCAGCCGACCCTGCCGATGCGCACCGACCCACGACATTTCGCGGCGCTTGGCCGCAAGACCCGCGCCTTGATCGCCGCGGTCGACGCCTTGCCGCTGTCGCCGCCCTTCCCGCTGCGAAACCCGGCGCAGGCCCCGCATTATGACGCCGTGGTGGTCGGCAGTGACGAAGTCTGGAACTTCCGCCACCCCTGGTATTCGGGCGAGCCGATCTTCTTCGGTGATCGCCTCCCCACCGATCGGCTCGTCTCCTACGCCGCCAGCGTCGGCAACCACGACTTGGCCGACGGCATCGACGGCCCGTGGCTCGATCGACTTCGCCGTTTCGATGCGCTGTCGGTGCGGGACGAGAACAGCCGCGCCCTGCTCGCGCCGCTCGCCGCCGATCAGGCGGAGGCTGCGGGCGGGCCGCCCCTCGTGCTCGATCCCTGCCTCCAGTTTCCCGGCGTCATTCCCGACGCTGCAGCCTCGGGTCCGGGCCGCTACGCCCTCATCTACGGCCACAGCTTCCCCGACTGGTACACCGCGCAGCTGCGACGCTGGGCCGATCGCAGCGGCACCCGCCTGGTCGCGGTAGGCTACCCCAGCCCGATCGCGGACGAGGCCAGGATCGATGCCGACCCGGCCGAATTCTCCGCTCTGTTCGCCGGCGCCGCGGCAGTCGCGACGAATTTCTTCCACGGCTGCGTCTTTGCGATCCGACACCACCGCCCGTTCGTCTGCGCCGCCTCGCCCTATCGCCGCAACAAGGTGCAGGATCTCACCAACATGCTTGGCCTCGAACGGCACCTCGTCACGGCGGCGGTGAGCGACGACGATTTCGCCGACCGCCTCGGCGCCCTCCCCGCAGGCCTGGCCGATCGCCTCGCGACGGAGCGGGCCAGTTCGGCGCGCTTCCTTGATCATGCCCTCGCCTGAGGCGCTCACCCCCGCCGACATCGTCGAAGCCGGCCTGTGCATCGGCTGCGGTGGCTGCGCGACCCGCGGCATGACATGGGACCGCTACGGCCAGCGCAAGCCAAGCAGCGCCACGCTGACGGATCACAAGACCGGACACGCCCCGTCGCCCGCCGCCTTTGCGGCCACCTGCCCCTTCTCGCCCGCCGCCCGCAACGAGGATCAGCTCGCCCTCGCCCGCTTCCCCGCCGCGCCGCATCACGATCCCCGCCTCGGCCGCTACGAGGCCAATTATGTGGGCCACGCCGATCAGCCGCCTTTTCGGGAGCGCGGCAGCTCCGGCGGCATGGTCAGCTGGGTCGCCGCCGACCTGCTTGCTTCCGGGGCAATCGACGGCGTCGCGCACGTCATCCCGTCAACCGGCGATCGCCTGTTCCATTACCGCATATCGCGCACCGCCGATCAGATCCTGGAGGGCGCGCGCTCGCGCTACTATCCGGTCGATCTGGCGGAGGTGCTGGCCGAGATCCGCGCCACCCCCGGCCGCTACGCGATCGTCGGCGTGCCTTGCTTCATCAAGGCGGTCAGCCTGCTGCGGGAGCAGGATCCCGTCCTGAACGACCGCATCACCCATCTTCTCGGCCTGTTCTGTGGTCATATGAAAAGCGCCGCCTTTGTCGACAGTTTCGCCTGGCAGCTGGGGGTTGAGCGCGACGCGGTGCGCGCGGTCGAATATCGCCGCAAGGATCCCGATCGCCCCGCCAATTGGTACACCGCGCACCTGACGCTCGACGATGGCACGGCCCGCTGGCAGGACTGGTTCCACCTCGCCGATGGCGATTGGGGGGCCGGCTTCTTTCAGAACAGCGCCTGCGATGCGTGCGACGACGTCGTCGCCGAATGCGCCGATGTCTCCTTCGGGGACGCCTGGGTGGAGCCCTATTCCTCCGACGGCCGCGGTACCAATGTGGTGATCGTCCGTTCGCCTGAGATTGCGGCGCGTATCACCGCCGCCATCACCGACGGCCGCCTCGCGCTGACGGACGTTGATGCCGATTTCATTGCCGGCACGCAGGCCGCCGGCTTTCGCCAGCGTCGTGAGGGGCTGGCGTATCGCCTCACCTGGCAGAAACGCCGCATCACGCCGGTAAAGCGCGTCGCGCCCCGCGCTACGGACCACCCGCCCCGCCGCCGCGCCATCTACCGCACCCGCGCCGCGATCGCGCGCTGGAGCCACCGCATGGCATGGCTCGCCCGGCGCCTGAACCAGCCCTGGATCTACACCCGCTGGGCCGCCGCCAGCCTCTACGTCTACCAGGCACTCGCCTACAAACGCGGCCGCCTCGGCCGCCTTCTCGCCCGCCTCGACGGCGCAGAGGACTGAGCGTCGGAGCCGAGCAAAAAGAAAAAGGGGCCGCTGAAGCGACCCCTTCCCCTTTTGATCAATGATACGATCAGTACCGGACGTTCACGCCGGCATAGAAGTACCGACCCGTCACCGGGAAGATCGAGCTGATGTTTGCATCGCCCGAGCCCGTGCCGGTCAGGCCGTACGGCGGCAGCTGATCGGTGATGTTGTCCACGCCCAGATAGAAGCGGAACTGGTCGTTCGCACGGATACCGAACTGCACGTCGTGGATGAACACGTCCGGGTAGTTCAGGAACGGGTTGCGATCGGCGTCCGTCGGCGGACGATCCTGCTCGGTGTGCTGGACGTTCCAGGCACTGATCGTCTGCTTGCCGATATACTGGCTGGTGAACGCAACATCGAACGGTCCCGCCTTCAGGTTGGCGGACAAGAGGCCGCGCCACTCGGGATCACCCAGCGTGCTCTTGATGCGGGTGTAACGGTTCGGATCGTTGAGGAACGTGTACTGATTGCGCGTGGCAAGCCAGCTCACCACCGCACGCAGGTTCAACCGCACCTCGTCGCTGAACTCATGCGAATACGCTGCCTGAGCGTCGATGCCGCTCGTGCGCAGGCTTGCATAGTTGAACGCGCTGTTGGCGAAACCATTCCCGACAATGCCGATGTTGAAGTCCGGGAAGCCGGCGAACCGGCGGCCCTGCTGACCGGTGAAGGTGTAATCAGCAAGGGGATTACCCGGATCGCGACGACGATTGACCAGTGCGCAGAACTCATTGTCCAGCCCGACCGGGTCGTCATAGCAGCGATTGACCAGCTGCTGCGGCGAGATCGAGTTGATCGCGTTCTTGATGCGGATGTTGTAATAATCGACCGTCAGCGAGAAGCCCGGCAGGAACCGCGGCTGCACCACGGCGCCAACCGTGAAGCTGTGGCTGGTTTCCGGCTCAAGCAGCGCGTTGCCGCCGTTGGTGCCCAGGATGCCCGAGGTCGGAGCATTGGTCCACGGACGGGTCGAACCATCCGGCAGGGTGATCGTGGTCGGAACACCGGCCGCGGCGCAGTTGCGAGCGCGGTTCGGATCCTGGTTGATCACGTCCTGGCTGCACGGATCGACGAAGCTGTTGGCAAACGTCTGGCTCGTGCCAGCGTACAGGTCAGCAAGGTTCGGCGCACGAACCGACTTCGCGTAGTTCACGCGGAAGCGGACGTCCGGGATCGGAGCATAAACGCCGCCCGCGGTCCAGGTGTACACAGGGTCGCTGAGGAAGTTGTACTTCGATACGCGGCCCGAACCCTCAAGCGTCAGCTCCTCGGCGAAGCGCATTCCACGCAGGATCGGCACGCGGATTTCGCCAAACGCTTCGAAGACGTTCGTCGCCGGTCCGTTGCTGTCCTGGATCGCATTCAGGAAGGTGTTCGACTGCCCCGGGGCATATTCGCCCTTGGTGAAGTCGTCGTAACCCGAGAAGTAATCCTCGCGGCGATATTCACCACCCAGCGACACCTGAACTGCGCCACCCGGCAGGGTGAAGAAGTTTCCGGTGTCACCGCTGATGAAGGCCACGGCGTTCAGCTGCTCGGCCCACTGGCGGCGCGACGAGTCCACGAGCACGTAGTTGATGCCGTCCGGCGTGGTCTGCGGGGCGCCTTCGCCGAACAGATTGAGCGGGCGGCACGACGGATCGTCATTGGCAGTGCTGGCATCGGCGTTCACGCGGCAGACGATCTGGCCTGCCGAGTTGCGCACGGCGTCTGCCGCGCGGTTGAACTTCAGGATGTCGACGTTGCCACCGGTGCGATAGAAGGTCTCGGTCCGGCCATAGTTGACCGATGCCTCGTACTTCCAGTTGCCTCCGTCCGACAGGTCGCCACGCGCGCCGGCGACAAAGCGGTAGGTTTCACGCTTGTGATCCTCGGCGCGGGTACCGATGTCGTTGTTGAAGCGGAAGAAGTTGAAGCCCGTCGCGCCGGCCCGCAGGATCGTCCCCAGCGTCTGGCGTGCCTGTGCCGACAGGAACGGGTTATCCAGCGAGAAGCTCGGCGTCAGGCGACCGTTAACAAACGTCGGCTGCGTCGAGGTCTGATTGGCTGTGACCCGAACATACTTGGCTTCGAAGAACGGACGGAAAGCGTCCGATACGTCGAAGTGGCCCATCATGTTGAAGTTGGCGCGCTCCAGGCCGGGGAGCAGCATCGCACCCTCGACCCCGGTAGCCGAACGGCCACCAAAGACGCCGCCGCCGACCGAACGATTGTCGATCGTTGGAACGTCACGGACGAGCGTGCCATCGGGCAGGAAGGCATAATTGTTCGACAGACGGCCACCCGTCGGCGACAGAGCGCCGGTGCAAACCGCGTCGCGCAGCGCGCCATTCGTCGCGGTGGGTGCCGGGCAGGCGGTCTGCACCATGCCGCCGAGCGAGATGATGCCGAAGTTCTGGCCAAGACGGCTGGAGAAATACGAACGGTCCGGGATGCCGTTGCCGGCCGGCGGCTCGTTGCGCGCAGTACCATCCGGGTTCACGAAGGTCGTGCGCTCGGTCTGGTAGAAGCCCGGAACGCCAGTGAACGCGCCGGTCTGCTCGTTGCGCTGGCTGAAATACAGCGGCTCGGACTTCGCATATTCCGCGGCAAACGTGATGTTGCCACGGCCTTCAGCGAAGTTCTTACCCCAGACGAGGCTGCCGAGGTAGGAACCGCGATCCCCGCGCTCCGACATGCCGCCCTGAAGACGCGCCGACAGGCCATCATAGTCCTGCTTCAGCACGAAGTTGACGACGCCCGACACTGCGTCGGAGCCATAAACGCCCGAATTGCCGCCCGTGACGACGTCGACGCGCTCGATCAGGTCATTGGGGATCGAGTTGGTATCGACCAGGAAGCTGCCCGGCGAACCCGACACGTGGCGGCGGCCGTTCACCAGCACCAGCGTGCGGTTCGTGCCGAGGCCGCGCAGGTCGAGCGCGCTGATGCCCGCGGTGCCAATGTTGGCAGTCGAATTTGCCTGGCTCAGCGTCGAGCGCAGCGCAGGGAGACGGTTCAGCGTTTCGCCGATCGACACCTGGCCAACGCTGTTCAGCTGCGCGGCAGTGAACGTCGTCACCGGAATTGCAGTATCGATGTTCGGACGCGCGATACGCGAGCCGGTCACGACGATGTCGTTGCCGCCCTGTGCGGCCGTCGGCCCAGCGACGTCGGTCGCCGTGGTCGCGTCAGCCGGCGCGTCCTGCGCGGTCTGTGCACTGGCAGCAGGCACAAGCGCCCAACTGCAAGCAAGCGCGGTCGCGCTCAGCAAGTTCCTGATTTTCATGGTCCCTCTGCGGGCACTATGCCCGTTGTACGGGCTTGACGCCCGCTTGTTATGTGAGCCCCCTTAACAGCTCAGCGATGCCGGGTGACGCAAGACCTGTCGTGCCGAATGGAGACGGTTTGAAAAACGGTGTTGCAGAAATACTACTATTTGTTGTCAGATCGTAACCATCACATTTCGCTCAATTCCGTCCGCCGCTGGCATCCCCCGCCCCCGCTTCCTACATCTCCGGTCTATCCTCCCGACCGGAACGGAAGTAGAACTAAACGCATGCTGACTCACATCTCCGTCCGCGGCGCGCGCGAGCACAACTTGAAGGACGTAAGCGTCGATATCCCCCGGGATACGCTGACGGTGATCACTGGCCTCTCCGGCTCGGGCAAGTCGAGCCTCGCGTTCGACACTATCTATGCCGAGGGTCAGCGCCGCTACGTCGAGTCCCTGTCCGCCTACGCCCGCCAGTTCCTCGAACTGATGCAGAAGCCGGACGTCGATCATATCGAGGGGCTCTCGCCCGCGATCTCGATCGAGCAGAAGACGACCAGCCGCAACCCGCGCTCCACCGTCGCAACGGTGACCGAGATCTACGATTACATGCGCCTCCTCTGGGCGCGCGTCGGCATCCCCTATTCGCCCGTCACCGGGGAGCCGATCGCAGCGCAGACCGTCAGCCAGATGGTTGATCGCGTCATGGCGCTGCCCGAAGGCACGCGGCTCTACCTCCTCGCGCCGGTCGTGCGCGGCCGCAAAGGTGAGTATCGCAAGGAGATGGCCGAGTGGCAGAAGGCCGGCTTCACCCGCGTGCGCATCGACGGCGAAATCCACGAGATCGAGGACGCGCCCGCGCTCGACAAGAAGTACAAGCATGACATCGAGGTCGTGGTCGATCGCCTCGCGGTGAACGCGGACATCGCCACCCGCCTCGCCGACAGTTTCGAGACCGCGCTGAAGCTCGCCGACGGCCTCGCCTATGTCGATCTCGCCGACGGCGTCGTGCCTGGGCGCGAGGATGAGGCCGCGTCCGGCGGCGCGATGAAGAACGCCGGCGTGCCCGCCAACCGCATCGTCTTTTCCGAAAAGTTCGCCTGCCCGGTCAGCGGCTTCACCATCGCCGAGATCGAGCCGCGCCTGTTCTCCTTCAACGCCCCCCAGGGCGCCTGCCCGGCGTGCGACGGCCTCGGCGAAAAGCTGATCTTCGACGAGGATCTCGTCGTTCCCAACCACGCGCTCACCATCAAGAAGGGCGCCGTCGTCCCCTGGGCGAAGTCGAATCCGCCCTCACCTTATTACATGCAGGTGCTCGGCTCCCTCGCCCGCGCCTATGATTTCAGCCTCGACACCCCCTGGGCCGACCTCCCGGAGGAGGTGCGGAACATCATCCTCCACGGCACCAAGGGCAAGGCGGTCACCCTCACCTTCATCGACGGCAAGAAGAGCTACGACGTCAGCAAGCCGTTCGAGGGCGTCATCGGCAACCTCAATCGCCGTATGCTCCAGACCGAGAGCGCGTGGATGAAGGAGGAACTCGGCAAGTACCAGTCCTCCCAGCCCTGCGAGGTCTGCCACGGCGCCCGCCTGAAGCCCGAGGCGCTGGCGGTGAAGGTCGCGATGCAGGACATCAGCCACGCCACCCACCTCTCGGTGGTCGACGCGCTCGCCTTCTTCACCGACCTGCCCAGCCACCTCAACGACCAGCAGCGCGCCATTGCGGAGCGCATCCTGAAGGAGATCGTCGAGCGGCTGGGCTTCCTCAACAACGTCGGCCTCGACTATCTCAACCTCGATCGCACCTCCGGCACCCTGTCGGGCGGCGAAAGCCAGCGCATCCGCCTCGCCTCGCAGATCGGCAGCGGCCTCTCCGGTGTCCTCTACGTCCTCGACGAACCCTCGATCGGCCTGCATCAGCGCGACAACGACATGCTGCTCGCCACGCTCCGCCGCCTGCGCGATCTCGGCAACACCGTGCTCGTCGTCGAGCATGACGAGGATGCGATCCGCACCGCCGATTACGTGGTCGACATGGGCCCCGGCGCCGGCGTCCACGGCGGGCAGATCGTGGCCCAAGGCACGCTCAAGCAGCTCCTCAAGTCCAAGGGCAGCGTCACCGCCGATTACCTCAACGGCACCCGCGAGGTCCCCGTCCCGGCCAAGCGCCGCAAGGGCTCGGGCAAGAAGCTGACGGTGCATAACGCCACCGCCAACAACCTCACCGGCGTCACCGCCTCGATCCCGCTCGGCACCTTCACCTGCATCACCGGCGTCTCCGGCTCGGGCAAGTCCAGCTTCACCATCGACACGCTCTACGCCGCCGCCGCGCGTCAGCTGAACGGCGCCCGCATCCTCGCCGGCAAGCACGACAAGGTCACCGGGCTGCAGCATCTCGACAAGGTGATCGACATCGATCAGTCGCCGATCGGCCGCACCCCGCGCTCGAACCCGGCCACGTACACCGGCGCCTTCACCCAGATCCGCGACTGGTTCGCCGGCCTGCCGGAGGCGCAGGCGCGCGGCTACAAGCCCGGCCGCTTCTCGTTCAACGTCAAAGGCGGCCGGTGCGAGGCATGTCAGGGCGATGGCGTGCTCAAGATCGAGATGCACTTCCTCCCAGACGTCTACGTCACCTGCGACGTGTGCCACGGCGCGCGCTACAATCGCGAGACGCTGGAGGTGAAGTTCAAGGGCCACTCGATCGCCGACGTGCTCGACATGACGGTCGAGGACGCGGCGGAGTTCTTCAAGGCCGTGCCCCCGATCCGGGACAAGATGGCGATGCTGGTCGAGGTCGGCCTCGGCTACATAAAGGTCGGCCAGCAGGCGACGACGCTGTCCGGCGGCGAGGCGCAGCGCGTGAAGCTCGCCAAGGAACTCTCCCGCCGCGCCACCGGCAACACGCTCTACATCCTCGACGAACCGACCACGGGCCTCCATTTCGAGGACGTGCGCAAGCTCCTCGAAGTGCTCCACGCCCTCGTCGAGCAGGGCAACACCGTGGTGGTGATCGAGCACAACCTAGACGTCATCAAGACCGCCGACTGGGTGCTGGACCTCGGCCCCGAAGGCGGCGTCAAGGGCGGCGAGATCGTCGCCGAAGGCCCGCCGGAGGTTGTGGCGGCGGAACCGCGGTCATTTACGGGGAAGTATCTCGCGCCGTTGCTGGGGAAGCGTGAGGCTGAGGCGGCGGAGTAAAACACCAATCCTCCCCAAGCACAGCTTGGGGAGGGAACCATGCGAAGCATGGTAGAGGGGGCGGGATACGGCAGGCGGCTTCGCTTTCGTCCTGCCCCTTCTGGGAACTTGCCTACTAACTTGAAGATTTCCGAACCTGACTTCGGACGTAGAGATTTAGACTCTTGCTTAACCTAATTAGGTGCGCTTAGTTTCGGGCGTTAGCTTGGAGCAAGCATGAGCAAGAACTTAGTCCCTGCACCAAACACCGGCTTACTCCACGCAGAGAACGTTCCAGGAATGCTGGCGAGCATTCGTCCGCAGTGGCAGGCAAGGAACCTAATCGATCGAGTAAGGCGCCTTGTAGACGTTGACCCAAGCAGCGCTTGTCAGCGCATTTTGAATGCCGCGATCCACGATTTAAGAGAGAAGATCGTGATTGCCGGGGTCGACATAGCCGGGGAAGCAGCCCGGCAACACAAGCTTCCCCCCGTGACTAAGGCCGACGATATCGAGAATTATTCGAACTCTAATGTACTAGATCTTAGTTACCGTATGGGCCTTCTTTCTCGACCCGAGTGGCGCAGAATAAGCCGATGCTATGAAATCCGCAGGGATTTGGAACATGAAGACGATGAATATGAAGCAGGTATTGAAGATGTAGTCTACATATTTCGGACCTGCATTGAGGTTGTACTAGCTCGAGATCCGATTAACCTTGTTCGAGTGACTGAGTTTAAGAGTTTAGTAGAACAGCCCAATGCCGCCGTTCCTGACGACGCATTACTGGAGGACTTCGAGAAGGCGCCGCAGCCTAGGCAAGAAGAAATCGGCGGCTTCTTGATCAGCATGGCCCTAGACAAAGATCAGCCTGATTTAGTTCAGCAGAACGCATACAATGCTTTGAGCAGCATCGCTACACTGCTAACATCAGCAGCGAAAGTCGCTCTGGGCTCTAGTCTGCAGAATAAAATCGGTCGCCAGATGAACGACCGCCAAGCTAGAGTAGCCGCAGCATCAGGCCTTATGCCGTATGTCAGACAGGCCGCTCGCACATCTTTCTTTGAAGATGTTCATGCCAATATGCAGAAGGTAGGAACAAACTGGAGCGCATACCCCCACCACGGCGATCTTCTGCGGAACTTTGAGGAGTATGGAGGTATCGATAGTTGCCCTCCAGAAACACAGCGCAAGATTCTGAAATGGCTTGTTTTGACGTACATCGGAACCTCCGGAGGAAGAACGTCTTACGGCAACATACGAAATGTATACTATAGCAACTCGGCAGCTCCCTACGTAAGATCCATTCTACAGGAGTCTAAATCAAATTTACGGCCCATTCTTGAGTCACTAAAAGACAGCAAGTCCATCTCACGACTTCTCGACGACAAGCATATAGCCCGCCGCTTTGAGACACTTATGGATGATGTGAGCGCCCAATAGCTTTAACCCCACCGCCTTCCGCAGCGCTTCGTTCATCCGCGCCTGCCACCCCGGCCCGCCCTCGCGAAACTTCTCGATCACGTCGGGATCGAGCCGCAGCGTCACCTGACGCTTCGCCGCGCCGCGCAGCGGCGGGCGTCCGCGCACGACGCCTTTCGGGCCGAGATAACCCGGGGCCGGGCGCACGACCTTCCCGCCGATGTGCGCTCCGGCCGCCTCGGCCAGTTCCCCCATCAGTTCCGGCGCGTCATCCGGATCAATCCCGTCCGACATGCTCAACCTCCCACTGATCCATGCGCCGCGTCGAACTCACCCGAACATCATCGTCAGCGGAACCACCGCGATCGCCCTCCGTTGGCCCTGTCCCACGCCCCAGCCCTCGAAGATTAACATGGATTACAAGAAGTTAGGCTTCGGCCTCGGCCTGTTCTCGATCGCGCTCGGCGCGGCGGAGCTGGTCGCGGCGCGGCGGATCACGCGTTCGCTCGATGCCGAGGGGCATGAGACATTGGTCAAGGCATTCGGCGCACGTGAATTGCTCGCCGGCGCCAACCTGCTCGTCGCCCCCGCCGTCGCCACCAACGTCTGGAACCGCGCCGCCGGCGACGTCATGGATATCGCCGCCGCCGGCGCCGCCGTCCGCAACAGTCCGAAGAACCGCGCCGCCTGGGGCACGCTGGCCTTTGTCGTCGGCGCGCTGGTGCTCGATACCTGGGTCGCGCGCGGGCTGGACAAGCAGACGGGCAAGACCTTCCCCGTCGACGCCGGCCCCCTCGCCGCCTAGGCGCTCCCCGCGGCAGGATCAGGCGGCGCGGCGCCGCCCCCCCCTCGGCAGGGCGTCAGCGCTCCGCCTGATCCGGCCCGTCCGTCGCCGCGAACCGCCGGGCCAGCGCCCCTACATCCTCGCCCGGCGCCACCACCAGCCACTCGCCCGGCCGGCGCGTATCCACCACCGTCACTGCATTCTTCGGGCACAGGCCCAGGCATTTCACCTCGATCACGCCGACCTGCGCCTTGCGCTTCTTGCCGAACCCCGGCTCCCGCCGCAGCGCCTTGGCCAGCCCGTCGCGCCCCTTCTCGCCAAAGCCGCCATCGACCTTGCGGGAGCATTTGGCGCATACCAGCACCGCATCGGTCCAGTTGGACTTGGCGCGTTTCACGCCGGCTTCCAGGTCCGCCGCTCCTCGGCGGTGCGCAGCACCTCATAGGCCGCCTGGATCGCCTGAAAGCGCTTGGCCGCCTCCGCGTCGCCCGGGCGCACATCGGGGTGGTTGGTCTTGGCCAGCCGCCGCCACGCCAGCCGCACGTCCTCGAACGTCGCGTCCGTCTCCAGCTCCAGCACCTCCAGCGCGCGCATCTCGTCGCGTGATCGGCTGCCGTCGCCCGATCCCGCCCAGCTCTGGTAGCGCGATTGCTCATAGCCCGACGCATCGCGCCGCTCGGCCTGCTCGCGCGCCGCCGCTTCCTCGGCGTCCAGCCCTTCGAAGTAATTCCAGCCGCGGTTATATTCCGCCGCATGCGTCTGGCAGAAATACCAGCGCTCCGGACTGTTGGGGGATTTGGGGGCGGGGCAATTGCCCGGCTCGTCACAGCCATGCCGGTCGCACAGCCGCACGGCAGTCGCTTCACGGGATGCGCCATAACTGCGCCAGCGGGGAAAGCCCCAGTCGTTGGATCGGGAGGAACGCGCCATTGCCCCCGATCTAGCGATTGAAGGCGAAAGGTTAAAGGTGACACCAGAGGGCCTGTAAGCCGGGTTCTGTCCCCCCTTGCGGGATAGGCGACCATTCCTCTCGGCGCGCCGTTGCCGACGCGCTCCAGCAACCAACCCGGGCAGCAGGTGGGAACACACCCCGGGGATCAAGTCCCCATGCCGCCCCTATTCGGTCTTGCTCCCGGTGGGGTTTGCCATGCCGCCGCCGTTACCGGCCGCGCGGTGCGCTTTTACCGCACCCTTTCACCCTTGCCCGGCCGAAGCCTTCATCTGAAAGATTGGGCGGTCTGCTCTCTGTGGCACTTTCCCTGGGGTCACCCCCGGCGGGCGTTACCCGCCACCGTTGTTCCATGGAGCCCGGACTTTCCTCGGCGTGGGACAGGCCCACGACGCGGCCGCCCGGCCCTCTGGTGTGCGCGCGGCTGTAGCGTGGCCGCGCGCGAATGCAATCATGCCCGTGTGCGCCACTTCGGATCGCCCACCACATTCTCCTGCGGCATCGGGCTGATCCAGCGGTACGCCATGCCGCCGATCGCCCCGCCGATCAGCGGCGCGACCCAGAACAGCCATAGCTGCGCCATCGCCCATCCGCCGACGATCAACGCCGGCCCGGTGCTGCGCGCCGGATTGACGGAGGTATTGGTCACCGGGATGCTGATGAGGTGGATCAGCGTCAGCGCCAGGCCGATCGCGATCGGCGCGAACTGCACCGGCGCCCGGCCGTGCGTTGCGCCCATGATGACGAACAGGAACCCCGCCGTCAGCACCAGCTCGCTGATCCACGCCGCCGTCAGCGAATAGCCGCCCGGCGAATGTGCGCCATAGCCATTGGCGGCAAATCCCGACGTCGCCGGGTCGAACCCCGGCGCCCCGATCGCGATCAGGTACAGCACAAACGCGCCCAGGATCCCGCCGATCACCTGCGCGACGATATAGGGCAGGATGTCGATCACCGGGAACCGCCCGCCGACCGCCAGCCCCACGGTGACCGCCGGGTTCAGGTGGCATCCCGAAACATGGCCGATGGCATAGGCCATGGTCAGCACGGTCAGCCCGAACGCCAACGACACGCCGGCAAAGCCGATCCCCGGTTCGGGAAAGGCGGCCGCCAGCACCGCCGACCCGCACCCCCCGAACGTCAACCAGAACGTGCCGATCAGTTCGGCTGCATATTTGCGAAAATTCTCCACGCTTTCTCTCCGACCAGCGCCGCTGGGGCGAAGGAAACAGGGAAAGTCTGCGCAGTGAAATTGGGGGATTGCCCCAGCCGCCGCGGCGGGTGAACCGCGCCTAATCGTCCCCCTGCGGCTTGGGCAGCAGCAGCGCGAGCAGGATCATGCGGCATTCCGCGTCGATCTCGCCGTCGATCAGTTCGGGCCGGAACCGCCGCTGGAACGCGACGATCGCCGCCATCTTGTCGCTCACGTCATAGCCGAACCGCTCCAGCGCCAGCAGGAACGCCGCCTCGCCCCACATCGGGTCCATCAGGTTCCGGGTCGGCCGCGGCAGCGCCAGCCGAAGCCGTGCCAGCTTGCCCCACGGGAACAGCTCGCCCGGGTCACGCTTGCGCGCCGGTGCAATGTCGGAATGCGCGACGATGTTGCCGCGGGTGATCTCGTACCGGTCCTTGATCGCATGGACCAGCCGGATCACCGCATCCACCTGCGCGTCCGGGAACGGGCGATAGCCGAATTCATGCCCCGGGTTGACGATCTCGATCCCAATGGAGGCGGAATTGATGTCGGTGATCCCGCGCCAGTGCGACTTGCCGGCATGCCACGCACGTTTTTCCTCCGGCACCAGCCGCAGGATCGTGCCGTCCTCCTCCACCACATAATGGGCGGAAACCTTGGCCTCGGGATCGCGCAATCGCGCGATGGCGGACGGGCCGTCCACCATGCCGGTATAATGGAGCACGATCATCGTGATCGGCAGCGTGCGCTCGTCGAAATTGGGCGATGGCGCCTCAATTGGCGTCATGGATACTCCTGCGGGCCGCTCGTCACGAACCCCGCCTTACAACGCGCGCCCGCCGCCCGCCATGCCGTTCAGCGTGGCGGCAACAGCTCGTAGAGGCCGCGGAACTGCTTGCTCGGCGCGAAGCGGTCGGACTGGCCGATCACCGTCTCGCCTGCCCCCAGCATCAACAGCCCGCCCGGCTTCAGGCTGCGCGCGATCGTTTCCAGCACGCGCGGCCGCAGCTCGGGCGCCAGGTAGAACAGCACGTTGCGGCAGAATACCGCATCCAGCCGCCCCGCCGGCGCGGGATCAAGCACCAGGTTGCTGCGCCGCCACGATATGCCGCGCACCAGGGCGGGCTGCGCGACCCAATCGTCGCCCTCCTGGTCGAACCAGCGCACCATGCGGCCGATCGGCAACCCGCGCTGGATCTCGAAATGCGAAAAGCGCCCCGTGCGGGCCCGTGCGATGGCGGTTGCCGATACGTCGCTGGCGATGATCTCGGGGGCCGGGCCGCCACGCTCGGCAAAGGCGATCGCCAGCGACAGCGGCTCCTGCCCCGTCGCGCATCCCGCGCACCAGATCCGCGGCGTGGCTTCAGTGCTGGCGGCAATCGCCGCTGCCGCCGCGACGATGACGTCGCCGTCACGAAAGAAGGACGTCTCCTGGTTCAGCAGCGCGTCGACGATGCGGTCCGCCAGCGCGGGGTTGCGCCCGTCGCTCACCTGCCCGACCAGCTCGTCGACGGAGGCGGCACCATTGGCGGTGGCCAGCGGGCGCAGCGCGGTATCGATCCGCCACGCGCGATTGGCGGCGATCTGCTGCCCCGTCCGGTTTTCGAGCAGGGTCGCCAGCGCAGCCACCGTCGCGGGGCTTGCCTGCGGTGCGATCATCACCTGGCTCAACGGCATGGTACGGCCGCCATCTGCCCGGCCACGAGGCCGCCGATCGCCTCGGGCGTCAGCACCGCATCGGCCAGCCCCGCGGCGGCGACCGCACCCGGCATCCCCCATACGACGCTGCTGGCGCGATCCTGCACCACCACCGTGCCGCCCGCCTCGCGCACCGCGCGCGCACCTTCCAGCCCGTCGCGCCCCATCCCGCTCAGCACGATCGCCAGCAGCCGCGCGCCGTAGCGGGCAGCGGCGCTTTCGAACATCGGGTCGACCGACGGCAGGTTGCCGTTCGCCACCGGCACCTGCGACAGCCGCACATTGGTCCGCCCGCTGCGCAGCGGCGCGACGGTCAGATGCGCGTCGCCCGGTGCCAGCACGATCATGTCCGGCTCCAGCGTCATCCGCTCGGTCGCCACGACACACCGCCGCCCGACCGCGCTTTCCAGCTGCCGTGCGAAATGCGGCACGAACGCCTGCGGCAGATGCTGCGTCACCATCACCGGCGCGCGGAACGTCGCCGGCAGGTCACGCAGCAGGTTGTTCAGCGCATGGATGCCGCCGGTCGACGCACCGATCGCCACCGCGTCAAACGGTCGCGCCGCGAGCCGCGCGATGGGGGCGCCGCCGCCCATCGGCTCGCCAGGATCGGTCAGCCGGGCGATCTTCTCGGCCAGTGCCTTGGCGAAACTGCCGGCGGAAATGCTGCGCCCCGGCTTCACCAGCGTATCCGCCGCCCCCAGCGCCAGCGCCTGAACGGTTGCCGCCGCCCCGGCGTCCGCCGCCGAGGACACGACCAGCACGCGAGCGCCGCGCCCCGCCGCCAGCAGGTCCGGCAGCCCGCTCAGCCCGTCGATCCCCGGCATCTCGAGGTCGAGCAGGATCACGTCGACCGTCTCGGTGGCAAGAAAGGCAAGCGCCGCCGGCACATTGGCCGCCGCACCCGCCACCTCGCACGCGCCATCGTCGCTGGCGATCCGTGCCAGCACCGTGCGCGCGACCACCGAATCGTCGACGATCAATATCCGGCACTCGCCGGCACGCACCGGATGGAGAACCGCTCGGCTCGCCACGGTTCAGGCGAGACCGACGATCTGCAGCTTGCTTTGCAGCGTCTCGCGATCGAACGGCTTCATCACATATTCGTCCGCGCCCGCCTCGATCGCGGCGCGGATATGCGCCACGCCATTCTCGGTGGTGCAGAACACGACCTTGGGCCGCGGCGACACGTCGGTCTCGCGCAGCGCGCGCAGGAATTCCATCCCGCTCATCACCGGCATGTTCCAGTCGAGCAGGATCACGTCCGGGATGCTGGCGTTGCACGCGTCCAGCGCCTCGCGCCCGTCCGCTGCCTCGTTGACCGAGAAATCGAGCCCCTCCAGGATGTGGCGGGCGACCTTTCGGATCACTTTCGAATCGTCGACCACCAGACACGATTTCATCACGATACCCCTACAACCTGTTGATCGCCGTCATGCCGCGCGAAGCGTAAGGACCGCGTTAATCGCGCGCGTCGTCGGCCATCGCGCCGACCAGCGCGGCAAGGTCGATCACCAGCAGCGGCTCGCCGTCGCGCTCCGCCGATCCGGTCGCGACCCGCGACCATCGCGCGCCCAGCGCAAGCCCGGTCGGGATCGGCAGCACGTCGATCGGTGCGACATCCTCCAGCGCCTCGACCAGCATCGCGTGATGATGGCCGTCGACCACGGTGATGATCGCGCGCTGCGCGCCCCCACCACCCGCGGGCAGGTCCAGCAGCTGCCAGGTATCGACCACCGTGACCACGCGGCTGCGCAGCGCGGCGAGGCCACGCACCGCCGGATGGCTGCGCGGCGCCGGCACCACGGCATCGATATCGACGACCGATTCGACCATCTCGGCCGGCACGGCGATCGCCTGCCCGCCCAGTCGCGCCAGCAGGTGCAGGGTGCCGCTCATCGCGCCGCTCCCGCCGACAGCGCCTGCGCCAGCGTTATTGTATCAAGCGTCGGCTGCCCCGTCGCCGCGTCACGGCTCAGCCGCACCACCCGGCCCGCCGTCGCCGGCTCGTCATCGGCCGCCAGCGTCACGACCGCCGTCTCGCCGGGCGCCAGATCGCGCGCCACGCGATAGCCCGCCGCCTCGATCATCGGCCGCAGCATCGTGTCGGTCCAATGGCTGTCGACACCCTGGACGAGGCAGATCGGCCGCCCGCCGCCGCCGCCGTCAGTCGGCGGGCTCCACCACGCGGCATCGATGAACTCGACCGGTGCACCATCGATCATCGCCACCCCGCGCACGCGCGGATCGGCGGCGGGGAGCAGCTCGTCGGGCACCGTCACGATGTCGAGCGCGCGCCGCACCAGATAGCCGGTGGCCTGGCCCGCCCCCGGCAGCATCAGCATCGTAAGCTCCGCCACCGCCGGTTCACCGATCGCCGGATCGACATGCACCGCGACCATCCCCTGCCGCCCGCGCGCCCACCAACGGCCGCCGGCCTGGCACAAGGATCCCGGCTCGACCGCCTCGATCCGCTCGACCGCATCCAGCGCCACCACGCGCCGCTGCCCGTCGAGCGCCTCGATCATCAGCGCGGCGATACCCGGCGGCGCGGCCTCCTCGGCCGGCTCCTCGACCGCAATCACCCGCTCGAACCGCAGCCCCGCCTGCTCGGCAATCCCCGCACAATCGAGCAGCAGCAGCGGCCGCCCGGTATCGAGCAGCATCTGCCCGGCATAGATGCCCGCCATCATCACGGCCGGCGAGACCGGCTTCACCACCAATTCCTGCGTATCGTCGACGCCATCGACCCCCAGCGCGTAGCTGCCATGCGCCAGGTTCACGATCATCAGCATCGTGCCGACGCCAGCCGCCGCGTCCGCGCCATCAGATCCCAGCACCGCGTTCAGCCGGATCACCGGCAAGCGCCGCCCGCGCACGCTCGCCAGAAGCGTATCGCCGACCGCATCGATCCGCACCGCGTCCGATCCGACCGCCACGATCTCCTCGATCGCCTGCCGCGGCACGGCATAATGCTGGTCGCCCGCCTCGATGATGATCGCCGACAGGATCGCCAGCGTCAGCGGCACCTCGATCGTCGTGGTCAGCCCGCGCCCGGCGACATTGTCCAGCCGGATGCTGCCGCCGATCTGCTCGACGTTGGTGCGCACCACGTCCATGCCGACGCCGCGGCCCGACGTGGTGGTCGCCTCGTCGCGGGTCGACAGCCCCGGCTCGAAGATCAGGTTGAGCCGCGCCCGCTGGTCGAGCGCGCCGAGCTCCGCCGCCCGCGCCGGCTCCTGCGCGATGCGCTTCGCCAGCAGCTTGGCGGTATCGATCCCCTGCCCGTCGTCGGCCACCTCGACGATGATGCGATTGCCCGACTGGCGCGCCACGATCGCCAGCCGCCCCGCCTCGGGCTTGCCCGCTCCCCGTCGCGCCTCGGGCGCCTCGATGCCATGGTCGATCGCGTTGCGCACGATATGGACCAGCGGATCGCGCAACAGCTCGATCATCTCGCGGTCCAGCTCGACGTCGGCGCCGTCGATCGACAGCGAGACCTTCTTGCCCAGCGCCGCCGCCGTATCGCGCACCAGCCGGGGCAGCGCGGAAAACAGCGAATCGATCGTCTGCATCCGCGTCCGCGTCACCGTGTCGCGCAATTCGGCGACGGTCATCGACAGGCGGTCGACCGCGGTTTCCAGCGTCGTGTCACCACTGTCGCGCAGCCGTCTGGCCAGCTCGTTGCGCGCCAGCACCATTTCCGACACGCCATTCATCATCCGGTCGAGCAGGTCGACCGACAGGCGAATGCTGCGCGCGGGCGCACGCGCCGCACTGGTGATCGGCACGACGACCGGCGCGGGCTCGGATGCCGGCGCGGTCTGCGCCTTCCCCTCCAGCGCGGCGAGCAGCAGGTCCTCGGCCGAATCGTCCAGCGCCGCGCCAGCGTCGATCGCCTCGACGATCTCGCCAATGCGGTCGACGATCGCCAACACGGCATTGACCAGCGCCGGATCGGCGGCGCGTTCGCCCGACCGCACGCTCTGCAGCACGTCCTCGGCCGCATGGCTCAGCCGGGCGAGCCGCGGCAGGTCGAGGAAACCGCAGCTTCCCTTCACCGTGTGGACGAAGCGGAAGATCGAATCGAGCCGTGCCCGGTCGGCGGGGTCCGCTTCCCACGCCACGATTTCGCCCGCCAGCGCGTCGAGCGTTTCGCGGGTTTCCGCGATGAATTCCTGCAGCAGATCGTCCATTGCCCGCCCGCCATGGGGCAGCGGCGGTAAATTCCGCGTTTATTGCCTCAATGGGGCCGCATCGTCGCGCCGAACAGCATCACGTCCTCGGCCGGTGCGCTCACCAGCACGCGGCCATTGGCCGATTTGACCATCTCGTGCACCAGGAACGCGGCCGCCACGCGCGGCGTCACCGCCTCGGACGCGCGGCCATCGACCAGCGTGGAGCGCAATTCGTCGTCCAGCGTGATGCGCGGCCCCTCGGCCTTCATCACGATCTCGATCGCGGTGTCGCCGCTCTCGCTGCCGATATCCAGCGATCCGCCGCGCACCAGCGTGTCGCCGGCGATCATCGCCATGTTCAGCAGCACCTTGATCGCCGCCTTGGGCAGCATCGGCTCCTCGACCAGCCAGTTGACCTTCAGCCGCTTGGTCTCGCCGAACAGGCCCTCGATCGCCTGCTGCGCCTCGCGCGTGTCGACGGCCTCGCCGAACCCGCCTGCCGCGCCGAACGCCAGGCGGAAGAATTTCAGCTTGGCGGCGGACGTCCGCGCGCTTTCCGCCATCAGCTCCATGCACCGCTCGCGCATCTTGGGATCGGTCTCGTCGGCCAGCAGCTCCAACCCGTTGTTCAGCGCGCCGATCGGCGACAGCAGATCATGGCACAGGCGGGAGCAGAGCAGGCTGGCGAAGTCGACGGGATCGATGGTCATGCGCGTTCAATGACGCAGCGGACTTTACCGCGCAATGGCAAGGGCAAGCGGATCGAAGCGGCCGTGCACCGCTCCGTCGCCCACCGCCTTCCACGCGGTGATGTCGATGCCTGCGACGATGATCCAGATGCTCCCGTCGGCGGCCGCGGCGGCGGCATCGGTGGCCGATGGCGTCGCCTGGCCCGACGGGTGCGAATGATAATGGCCGATCACCCCCGGCCCGCCCGCCCGCGCGGCGCGCAGCGCGGCGAACAGCGCCGCCGGATCCAGCTCGAAATGGGTTGCCGGTGTCGGATGAACATTGCGGCAGGCAACAACCTGAGTCACATGGCCTGCGCTGCCAAGCAGCAAGCCACAAACCTCATGATCGCTTTGTGCCGCATGCGAAATGATTTCGCCGGCCAGCGACCTTGAAATATGCACCGTCTCACCCATCTAGGACACCTAATGGACCGGGGGGTTTCCATCATTCAAGCGACGATCGCACCGGCTGCCGATACATGGCGGCTCGACCGTGCGCTCGCCGACGCCGTGCCGACGCTGTCGCGCGAACGGCTCAAGGTATTGATCAACGCCGGCCAGGTCACCCGCGACGGTCTGGCAGTACGTGATCCTGCGCGTCGCGCCGCCGCTGGCGAGGTCTATAATGTGGCCGTGCCGGCCCCCACGCCGGCGCATAACGAGCCGCAGGACATCCCCTTGGTGGTCGCCTATGAAGACGAACATCTCATCGTCATCGACAAGCCTGCCGGGCTGGTGGTTCATCCCGCCGCGGGCAACCTCGACGGGACGCTGGTGAACGCGCTGCTGCATCATTGCGGCGGCTCGCTCTCGGGCATCGGCGGAGTGGCGCGGCCCGGCATCGTCCACCGCATCGACAAGGACACCTCGGGGCTGATGGTGGCGGCGAAGACCGATCGCACGCATGAGGGGCTGGCGAAGCAATTCGCCGCGCACACCATCGACCGGCGCTACAAGGCGATCGTCGGCGGCCGCCCGATGCCGCCCGCGGGCACCGTCGATGCGCCGCTCGCCCGCTCGCCGCACAACCGCAAGAAGGTGGCGATCGTCGCCGGCGGCAAGCGTGCGGTGACGCATTACCGCACCGAACATCTGCTGCGCGACGCGGCGCTGGTCGAATGCCGGCTCGAAACCGGCCGCACCCACCAGGTGCGCGTCCACATGGCCTCGATCGGCCACGCCTTGCTGGGCGACCCGGTCTATGGTAGAACAAAACCAGTTCATAAGCGTCAACTTGATGAACTTTCGTTCCGGCGACAGGCGCTGCACGCAGCCCGGCTGGGGTTCGTTCATCCGATCACAAGCACCGCTTTGTCGTTCGAAAGCGCGATGCCTGCAGACATGCAGGAACTGTTCAGTCAACTCGACGTATAGGGTGTAACCGCCTGCGCTGATCTGCGCGTGGCGTTCCCCGGAAAGGGAGATTAGGTACTCATGGCTAGCGGCAACGTCCCAGCGACGATCCCCGCTCTCGGCGGCGAGCAGAGCCTCAACCGCTATCTCGCCGAGATCAAGAAGTTTCCGATCCTGGCGCCCGAGCAGGAATATATGCTCGCCAAGCGTTTTCAGGAACATGGCGATCCTGAGGCGGCAGCTCAGCTCGTCACCAGCCACCTGCGTCTCGTCGCGAAAATCGCGATGGGCTATCGCGGCTATGGCCTGCCCGTGTCCGAGCTGATCAGCGAGGGCAATATCGGCCTGATGCAGGGCGTGAAGAAGTTCGAGCCCGATCGCGGCTTCCGCCTCGCCACGTACGCGATGTGGTGGATCCGCGCCTCGATTCAGGAATTCATCCTGCGCTCGTGGAGCCTGGTGAAGATGGGCACCACCGCCGCGCAGAAGAAGCTGTTCTTCAACCTGCGCCGGATGAAGGCTCGTCTCGATGCGTTCGAGGACGGCGATCTGAAGCCGGAGGATCTGACCAAGATCGCAACCGATCTGGGCGTCAGCGAGGCCGACGTGGTCAGCATGAACCGCCGCATGGCGATGGGCGGCGACACGTCGCTCAACGTCTCGATGCGCGAGGATGGCGAGGGCCAGTGGCAGGATTGGCTGCAGGACGATTCGCCCCTGCAGGATCAGATCGTTGCCGATGCGCAGGAGGCTGAAGTCCGCCACGACATGCTCGTCAGCGCTATGGACAGCCTGAACGATCGTGAAAAGCACATCCTGACCGAGCGTCGCCTGACCGACGATCCCAAGACGCTCGAGGAACTGAGCCAGGTTTATGGCGTCAGCCGCGAACGCGTTCGCCAGATCGAGGTGCGCGCCTTTGAAAAGCTGCAGAAGGCGATGATGAAGGTCGCCGGCGAAAAGCGGCTTCTGCCGGCCTGACGGACACGGCCTGCCGGGGCGTCGATCGGCACCCCGGCAGGACCGCCTGCCACTTACCGCTTGAAACCCCGCGCGCCGTCGCCCACCCCGCCGCCAAGGACAGGTGACGACGAAACGATGTGGCGCGACATCAAGCAATTATACGCCGACTGCCTCGCCTTCGCGCTGGCACTCCCGATCCTGTTCTCGATCCCCGCGGTGCTCGAATTCGGCCAGCACGTGGTGGAGATCGACCTCGGTCTCTTCTCGCAGGGCTTCCGCGCCACCGCCGCGCTCGATCAACGCCGCCTGTCGCTGGGCTTCGCCAAGATCCTCGCGATGCTGCTGCCCTCCTATTGGTTCATCCGCTTCATGGCCTCCGGCCGCGACGCCGCCTGGGCCAAGAAGGTCGAGCGGCCGGCCGTGACCCTGTTCGGCATCCAGTTCGCGATCCTTGCCATGGTCCAGTGGCTCTCGCTGTTCGGGCCGCCGCCGGGCGTCGTTCTCGGCCTTCCCTTCGCCTGGTGGGAATATGCCTCACTGGCGCTGGGCGTGCTCGCCGCCGTACTCGGCATCTATCTTTCCGCATGGCGCGTAGCCTGGCCGCTCGGCAACACGGCGATCGGCCCGCTGCGCTCGATCGCGATCATGGCCGGCAGTTTCTGGCGCGCCGTCGTCTACATGATCGCCGGCTTCCTGCCGCTCGCCGCGCTGCATCAGGCGCTGAACATCCTCCCGGTCGGCGCGCCGCCCTGGGTCGTGTGGCTGGCGATGGTCCTTGACTCATTGGTGGTCGGCTTCCTCGCGCTCGCCTCAACCGGCGCGATCTTCCTCGCCGCGCGCCACGCGGCCGAACGGCGGAACCTTGCCCTCATCCCGCGCTGATCGCTGCCGCGCATGAGCATCGCCGGCCCTGTCCGCGCGCCCGGCCGGATCACCGCGATCGACGGCGTGCGCGGCTTCGCCGTTCTCGGAATCCTCCTGCTCAACATCGTCGCCTTCGCGATGCCGAGCTATGCCTATGTCGATCCCACCGTCTACGGCGGCAGCACCGGCGCCAATTGGTGGGCCTGGGTGCTCGCCTTCATCCTCGCCGACGGCAAGATGCGCGGCCTGTTCACGATGCTGTTCGGCGCCTCGACCCTGTTGATCGCGGATCGGGCGCTGCGCAGCGGCAGGTCCCCGGCCCGCATCCATTATGCGCGAATGGCCACGCTGTTCGCGATCGGGATGGTCCATGCCTATCTGATCTGGCCCGGCGACATTCTGGTGCTCTACGCCCTGTGCGGCGCGCTGGTGTTCCTCGCGCGCGACTGGCCCCTCCCCCGCATGCTCGCGATCGCTACCCTGCTGATCGCCGCCCCGCTCGTCACCGGCATCGTCGATCACGCGGCGGCCGAGCATTTCCGCGCGCTTGCCCTGTCGCCCCGCGCGTCCCCCGCAATCCTCGCCGAATGGGCCCGCTATCAAGCGGAAATGGACAGCCTGCGCGCGACGATCCCCGCGGAACTCGTGGCTTTCCGCGGGGACTGGCAGCAAGTCACCGCGATGCGCGCAACCCTGGCGTGGCAGGCCCAGCGGCAGATATTCCCCGATCTCGCCGCCGAGACGATCGGGCTGATGCTGCTCGGCATGGCGCTGTTCCGCAGCGGCTTCTTCACCGGCGACTGGCCCGCCCGGTGGACGCGCGCCGTGCTCCTGATCGGCTACGGCCTGTGCCTCCCCGCCTATGTCGGGCTGGCGCTCTGGATCAGCGCCTCGAACTTCGATCCGATCGTGCTGATGCTGGCGGAGCCGTTGCACCTCGTGCTCCTCCGCCCCGCCATGGCGCTCGCCCATGCCATCGTCGTCATGGCGCTGATCACCCGCATTCCGACCGCCTGGTTACCGATCCGGCTGACGGCGGCCGGGCGGATGGCCTTCACCAATTATCTCGCGACCAGCATCATCTGCACCCTCCTCTTCTACGGCTACGGCCTCGGGTGGTTCGGCTATCTCCAGCGTTGGCAGCTTTATCCTGTGGTCGCCGCTATTTGGGCGCTGATGCTCCTCTGGTCGAAACCCTGGCTCGATCGATTCGCCGCCGGCCCGCTCGAATGGGCGTGGCGCTCGTTGACGTTCGGGAAACGCCCACCATTTCGTCGCCGGCCACCCTCCGACCGGCGCTCTTTTGCGAATTAGACGCAATTATAGTTGCGACCTGTTCTCATGAGCGATATGCACCCTTCAACGAAAGGTGCTCTTCATGGTCGTTTGCGTTTGCAATGCTATTCGTGAAACCCAGGTCCGCGAGGCGGCGCGCGCCGGCTCGACGACGGCATGCCAGGCCTATCGTTCGCTCGGCCGCCAGCCGAAATGCGGTCAGTGCACGCCCTTCGCGCGAGCCATTATCGATGAAGAGCGTGCTGCTGCATAACATTCGCACCTTCTAAAAACCGCGGAAATCCGCCAATTTTTGATTGCTGATCCTCCACATCCCAAGGTAAGGACGGGAACGACATGGAGGTATTTCAATGAAGGGCGACCCGCGCGTCATCGAGTTTCTTAACGAGACGCTGAAGAACGAGCTGACGGCAATCAATCAATATTGGTTGCACTATCGCCTGCTCGAACATTGGGGCGTCAAGAAGCTCGCCGAATATGAGCGGCACGAATCCATCGACGAGATGAAGCATGCGGATTGGCTCGCTGAGCGAATCCTCTTCCTCGATGGCCTGCCCAATTTCCAGCTGCTCGGCCGCCTGCGCATTGGTGAGACCGTCGAGGAGGTGCTGAAGGCCGATCTCGCGATGGAGATCGAGGCCGTCGCCCAGCTGAAGGCCGCGATCACTTATTGTGAAGAGGTCAAGGACTTCGGCAGCCGCGACCTGTTCACCCGCATCCTCATCAGTGAGGAAGAGCATGTCGACACGCTCGAACGCCAGTTCGAGATGATCGAGCGCATGGGGCTGCAGAACTACATCCAGCTCAATGCAGAGGCTGACAAGCCGCACGGGTAACCCGGTACAGGCGCCATCCCGCGGGTGGCGCCGGCCCTGTCCCGGCGCGCCACGCCAGCGCCCGCTCTAACTCGAAGGCCGCGCCGCGGCGTCCTGCTATCCGATGATATTCGCCGATGACGTCCGCCGCCCGAACCCGGCCGCCGACCGCCGCACCGGCGCCGGCCCCGCCTCGCGCTCCAGCAGCGCCAGCGTCTGGGTGAACAGCGGGCGCAACGCGACCACGTCCTCCAGCACGTCCTCCGGCGTATCGCGCGTTTCGACGCAGTCGCGCCCCATCGTCTCGATCCGCTCCGCCAGATCGGCCAGCGGCGCCGCGCCGAACTGCCGCGCCTCGCCCTTCAGCGTGTGCGCCGGGATGATCAGGCCGGCCGCATTCTTGGCGCGCATTGCCGCCTCTATCGCCGAAACCGACTTGATTCCGTCCTCGCGGAAATAGCCCAGGATGCGCTGGAATCCGGTCCCAAGCTCCGCCCTGGCCTTGGCAAAGGCTTCCCGGTCCACCAGGATTCCCGGTTCGAGTGACACGCTTGCTTCCCCCATTGTCGCATGTCGTGCGATCGTTGTTCGCCGCCCGGCCTAGGCCATCACGGTAAACAGCAGGTAAGCGTCAGCTACCGAACGGATTTTTGGGCGCGCGCAGCGTCAACCGGATCGGCACCGCGCCAAAGCCCAGGTCACGGCGCAGCGAATTGACCAGATACCGCTCGTAGCTGGCCGGCAGCTGGTCCACGCGCGTGCCGAAGATGACGAAGCTTGGCGGGCGCGTCTTCACCTGCGTGACGTAGCGCATCTTGATCCGCTTGCCGCCGGGCGCGGGTGGCGGGTTCGCCTCGATCGCACGCTCGAACCAGCGGTTGAGTTCGCCCGTCGGCACGCGCCGCGACCATGCCTCGCGCGTCTCGAACGCGGCGCCCAGCAACTGGTCGATGCCACGCCCGGTCATCGCCGACACGGTGATCAGCGGCACGCCCTTTACCTGGCTCAGGCCATCGCCCAGCGCCGCCTTGACGCCGTTGAACAGCGACGAGGGATTGTCCGCGACGTCCCATTTGTTCAGCGCGATGATCAGCGCGCGGCCTTCCTCCAGCACGCGGTCGGCGATGCGCAGGTCCTGCGACTCCAGCCCCAGCGTCGCATCGAGCAGCAGCACCACGACCTCGGCGAAATCCACCGCATGCAGCGCATCGGCGACCGACAATTTCTCCAGCTTGTCCTGGACCTTGGCGCGCTTGCGCATCCCGGCCGTGTCGATCAGGCGCACCGGGCGGCCCTGCCACTCCCAGTCAATGGCGATCGAATCGCGCGTGATCCCGGCCTCGGGACCAGTGATCATACGGTCCTCGCCCAGCATCCGATTGACCAGCGTCGACTTGCCGGCGTTCGGTCGCCCGACGATCGCCAGCTTCAGCGGCGCGGCGGGATCTTCCTCGTCCTCGTCGGAAACGTCCTCCTCGTCGCGCTCCAGGTACGGCAGCAGCGCCTCGAACAGGTCCGCGACGCCTTCGCCATGTTCGGCGGACAATTGCACCGGATCCCCAAAACCAAGCGCCAGCGCCTCCAGCACGCCCTGCTCGCCCGACCGGCCTTCGGCCTTGTTGGCGACCAGAACCATCGGCGTGGTCGATCCGCGCAGCCACCGGCCGATTTCCTCGTCGAGCGGCACGATGCCGGCGCGCGAATCGATCATGAACAGCGCGACATCGGCCTGCGCCACGGCGGCCTCGGTCTGCATCCGCATCCGCCCGGGCAGCGACTGCGGGTCGTGATCCTCATAGCCCGCGGTATCGACCACGCGGAAATCGAGCCCCAGCAGGTGCGCCTCGCCCTCGCGCCGGTCGCGCGTCACGCCGGGCCGGTCGTCGACCAGCGCCAGCTTCTTGCCGACCAGGCGGTTGAACAGGGTCGATTTGCCGACATTGGGTCGGCCAACAATCGCAACAGTGGGAAGACGTGCCATCACGTGCCCCTACAGCGCCCCGCCCGACAGCGGAAGCCGCAGCGTGCTGCTCGCAGGAGCCGGCATCACTGCCGGCCCCCGATCAGCGATAGGCCGACAGCCGCCCCTTCTGGTCAAGGACGTACATCGTCTGGTTGGCGACGACCGGGGACAGCGTGAACGGCGCGCCGTTGTCGATCGTCACCTGCACGCTGCCGTCGGCCGGCGACGTGCCGACCAGCTGCCCGCGCGAATTGGTCAGCCACAGCCGGTCACCGGCCAGCACCGGGCCGAACCAGGTATAGGGGCCCTTGCGCTTCTCGACATTGCGATAGGCCTGCAACTGGTTGATCCAGCGCACCTTGCCGTTGGCACGCGACAGGCAGACCAGCCGCGCATCATCGGTGACGATGAACAGCCATTCGCCGGCCAACCACGGCGTGGTGATGCTGGCGAAATTCTGCTCCCACAGCCGCTGGCCGGTCGCGATCTCCACCGCCACCATGCGCCCGCCCTGCCCGACGGCGTAGACGCGACCGTCGGCGATCACCGGTTCGGCATCGATATCGGCAAGGCTCGACACCGACGTGGAGGAACTGGTGCGCGACAAGGCGTCCTGCCACAGGGTGCGGCCGTTCTCGTAGCGATAGGCGTTGAGCTCGCCCGAGGAGAAGCCCGCCACGATCGTGCCCGATGCGGCCGCGGGCGCCGCGACGCCGAACACGCCCTGCGTCTCGACGCTGGCGGTGGCCGTCCACACGACCTTGCCGTCATTCTGGTCGAGCGCGAACAGCTGATTGTCCTGGCTCAGCACATAGACCTGGCCGTTGGCGACGGTCGGCGCGCCGCGCAGCGGACCGCCCGGCTTCGACCGCCATACGACGGCGCCATCGGTCGCGTTCAGCGCGACGACATCGCCCAGCCCGTCGGTCGCATAGACGCGCCCGCCGTCGAAGCTTGCCCCGCCGCCGAACAGCGCCGCCTTGTTGGCGTCGCCATCGGACAGCGCGGTGGTCCACTGGCTTGCGCCCGTCTCGGCGGAAAAGGCATGGACGTTCGCTTCCACGTCGACGACGAACACACGCCCTTCGGCGATGACCGGCGCCGCGCCCAGCCGCTGCCGGTTGGAGCCGCCGTTGATCGATGCCGTCCACACGCGCGCGGGTGATGCGCCCAGCGCCAGCTGGCCCATCGACTTGGCGGCATTGCCGCCCGGCTGGGCCCATTCGGTGTTCACCACTGCCGGCGGCAACAGCACCTGGACGCCGGCCAGCGACGGATCGACCTCCGCCGCGCTTTCGGCCACCAGGATCGGAACGCGGTTACCGACCGTCGGCGTCTTCTTGGGCGAACCCTTGAACACGCCGCAGGCGCTCAGCCCCATCAGTGCCGCGAGGGCGATGGGCGCGGCAATCGATCTCTTCATTGCTTCGTCACGTCCTCTTTCGTGCCTGCCTCGGCCGGCACGGCATCGACGCCCAATAGGCCCGCCATCTGAACTGCGCGTTGACGGATCGACGGCGGCACCTGCTCCGCCTGGGCGATCTGTCCGAACAGCCGACCCGCCAGGTCGCGCTTGTTCTGCTTCAGATAGGCCATTGCCACCAGTTCGCCGGCGCTACCGAAATACGGGTTTTCCGGCACCGCGATCGCGCGCAGCCGCTCGACCACCTGCTCGGGCTTCAGCGAATCATATTCCGCGCTCGTCTGTCGGATCAGCGCCAGGTCGCGGAACGGTTCTGCCAGCGACGTGTCGGATGCGATCGCGCCGAACTTGGCAGCCGCACCTTTCAGGTCGTCCTTCTGCAGCAGCAGGTCGGCCTCAGTGAACAGCGCCACCGCGCGATAGCCTGGCGCGCTGGAATCGGCGAGCTTGGCCAGTTCCGGCGACGCCTTGGCGGCATTGTTGGCCGCCAGTTCGTCCCAGACCAGCTGAAGCTGCTCGCCCTCGCGGCCGGCGGCTTCATTCTGCTGGTGGCGCCAGAACAGGTAGCCGGCAAAGATCGCCAGGCCCACCACCAGAAGAATGGCAATCGCCAACCCCCAGCGTTTCGCCAAAGCGGCCGCCTGCTCCTTGCGGAGTTCCTCGTCGACTTCACGCAGGAAGGCTTCGTTGTTTTGCGGCGTCAGCGCCACGGCTTACTCCAACTTGTCGGAAAGGCGGCGGACGATACGCTCACCGCTGGAAAAACAAAAGCGGCTCAGGATTTCGGAACGTAGATCTGGTCGGCGCCCGGAAATGTCCGTTGCCGCACCTCGTCGGCATAGCTTGCGGCACGTTCGCCGATATAGCCTGCCATGTCGCCATAACGCTTCACGAACTTGGGCACACGCTCGAACATGCCCAGCATGTCCTCGGTCACCAATACCTGGCCGTCGCACTCCGCAGAGGCGCCGATGCCGATGGTGGGAATCGCGACCGAGCGGGTGATCTGCACCGCGATCGGCTCCATCACGCCCTCGATGACGATCGAGAAGGCCCCCGCTGCCGCGACGGCCTGTGCATCGCCGACGATCTTCTTCGCCTCGGCCTCGGACCGGCCGCGCGCGCCATAGCCGCCCAGCGCGTTCACCGCCTGCGGCGTCAGCCCGACATGCGCCATCACCGGGATGCCGCGCTCCGACAGAAATGCCACGGTGGGGGCCATCGCCGCCCCACCCTCCAGCTTCACCGCCGCCGCGCCGGTCTGCTTCAGCAGCCAGGCCGCGCTCTCGAATGCCTTTTCCGGGCTCGCCTCATAGCTGCCGAACGGCATGTCGACGATGACCATCGCATGATAGCTGCCGCGCACCACCGCGGCCCCATGCGCCGCCATCATGTCCAGCGTGACCGGCACCGTGGATGGCAGGCCGTAGATCACCTGACCCAGGCTGTCGCCGACCAGCAGCATGTCGCAATGCGGATCCAGGATCTGCGCCGTGCGCACGGTGTACGCGGTCAGCATCACCAGCGGCTCCTTGCCCTTGCGCTGGCGCACGGCGGGAACGGTCACCCGCTTCATCGGTGTCGCCACCGGCGTTGCCCGGCTGGTCGAGCTGTCGATCGTGAAGGTCGTGGACATGATGGGCGCTTAGCGGGTTCGTGCCGGGCAATCCAGCGGCAGACCTCAGTTCCCCGCCACTCCCTCCTGTCGGCCCGCGGCTTCCAGCGCCTGCTGAAAACCATCCGGCGAAAAACCCACAGCGACGACGTCATCGACGACGAGGATCGGGCGCTTGATGGTCGATGGGTGCTCCTGCATGATCCGCAGCGCCGTTGCCGCGTCCAGCGACGCGCGCTCCTCCTCGGGCAATTTGCGAAACGTCGTGCCCTGCCGATTGAGCACCCGCTCCCATCCATGCTGCGCGATCGCGCGGTTCAGCACGTCACCGTCGACGCCGTCGGTCTTCCAGTTGTGAAAGCGATAGCCGACCTCATGACCATCCAGCCACACCCGCGCCTTCTTCACCGTGTCACAATTCGGAATCCCGTAAACCGTCGTCGCCATCATCACCCTCGTCACCTTCAGCAGCGCTGATAGCGGCTTGTGAACGCAAAAGCAGTCGGCGTTATCGCGTGCCAGGTGCAGGCGCGCCAGGTTCGGCGAGGCATGGCTCTGAATGGGCCGATAACGGACCGTCAGCTTGCGACTGTCATGACGGTCACACCAGACCTGCTTCGCCTCCTCGGGGGCTTGAACGCGGATTCGAGACCGTGGGACTTATCCGCTAGCCATCTCATCTCGCGACCCAGCAACCGGGGCGGCAAGGAAGGCAGGAAGATCCAGAAGATCACCAAGGCTTATGGAATTGGCGATCAGCGTGGGGTGTGGCGAATACCCGGCATGCCAGACTTTGGGCTCGACCGGGTTCCGCGCGACACTCATGCTGAAGAGCCGCCGAGGATGCGGCGATCGGTTGTCGGGTCCGGCATGGAGCAGGTCACTTTGATACAAGATGACCGTACCCTTCCGGGGCACCGTCTGCACCAAATGGAACATTTCACTGAGCACATCGCGATGCTTATAAAGCCTCCATAATGTCCCTGGGCCCAGGTTCCGAATACTGAATTGCGAGTTCTTCCCCAAGATGAAGCGCATCAAATTCGGCTGATGCTCATCCCACGCGCTGGAAAATACGCGATCACGGAATTCGCCCCACGCCAAGGATGTCTTTCCTTGTTTTAGCATTCTCCACAGCTTCGCCAAGTTATAGCAAAGGATGTAGGCATTACTTTTTACCCGAAACAGCTCCATTAGCTCATGAGCCATGGCGCCACGCCGCTCTTCGGCGCGGCCGTCCAGGTGCGTCCCCGGAATGAACACCGTCCCGCCTTGAGCCTCTGATACATCTGCCACGGCGGCAAAGAGACTGATTACACCGGGTGGATCACGGTGAACATATTGATGCGACGAGCCAATATAGCTGGTCAATGTGGTGACCTCCAGCAGCGGATGCGTCCGGGCACAATAGGTTGAGATGACCGGTTCAATGCGCTGCGCCAACATGGCGGCAAAGCTCAATACCGGCATCGTCGAAGGCAAAGAGCAAAAGTCGCGACGCACGTAACGATTGTCAGTCTCGCTGGCGAATGAGCCCCGGACGCGATCAGGATCCTCGATTGTTTGACGAATCAGTTCCAGGCCAACATCTGATTCCTCGTCCGACATCAGGTCCGTGAAGATGACGAAGCCCTCCCGGTTCATCACCGTCAGGGCTTGTTGAACGCAGGCGTCCGTCAGCTTGCCGTCCGCGTTCAAGGTAGCGGGCACTTCAAACAAGGACATTTCATTGCGGGTCTCTAACTTCATGTCCGCTGCCTCATTTTGATCCGGCATTCGCCTTACGACCCACCTTTTCGCTACACTCATGCCTGATGTGTCGAAGACTGTGGGCCAACTCATGGCGACGCGCTAAATCACGTTATCGGGGTCGGGCGGCGCCATGGGGGTGCATCACCGGCTGACGGCGAATGCTGCCGCCGCGACGGCGGCTGCGGTGGCGACCTGCGCGACGATCCGATTGCGGTGCCGGCGCGCATCCATGCTCGCGGACAAGTCGGTACGCGCAAGCTCCGACTTCGGTCCCCATTTGAAGCTGAGGAGCCAGCCAAGGGGTGAGCTTCGCACGATCAACAGGTCGATCATCTGCGAACCCGGCCGCGCGCCCATCTCCTGCTTGTAGCCGCTATCGCCAACGCCCAGGTCTACCGTCTGGACACCCTGACCGGCAGCCCACTGAAGCTGGCGATATGTGACAATCTTGCCCGGCCGACCCGCTGCGAAGCGCTCGTCATAGCTGCTGGCGATACTGTACTGACGCTCGCCCGCCCGAAGATCGAAGGAAAAGGCTGCCGGCTCCCCGCCGACGGTCAGGATGGTCGCGGAGAGAGCCTCCGCAATTTGGGGATCGCCGACTGCACGGCGCCACAGCGCGCATTGACCAGGCGCGAGAAACTGAGCGCCCCTGCCGTCGCTTCTTCGGCCGACCCAGCTACTCGCCTCAATCGCCGCCAGCGCCTCAAAGACGCCTTCGTTCCAGGCGGAGCCGGTGACGAAGCGAACGTGAAGCTCTCCCTTTTTCGCCAGTTGCCGCTCGTAGTTTTCCAGGCGCCGGCGCGTCGATTTTCTCGGCCAGCCGCCGCTATCGATCTGATCGCGCAGGCTAAGTACGAACGTCTTCCCGAGCGTCCGAACCAGAACCGTCCAGCCGGAGCGGACCGCGGCCTGTTCAAGCATCGCGACCGCCAGATCTTCTCTTAGCACCGGACCCACCCGCCACACCGGCGAGAGTGCCCGGCGCGCTCGCGGCGCTGACAGCAACGCCTGTAGCTCGGCCGGCTGAGCATCCGCGGCCACAGCGATGGAGCGGAACGGCCAGTAACTGCCCGGGACGGCGCGGATGCCTATCAAGGAAGGCCCAAGGCCGGCAAAGGGTATGGCAGCGACTGTGCTGCCGTCCGGCCGCATCGCCAGCACCGTCCGGGCATCAGTCGCATTGGCCGCCTTGAACCAAGCGGCGCCCATGAAGCAGGCGCCGGACCAGAGTCGCGGCGCCGGTGCGTCCAGCTTCGGCGAAATTCCGTGGGCGACTTCGACCCGAATGTCGGCTTCCGGTACGATGCGGCGTTCTACCACGTGATGCTCCCTAACATCGCCGAATAGAATGAGAATTAATAAGATTGCGCTAAGAATGTCATCGCATCTTTGGTCGCGTTCATCCCTACTCTCCGCCGCCGCAGGTGTCCCAGGCGCAGTTCTGCAAGCAAAAAGGCTAAGGGCTAGGTTCTGGTCATAGCTGTCATCAGGTCAAATGACCGATGTAGCAAGACAATCGCCGGCCGGAGCGGGCGCTATTCGGTCGGCGAAGCGCCGGTACTTACGTCAGCGGCGTATCAGCCGCACATAGGATCATCTTCGCGCTCCGCTTGCAGGACCAGCGCGACAACATGGTTTCCACGGCAAATATCCGCTAAGGTCCCGGGGTGTCGAAACGCTGCCCGTCGCAGGACGGGAATGCGGCCGGCGCCCCGCACAGTTGCCTTCTGTTAGGAACTTGTCGGTAGGACGTGTTCGGGGCGAAGGTGATGAGGGGGAAGTTGGGGCAGGTGGCGAACGTCAGGGCATTTCTGTGCGCGTTGCTGCTGTTGGTCGCCAGCCTCCTTCCGCAGGGTGCCGCAGCGACAAAGATCGACCTGTTGCGCACCGCCTGCGTCACCAGCCTGCCCGACGGCACCACGCCGCAGGACATCGCCGCTGCGCCCTATGCCTGTGGCGACCGGGCGGACACGCGCCAGCACGAATGGATATGGCTGCGCCTTGATCACAAGCTGCTGAACGGGCTCGCCCCCGGCTGGCACTTGCTGGTCGATCAGACCCGCTTCGACAAGATTTCGGTGCTGGTGGTCGACCGCCACAGCACGCGGCGATCCACCTGGTCGGCCGGCGACCTGGGGGAAAAATTGGGCGGCGGGCGGCTTGCTCAGCTTCCCCGTGGCAAGCGCCGGGTCGGACACCCGCGCGCTGTATCTCGGCTTTCGCAAGCTCGACACGCTGTCCTTGATGCGCAAGGTCGTGGCCGTCTCGCCCGACACCGCGTTTCGCGACGATGCGCGCTGGCTGATCCTGATGGGGCTGTTCACCGGCGCCCTGCTGTCGGCGCTGCTCTACAATGCCGTGATCCATGCCGGGCAACGCTATGCCTTTCAGCGCTGGTACCTGCTCTGGCTCACTGCGGCGCTCGCTTATGGTCTGACATGGACCAACATGGCCGCCTTCGTCTTCCCGTGGCTGGTCGGCCCGACGGCGGTACGGCTCGATTTCACCCTCGTCGGCCTGATGGTCGCGGCGGGCAACATGTTCTTCTTTGCGGTGATCGAACGGGGCATGCTGCCGCGGCCGCTGGTGGTCGCAGGCCGGTCGCTGGCGCTCGCCGGCGCGGTGCTCGGCCCGCTCGCCGCGGCCGACATGTTGCTGCCGCCCATCATCACCGATCGCCTCTTGAACTATGCCATTGCAGCGACCGGCGTGACCGTGGCGCTGTCGTGCTGGATCGCGGTCCGCCGCGGCAGCCGCGTCGTGTGGTTCTACATGGTCGGCTGGGGCCCGGTGATCTGCGTCTTCCTGGCGCGGCTCGCCCGCAACCTGGGCTTCGCGCCGCAAAATGATTTCGTCGACATGGCGACCTTCGCCGCGCTGGCGTTCGAGGGGCTGATCCTCTCGCTGGCGATCGCCGACCGCTTCCGGATGCTTCGGCAGGAGCTCGAACTGTCCCGCCAACGGCGAGAGATCGTCCAGGCGGAGGCGAATGCGCTGCGCACCGCCGCGCGCACCGACTTCCTCACCGGCCTCGCCAACCGCGCCGCCTTCAAGGACGAGGCGGAGGAACTGATCTTCGCCGGCACGCCGTTCACCTTGTTCCTGATCGACGTCGATTACCTGAAGCATACCAACGACCGCGTCGGCCACGCCGGCGGCGACATCCTGCTGCGGGAGATCGCGCGCCTGCTCTCGACCGGTGCCGCGCAGGTCCCGGGCGCGCAGGTCGCCCGCATCGGGGGCGACGAATTCGTCATCCTGTGCCCGGGCGGCGAGGCATGTGAAACCGTGCTCGCCCGCGCCATCGCCGGGATGCAGGGCGCCCCGTGGCACTTCATGGGAGAGGAGCGCACCATCTCGCTCAGCGTCGGCTCGGCACGCTATCCCGAGGATGCGACGACGCTCGACCTCCTCTACCAGAACGCCGACCTCGCGCTCTACAATGCCAAGCGGCTCGGGCGGATGCGCTATTATCGGTACGATCCGCTGCAGCGCGCGCTACGCGACCTCCAGGTCGAATTCAGCAATGACGCCCACCGCGCGCTGGAGCGCGGCGAATTCGCGCTCCACATGCAGCCGATAGTCACCCTCTCCTCGGGCGCGGTCTGCGGCTATGAGGCGCTGCTGCGCTGGGACCATCCCGAATATGGCATGATCACGCCCGAGCGGTTCGGCGATGTCCTCGTCGCGGAGCGGATCGGGCTGCTGATCCAGGAGCGTGTGCTCGATCTCGCACTGGCATGGATCCGTCGTCACGGCCCCTCGATCGGCACGCTCAGCGTCAATTTCACCGCGGCGCAGCTCGTCGGCCGGCGCGCCGCGGATCGCGTGCTCGAACGGCTGCGCTATCACGATGTCTCGCCCTCGCTGCTGTGCATCGAGGTGACGGAGGGCGTGATGCTGGATCGCGGCGCTGATTCGATCCTCGCCAACCTGCGCACCCTGCACGAGGCGGGCATTGCCATCGCGCTCGACGATTTCGGCACCGGCTACGCCTCGCTCGTCCACCTGCGCCAGATGCCGGTCGACCGGATCAAGATCGACCGCTCGTTCATCGCCAGCATCGACGAACGCGACGGCGGGACGCTGGCGATCGTGCGTGCGATCATCGGCATGGGCCGCGGTTTGGGCAAGGTCGTGGTCGCGGAAGGGATCGAGACGGAGGCACAGGCCCACCGCCTCCGCCTCCTCGGCTGCCACGTCGGCCAGGGCTTCTACTACGCACGTCCCGCGCCCGATCCCGTGCCGCAGCAACGCGCGCTTGCCGCCATGGCATGCCCGACGGTCAAGATCGCCGCGGTGGAGGCCTGAACCCCGCGACTCCTATCGCCGGGGCTACTATCTACCCCCGGCGCAGCGACGCCGTCCGTACGGGGATCACTCCCACTCGATCGTACCGGGCGGCTTGGACGTATAATCATACGTCACCCGGTTGATACCCTTCACCTCATTGACGATCCGCGTCGACACCCGCGGCAGGAACCCGCCCGGGAACTCGAACGCCTGCGCCGTCATGCCATCGGTGGAGGTCACCGCACGCAGCGCCAGCACGCTTTCATACGTCCGCCCGTCGCCCATCACGCCGACCGAACGAACCGGCAGCAGCACCGCGAACGCCTGCCAGATCGCGTCGTACAGCCCCGCGTTGCGGATCTCCTCGAGGTAGATCGCATCAGCCTTTCGTAGGATGTCGCACCGCTCCTTGGTCACCTCGCCCGGGATACGGATCGCCAGGCCCGGCCCCGGGAACGGATGCCGGCCCACGAAGACGTCGGGCAGCCCCAGCTCACGGCCAAGCTCGCGCACCTCGTCCTTGAACAGCTCGCGCAGCGGCTCGACCAGCTTCATGTTCATCCGCTCGGGCAGGCCACCGACATTGTGGTGGCTCTTGATCGTCACCGACGGCCCGCCGGTGAAGCTGACGCTCTCGATCACGTCGGGATACAGCGTGCCCTGCGCCAGGAACTCGGCGCCCCCGATCTTCTTCGCCTCGCTCTCGAACACTTCGATGAAGGTCTTGCCGATGAACTTGCGCTTGGCCTCGGGGTCAGTGACGCCGGCCAGCCCGTTCATGAACAGCGCTTCCGCGTTCACGTGCACCAGCGGGATGTTGTAATGGCCGCGGAACAGGCTGACGACCTGATCGGCCTCGCCGGCGCGCAACAGACCATGGTCGACGAAGACGCAGGTCAGCTGGTCGCCGATCGCTTCGTGGATCAGCACCGCCGCGACCGCCGAATCGACCCCGCCCGACAGGCCGCAGATCACCTTCTTCTGGCCGACCTGTTCGCGGATCTCCGCGATCTTGGTCTCGCGGAACTCGGCCATCGTCCAGTCACCGGCCATGCCGCAGACGTGACGCGCGAAATTCTTGATCAGCCGCGCGCCGTCCGGCGTGTGCACCACCTCCGGGTGGAACTGCATGCCGTAGAACTGGCGGCTCTCGTCGGCGATAATCGCGAAGGGCGCGCCCGGCGAGGTCGCGACCGGCACGAAGCCGGGCGCCAGTTCGCTGACATGGTCACCATGGCTCATCCACACCTGGTGCCGCTCGCCCTCGCGCCACAGGCCGTCGAACAGGCCGCAGCCGCTCTCCACCTCGACGAATGCCTCGCCGAACTCGCCGGCATAGCCCTTCTCGACTCGCCCGCCGAGCTGCAGGTTCATGACCTGCTGGCCATAACAGATGCCCAGCACCGGCACGCCGCTGTCGAACACCGCCTGCGGGGCGCGGGGGCTTCCCTCGTCCACCACCGACGCCGGGCCGCCCGACAGGATGACGCCGCGCGGCTTCATCCGGGCAAAGGCTTCTGCGGCCGACTGGAAGGGAGCGATCTCGCTGTACACACCCGCTTCACGGACGCGACGCGCGATAAGCTGCGTCACCTGGCTGCCGAAGTCGATGATGAGTATGCTGTCGAGCTGTTCCATGGCGGGCCTGTAGCGATCCCGCGGCCCGCGCGAAAGAGGGACAAACCCGAAGGCCTCGCCCACCCTGCCCTCACATCGTCCGCCACGCCCCAAACGAAAAAGGGGGCGCCCCGGCAAACCGGAACGCCCCCTTTCTTTGGATCGGATGATCGGCGCGATTAGGCGGCCTGATCGAAATCCTCGTCGGTCATGACCGGACCCGAATCCTGGCCCTTCGCCGAAACGTCGCGGTCGACGAATTCGATGATCGCCATCGGCGAGGCGTCCGATGCACGGATGCCGGCCTTGATGATGCGGGTGTAACCACCGTTACGGTCGGCGTAGCGCGGTGCCAGCACGTCGAACAGCTTCACCAGCTGCGCGTCGTCGAGCAAGCGAGCATGCGCGAGACGACGGTTCGACAGGCCGCCCTTCTTGCCCAGCGTGATCAGCTTCTCGATGTACGGGCGAAGCTCCTTCGCCTTGGCGAGCGTGGTGGTGATCTGCTCGTGCTTGATCAGCGCTGCCGACATGTTGCGGAACAGGGCAATGCGGTGGGCCGAGGTCCGCTGAAGCTTACGGCCGCCTACGCGGTGACGCATGATATGTCCTTCTCTCGTTCGTCAGGGGGCCGTTTGGTCCCCATCAAAGTGATCCTTTGATGGTTGCCCTCCGGTACCCCGGGACAGGTGGGACGTGGGGCCACCCGATGTACGTCGCCCCGGCGTCATGCCGGGGCCCGGTAACTTTTCTGCCGGACCGGCGTGGCGGAGCCACGCCGTCGGTCGGGATCGGCATTGCCGACCCGCCGGCCGGGCCTGTCCTGTCTCCGGCGCAGCCACGCTGCGCCGGTGCAGGATCAGCCCATGATTTCCTGCTCAAGCTTCTTGGCCATCTCTTCGATGTTCTCAGGCGGCCAGCCCGGGATTTCCATGCCCAGACGCAGGCCCATCGACGACAGCACTTCCTTGATCTCGTTCAAGGACTTGCGGCCGAAGTTCGGCGTGCGCAGCATTTCCGCCTCGGTCTTGCCGACCAGATCACCAATATAGATGATGTTGTCGTTCTTGAGGCAGTTGGCCGAGCGAACCGACAGTTCGAGCTCGTCGACCTTCTTGAGCAGGTAACGGTTGATCTGCTGCGTGTCGCTGACCGGCTCTGCACCGGCTGCGGGTGCCGCCACGCCGACCGGGGCCGAACGGGTAACCGCCGAATCGTCGAAGTGAACGAACAGCGCCAGCTGGTCCTGAAGGATGCGGCCGGCATAGCCCAGCGCATCTTCCGGGGTGACCGTGCCGTCGGTTTCCAGCGTCAGCGTCAGCTTGTCATAGTCCAGGTCCTGGCCAACGCGGGTCGGATCGACCTTGTAGCTGACCTGGCGGACCGGCGAATACAGCGCGTCGACCGGGATCAGGCCGATCGGCGCATCGGCCGGGCGGTTGACGGTCGCCGGGACATAGCCCTTACCGGTGTCGGCGGTCAGCTCCATGTTGAAGGTCGCGCCTTCATCCAGGTGGCAGATCACCAGTTCCGGGTTCATGACTTCGATGTCGCCGGAAACGGCGATGTCGCCCGCCTTCACTTCGGCCGGGCCGGTTGCCGACAGCTGCAGACGCTTGGGGCCTTCGCCCTGCATCTTGAGGGCAATCTGCTTCACGTTGAGGACGATGTCGGTGACGTCCTCGCGCACGCCGGCCAGGCTCGAGAACTCGTGGAGCACGTTCTCGATCTTGATCGACGTGACCGCTGCGCCCTGCAGGCTCGACAGCAAAACGCGCCGCAGCGCGTTGCCGAGCGTCAGGCCGAAGCCACGCTCCAGCGGCTCGGCCACGAAGGTCGCCTTGCGCTTGCCATCGCCGCCCTTCTTCTCGAGCGCGTTGGGCTTCTTAAGTTCCTGCCAGTTCTTTGCGTTGACGGACAAGGCTCGTGTCCCCTGATGTTGGGCCAGTCGTGGGGCGCGACCGGCCTGGAAATAAAAGGGCACCCCGACTCGTCAGCCGGGGGCCAGAACCATCAGACGCGGCGACGCTTCGACGGACGCACACCGTTGTGCGGGATCGAGGTCACGTCGCGGATCGACGTGATCTGAAAACCGACCGCCTGCAGCGCGCGAAGCGCCGACTCGCGGCCCGAACCCGGACCCTTCACCTCAACCTCGAGCGTGCGGACGCCATGCTCGGCGGCCTTCTTGCCCGCGTCCTCGGCAGCAACCTGGGCGGCATAGGGGGTCGACTTACGCGAACCCTTGAAGCCCATCATGCCGGCCGAAGACCAGCTGATCGCATTGCCCTGCGCGTCGGTGATGGTGATCATGGTGTTGTTGAAGCTGGCGTTGACGTGCGCCACGCCGGCGGTGATGTTCTTGCGCTCGCGACGGCGAATACGCTGCGGTGCCTGTGCCATTTGGTAATCCTGACCTTTGTTTCAAGCGGAGGCCGGGAAGCGACATGCCTGCAACCAGCCCCTCGACAGAAGAAGAAGCGTGACGCTTACTTCTTCTTGCCTGCGATCGGCTTCGCCTTGCCCTTGCGGGTGCGCGCATTGGTGTGCGTGCGCTGGCCGCGAACCGGCAGGCCCTTGCGGTGACGCAGGCCGCGGTAGCAGGCCAGGTCCATCAGGCGCTTGATGTTCATCGCGGTCTCGCGACGCAGGTCACCTTCCACGGTGTAGCCGGCGTCGATCGCCTCGCGGATCTGGAGCACTTCCTGGTCGCTCAGGTCCTGCACGCGGCGCTCCGGTGCGATCTCGAGCTTCTCGGTAATTTCCTTCGCCTTGGAAGGACCGATGCCGTGGATGTACTGCAGCGCGATCAGAACGCGCTTGTTGGTCGGGATGTTAACACCCGCGATACGTGCCATGAAATTCTATCTCCTCGTGCTCCACAGGGCGCGGCATGGATCACGCACCCCATCTCTTCGCAGGACCTTCCGCCACGCAGAAATGCGGCAAGCGCACTGCGCACTGCCGGACTTCAGGTGTTGGAAGGGCGGTGAATTAGGCGCGCAGAAACGCCATGTCAAGCAATGGGTTCCGCATCTGGCCGGGCCTCCACCAGGCGAGGCCAAAACATATCCACGAACAGGCCGCCCGCGATGCGCGCGCGGCCATTGTTCGCCGGATGTCGCTCAGCCGCGATCCAGGATTTCCTCGATCGACCGGGTCACGTCGGCGATGTCCGCCATCCCGTCGACTCGCCGCACCAGGCCCCGCGCTTCATAGATCGGCAGGATCGGCGCCGTCTTGGCGCGATATTCCGCCATCCGCGTACGGACGGTTTCCTCGTTGTCGTCGGGCCGGCGCTTGAACTCATGGGCGCCGCAAACATCGCAGGTTTCCGCCACTTTCGGCTGCTTGAACCGGTCGTGATAGCCCGCACCGCAGTTCGCGCAGGTGTAGCGACCGACGATTCGCTCGACCAGCGCGTCCTCGTTCACCTCAAGCTCGATCACATGGGCGAGCGTCCGGCCACGCTCCTCAAGCAGCAGGTCCAGCGCCTCGGCCTGCGCTGCAGTCCGCGGATAACCGTCGAAAATCGCCCCCTGCCCGTCGGACAAACGGTCCAGGTTCTCCCCGATCAGCGCCGACACGATCGCGTCGGACACCAGCTCGCCCGCGTCCATCACCGCCTTCGCCTGAAGGCCGACCGGCGTCCCTGCCTTCACCGCCGCGCGCAGCATGTCACCCGTGGACAGCTGAACCATGCCGCGCTCGGCCACCAGGCGCTCGGACTGCGTGCCCTTGCCCGCCCCCGGAGGCCCAAGAAGAATGATGTTCACGAAAACGTCCTCCCCTTTCGATCGACCCGCGCGTCTCAGCGCAGGCGACCGCCCTTCAGCTTCGCCTTCTTGATGAGGTCACCATATTGGTGCGCCAGCAAGTGCGACTGGATCTGTGTCACCGTATCCATCGTCACGTTGACGACGATCAGCAAGCTCGTGCCCCCCAGATAGAAGGGGATCGACAGCGCCGACACGAGATACTCCGGCACCAGGCAGATGAAAGCCAAGTAGGCCGCGCCGATCACGGTGATCCGGGTCAGCACATAGTCGAAATACTGTTCCGTGTTCTTGCCCGGGCGGATGCCGGGGACGAACCCACCGTAGCGCTTCAAATTCTCTGCCGTCTCCTCCGGGTTGAACACAACCGCAGTGTAGAAGAACGAGAAGAAGATGATGCCGGCGCCATACAGGAGCATGTAGAGCGGGCTGCCGTGCTGCAGATACTGGTTGAGGCCGATGATCACGTCACCCCACCAGCTCTCACCCGACACGCTCTGACCCGCGAACTGCGTGATCGTCAGCGGCAGCAGAAGCAACGACGAGGCAAAGATCGGAGGGATCACGCCAGCCGTGTTGATCTTCAGTGGCAGGTGGCTGCGATCGGCCTGAACACCGCGCGCGGTCTGCCGCTTCGGGTATTGGATCAGGATGCGGCGCTGCGCACGCTCCATGAAGCAGATGAACAGCACCAGGCCAGCGACCGCCAGGATGATGGCGATCACGATCGCCGGGCTCATCGAACCGGTGCGGCCGCCTTCGAGCAGGTTGACGATCGTCGTCGGCAGGTGCGCGACGATGCCCGCCATGATGATCAGCGAAATGCCGTTGCCGATGCCGCGGCTGGTGATCTGCTCACCGATCCACATCAGGAACATCGTACCGCCGATCAGCGAGATGACAGCAGCGACCCGGAACAACATGCCGGGCTCAACCACCGCCCCGCCCGCTTCCAGGCCGGTCGCGATGACATAGCCCTGGATCGCGGTCAGCAGCACCGTGCCGTAGCGCGTATACTGGTTCAGCTTCTTGCGACCGCTCTCACCTTCCTTCTTGATCGCTGCAAGCTGCGGCGAGAGCGAGGTGGCGAGCTGCACCACGATTGACGCCGTGATGTACGGCATCACGCCAAGCGCGATCAGCGACGCACGCTCAAGCGCGCCGCCCGAGAAGGTGTTGAAGAAGTCCAGCACACCACCCTTGGTCTGCTGAGCCAACGCAGCAAGGCCGGTCGGGTCAATACCCGGAAGCGGCACGTAGCTGAGCAGGCGGAAGACGATCAGCGCACCGATCGTGAACCACAGCCTCTTCTTGAGGTCGGTCGCCTGCGAGAACTTCGCGAGACTGATGCTTTGCGCCATTTGGTCGGCTGCGGATGCCATCGTACGTCGGTGCCTTCGGAAACGAAAAACGGCGGAGCGGGTTATTATGCCCTGCCCCGCCGCTCATATAGGCCTGCTCGAAGGCTTGTCTAACCTAGCGAGCAGATTCTGCTCCGGTAAAAACCGGAAATCAGATCGCAAGCGGATCCAGGCAGCACCCCGACGCCGGGCCGGGGGCCGTCTGTGGTCAGTTGCCGGACTTCGCCGCCTTGTTGGCCAGACGCGCCTCGCGAGCCTTGCCCTTCTTGGCTGCCGCCTTCTCCGAAGCCGCGACGACCTCGATCACGTTGACCGAACCGCCAGCCTTTTCGATCGCTTCACGCGCCGAGGCAGAGACGCCGGCAACGGTGAAGTTCAGCTTCGCGCTGATCTCGCCCTTGGCGAGCAGGCGAACGCCGTCCTTGCCGCCACGCGCCAGGCCTGCAGCCTTCAGCGCGGCGTGATCGACGTCGGCGCCGGTCAGCTTGCCTGCGTCGACTGCCTTCTGGATCGCGCCCAGGTTCACCTCGGCATAATCCTTGGCGAAGATGTTGTTAAAGCCGCGCTTCGGCAGACGCATGTGGAGCGGCATCTGACCGCCCTCGAAGCCCGCGATGGACACGCCCTCACGGCTCTTCTGGCCCTTCTGGCCGCGACCGCCGGTCTTGCCCTTGCCCGAGCCGATGCCGCGCCCGACGCGGATCTTGCGATGACGGGCGCCTGCGTTGTCCCGGAGTTCGTTCAGTTTCATGTGTGCACTCGCTTTCGCTTTTGACGCGCTGATAAAAGGAAGGGGGCCGCTTAGCCCCCTTCCCGGTATTTGTCACTAGTCAGGCAAAGGACGCTTAGTCCTGAACCTCGACCATGTGCTGCACCTTGCGGATCATGCCGCGGACCTCGGGGCTGTCCTCGAGCTCCGAAACACGGTGCATCTTGTTGAGGCCAAGGCCGATCAGCGTTGCGCGCTGGTCCTTGGTGCGACGGATCGGCGATCCGGTCTGCTTCACCTTGATGGTTGCCATGTCGGCTTACTCCGTGATGGCCGCAGCATCCGCCTCGGCGGTCTGCGAACCACCGCGGCCGAGCAGATCGGCGATCTTCTTGCCACGGCGCTGTGCAACCGCCTTCGGCGAGGTCTGGTTGTTCAGCGCCTCGAACGTGGCGCGGATCATGTTGTACGGGTTCGACGTACCGACCGACTTGGTCACCACGTCGGCAACACCGAGCGATTCGAAGATGGCGCGCATCGGGCCACCCGCGATGATGCCGGTGCCCTGCGGCGCCGAGCGGACAGTGACGCGACCGGCACCGAAGTGACCGTTCACGTCATGGTGCAGCGTGCGGCCTTCCTTCAGCGGCACGCGAACCATCGCCTTCTTGGCAGCGGCGGTCGCCTTGGAGATCGCCTCCGGCACTTCGCGCGCCTTGCCATGACCGAAGCCGACACGGCCCTTGCCATCACCGACCACGACGAGCGCTGCGAACCCGAAGCGCTTACCGCCCTTCACCGTCTTCGACACGCGGTTGATGTGGACGAGCTTCTCGATCAGCTCCTCACCACCCTCATCACGGTTGCGGTCATCACGACGTCCGCGACCACCGTCACGACCACCGCGGTTGCCACCGGGACCGCCACGGCCACGACCGCCACCAGGGCCGCCACGACCACGACCACCACCGGCATAACCACCGCCCTGCGGCGCGTCATTGGTGGCGGGAGCTGCGTCCTGCTGCACCGCTTCCGGCGCGTTGTTTTCGTCAGCCATGTCTTAGAACTCCAGTCCGGCTTCGCGCGCGGCTTCCGCCAGCGCCTTCACCCGGCCGTGAAAGAGGAAGCCGCCACGATCGAACACGACCTGCGTGACGCCAGCAGCCTTCGCCGCCTCGGCAATGCGCTTGCCAACGGCAGTCGCGGCATCGACGTTCGACGTCGGACCTTCGTGGCCCTGGAGCGTCGACGCGGCAGCGACCGTGCGGCCCTGAGCGTCGTCGATCACCTGAGCGTAGATGTGCTTGCCCGAACGATGCACGGACAGGCGCGGACGGCCACCGCTGCGCGCACGAAGCGCCGTACGGTTGCGGCGACGCCGCTTCTCGAAAAGCGAAAGGCCCTTGGTCACTTCTTCTTTCCTTCCTTACGGAAGATGAACTCGCCGTCGTACTTGATGCCCTTGCCCTTGTACGGCTCGGGCTTGCGCCAGCGGCGGATCTCGGCGGCCAGCTGGCCAACCTTCTGCTTGTCAGCACCCGAGATTTCGACCGTGGTCTGATCCGGGGTCTTCACCTCGATGCCTTCCGGCACGTCGATGTCGACGTCATGGCTGTAGCCAAGCTGCAGCTTGAGCTTGCGACCCTGCGCAGCGGCACGATAGCCGACGCCGGTGATCAGCAGCTTCTTGGTGAAACCGTCGGTCACACCAGTGACCAGGTTCTGCACCATGGTGCGCTGCATGCCCCAGAAGGCGCGCGCCTGCTTGGAGTCGTTCGCCGGCTGCACCGAAATGGCGCCGTCCTCGAGCGTGTACTTGATCTCATCGCGCAGCGTGAGGCCGAGGGTGCCCTTGGGCCCCTTCACCGTCATCTGCTTGCCTTCGATCGTGGCAGTGACACCGGCCGGAACCGTGACTGCCTTCTTGCCGATGCGGCTCATCAGAACACCTCCGCCAGCACTTCGCCGCCGACGTTCTGCTCACGCGCTTCCGCATCGGAAAGCACGCCGCGCGGCGTCGAGACGATCGTGATGCCCAGGCCGTTCATCACGCGCGGCAGGCTCTGCGAGCCGCTGTAGATACGACGACCAGGCTTCGAGACGCGGGCGACATGCTTGATCGCCGGCTGGCCCTCGAAATACTTGAGCTCGATACGGACGCCCTTCACGGGGCCCATATCTTCCTCGCTATAGCCACGGATGTAGCCTTCGCGCTGAAGCACGTCGAGCACGCGGGTCCGCAGCTTCGACGCCGGCGACACGACGCTGTCCTTGCGTGCGCGCTGGCCGTTGCGGATGCGGGTGAGCAGGTCACCCAGGGGATCGGTCACTGCCATCTTGGTGTCCTTACCAGCTCGACTTCGTCAGACCAGGAATCAGGCCCTTGTTGGCCAGTTCCCGAAGCATGACGCGGGCAAGACGGAACTTGCGGTAATACGCACGCGGCCGGCCGGTGATCTCGCAACGATTGCGGATACGGGTCGGGTTCGAATTGCGCGGCAGCTCGGCCATCTTCAGACGCGCGATGAGACGCTCGGTCTCGTCAAGCGACTTGTCGTTCGCCGTTGCCTTCAGCTTTGCCCACTTGGGGGCATATTGCTTCACGAGCTTCTTGCGACGCTCGTTCTTGTTCACGGAACTCAGTTTCGCCATGGACTTAAGCTCTCTCGTTCAGTTCGTTGCCAAGGGGCTCACGCCGCCTTCTTCTCTTCTGCCGCCTCATCCCGCGGGAACGGGAAGCCGAACAGGCGAAGCAGCTCACGCGCCTCGTCGTCGGTCTTGGCAGTGGTGGTGACGATCACGTCCATGCCGCGCACCTTGTCGATGCGGTCATAGTTGATCTCAGGGAACACGATCTGCTCCTTCAGGCCGCAGGCATAGTTGCCGCGCCCATCGAAGCTCTTCGGGTTCAGGCCGCGGAAGTCGCGGACGCGCGGGAGCGCGATGGTGATGAAGCGGTCGAGGAATTCGTACATGCGCTCACGACGCAGCGTGACCTTGACGCCGATCGGCATGCCTTCACGCAGCTTGAACTGCGCGATCGACTTCTTCGCACGAGTGATCACCGGCTTCTGACCCGCGATCAGCTCCATCTCGGACGCAGCCTGCTCGACACGCTTCTTGTCCTGGGTCGCCTCACCGACGCCCATGTTGAGCACGATCTTCTCGATACGCGGAATCTCGAGCGCGTTCTTGTAGCCGAACTTCTCGATCATCGCCTTTGCGATGGTCTCGTCATACAGCTTACGCAGGCGGGGCGTGTAGCCATCAGCCATCGATCTTCTCCCCGGTCTTGACCGCAACACGGACCTTCTTGCCGTCCTGCATTTCGAAACGGACGCGCGTCGGCTTGCCGTCGGCGGTCACGTGCGCGACCTTCGAGATGTGAAGCGGCGCTTCGAAGCGGTTCAGGCCGCCCTGCGGGTTCATCTGCGACGGCTTGGTGTGGCGGGTCGCGACGTTCACGCCGGCGACGACGACCTTGCCGTCCTTCGGCATGGAAGCGGTGACGGTGCCGGTCTTGCCCTTGTCCTTACCCGACAGAACGATGACCTGGTCGCCCTTCTTGATCTTGGCGGCAGCCATTACAGCACCTCCGGAGCCAGCGAGATGATCTTCATGTGCTTCTTGCCGCGCAGTTCACGCACGACCGGGCCAAAGATACGGGTGCCGATCGGCTCCTCGTTCTTGTTGACCAGCACTGCGGCATTGCCGTCGAAACGGATGGTCGAACCGTCCGCACGGTGAATGTCCTTGGCGGTGCGAACGATGACCGCGCGATGCACGTCACCCTTCTTCACCTTGCCACGCGGCTGAGCCTCCTTGATCGACACGACAATGATGTCGCCGACGCTGGCCGTGCGGCGCTTGGAACCACCAAGCACCTTGATGCACTGTACCCGCTTCGCGCCGCTGTTGTCAGCGACGTCGAGATTGGACTGCATCTGGATCATCGATCCGCTTCCTTCTCTCTATGGGGTGGATACCGACCCAACCCCGCCTTAAAAAAACGACCCCGGGCGCGACAATCGCGTCCAGGGGGAGCGGCCCGGTAGCCGCTCCACAGACAAAAGGCAATGCCCCGTGGGGCCTCACCCTTGCCTGCTCTCGATCGCCCCTGCCCCTCGACTGGTCTCCGGGAACCCCGGACCCTGGCCGATACCGTCAGGAGCGCCCTGGTCTTCGACCCGGGCCTGCGGCTTAGGCCGAGGCCGGCTCGTCGATCTCGACCCGCTCGGGCGTCGCATGGGTGTTGACCCGATCGACGACCTTCCAGGTCTTCAGCTTGGAGATCGGCGCGGTCTCTTCGATCCGCACGGTCTCGCCCTGCTTGTACTCATTCGCCTCGTCATGGGCGTGGTACTTCTTCGAACGGCGGATGATCTTGCCGTAGAGCGGGTGCTTCACCTTACGCTCTACGTTCACCACCACCGTCTTGTCGCCCTTGTCGGAGACGATCAGCCCGGTCAGCACGCGCTTCGGCATGGCTGTGGTCCTCTTACTTGCCGGCGGCAGCGGTGCGCTGCGCCTGCAGGGTCTTGATGCGGGCGATGTCCTTGCGGACCTCGCGCACGCGGCTCGGCTTCTCGAGCTGGTTGGTCGCCGCCTGGAAGCGCAGGTTGAACTGCTCGCGCTTCAGGTTGCCCAGCGCCTCGACGAGCTGGTCGTCGCTCTGGCCGTTGAAGTCAGTCTTGTTCGCCATCTTACTCGCCTCCGAGGTGCGACGTGTCGCCGAGACGCGCCACGACCTTGGTCTTGATGGGGAGCTTCATTGCCGCACGCTCGAAAGCTTCGGCAGCAAGCGGACCGGGAACGCCATCCAGCTCGAACAGGATGCGACCCGGCTTCACGCGGGCGGCCCAATATTCCGGCGAGCCCTTACCCGAGCCCATGCGGACTTCGGCCGGCTTGCCCGACACGGGCACGTCCGGGAACACGCGGATCCAGAGACGGCCCTGGCGCTTGATGTGACGCGTGATCGCGCGGCGAGCCGCCTCGATCTGGCGTGCGGTGATACGCTCCGGCTCCATTGCCTTCAGGCCATACGACCCGAAGTTGAGCGCGGTACCGCCCTTGGCGTCGCCGCTGATGCGGCCCTTGAACGCCTTGCGGAACTTGGTGCGCTTGGGTTGCAGCACTTCTTCTACTCCTTAGCGGCGGTCGTCGCGCGCAGGGCGCACGCCGGAGGTCTGAGCCTCCATCATCAACCGGTCGGTAGCCATCGGATCGTGACCAAGGATTTCACCCTTGAAGATCCAGACCTTGACGCCGCACACGCCATAAGCGGTGTGCGCCTGGGCCTCGGCATAGTCCATGTTCGCGCGCAGCGTGTGCAGCGGAACGCGGCCTTCGCGGTAGCTTTCCGAACGGGCGATCTCGGCGCCGCCAAGACGGCCACCACATGCCACGCGGATGCCGTCGGCACCGAGGCGCATCGCGGACTGCACCGCACGCTTCATGGCGCGGCGGAACGCGATACGACGCTCCAGCTGATCGGCAATGCCCTGAGCCACGAGCTTGGCATCCACTTCCGGCTTGCGGATCTCGACGATGTTCAGCGACACGTCGGAGCTGGTCATCGCGCCGAGCGTCTTGCGCAGCTTCTCGATGTCCGAGCCCTTCTTGCCGATGATCACGCCGGGACGTGCAGCGAAGATGGAGATGCGGCACAGCTTGGCCGGACGCTCGATCACCACCTTGGAGATCGCCGCCTGCGGCAGCGTCTTCAGGATGTACTGGCGGATCTTGAGATCCTCCAGCAGCAGGCGACCGTAGTCGGCGCCGTCGGCGTACCAGCGGCTGTCCCAGGTGCGGTTGATCTGCAGGCGCAGACCGATCGGGTTGCTCTTGTGACCCATTAGGCTTCTTCCTGCTCGCGCACGACGATCCGGAGCCGCGAGAACGGCTTGAGGATGCGGGTGGACTTGCCGCGGCCGCGCGTGGCGAACCGCTTCATGGTGATCGACTTGCCGACCGACGCCTCGGCGACGACGAGGGCGTCGACGTCAAGGTTGTGGTTGTTCTCGGCGTTGGCGATCGCCGAAGCGAGCACCTTGCGCGCATCAACAGCCATCGCCTTCTTGGAGAAGGCGAGGATGTTCATCGCGTCAGCAGCCGAGCGGCCACGGATCAGACCAGCGACCAGGTTCAGCTTCTGCGCCGAACCACGGATCTGCGTGCCGACCGAGAGAGCTTCCTTCTCGCCGACCTTGCGGGGGGACTGAGGCTTGCTCATCAGCGCTTGCCCTTCTTGTCAGCGGCGTGACCCGGGAAGTAGCGCGTCGGCGCGAACTCACCCAGCTTCATGCCAACCATGTCCTCGTTCACCGAGACCGGCACGAACTTGCGGCCATTGTACACGTTGAACGTCAGACCGACGAACTGCGGCAGGATGGTCGAACGGCGCGACCAGGTCTTGATCGGACCCGAACGACCGTTGCTGTCCTGCGCCACCTCTGCCTTCTTCAGCAGGTGAAGGTCCACGAACGGACCCTTCCAGACGGAGCGAGCCATTACTTCTTCCTCGCGTGACGGCTGCGGATGATCATCTTGTCCGTCGCCTTGTTGTGGCGGGTGCGCGCACCCTTCGTCGGCTTGCCCCACGGGGTGACCGGGTGACGGCCGCCCGAGGTGCGGCCTTCACCGCCGCCGTGCGGGTGGTCGACCGGGTTCTTCGCGACGCCACGGGTAAGCGGACGCTTGCCCATCCAGCGGGTACGACCCGCCTTGCCGAAGTTCTGGTTCTGGTTGTCGGGGTTCGACACCGCGCCAACCGTCGCCATGCACTCGCTGCGGATATAGCGCTGCTCGCCCGAGTTCAGGCGAACGATCACCATGCCGCGATCACGACCCACGACCTGCACATAGGTGCCAGCCGAACGCGCGATCTGACCGCCCTTGCCCGGCTTCATCTCCACATTGTGGACGATGGTGCCGACCGGAACCTGGCCCAGCTCCATGGCATTGCCCGGCTTCACGTCGGTCTTCTTGGCCGCGATCACCTTGTCACCGGCAGCGAGACGCTGCGGCGCGATGATGTAAGCCTGCTCGCCGTCGGCGTAGCTGACCAGCGCGATGAACGCCGTGCGATTGGGGTCATACTCGAGCCGCTCGACCGTACCCTCGGCGTCCCACTTGCGACGCTTGAAGTCGATGTAGCGATACTTCTGCTTGTGGCCGCCCGCGATGCCGCGGCTGGTCACGTGACCCTTGTTGTTCCGACCGCCGCTCTTGCGCTTGCCTTCGGTCAGCGCCTTGACGGGCGCGCCCTTGTGCAGCGTCGAGCGGTCGATCAGGACCAGGCCACGGCGAGCCGGGCTGGTCGGGTTATAATGCTTGAGCGCCATCTCAGTTGGCCCCCTCGGTGACGTCGATCGACTGCCCGTCCTTGAGCGTGACGATCGCCTTCTTCATGTCCTGGCGGAAGTACGGAGCGCCCTTCCAGCGCTTCGTCTTGCCCTTCTGGACGATGGTGTTCACGCCAACGACGCTGACGTCGAAGATCGCTTCAACCGCCGCCTTGATCTCCGGCTTGGAGGCCTTCTTGGCCACCTTGAACACCACGGCGTTCTGCTCGGAGAGAAGGGTCGACTTCTCGGTGATGTGCGGCGCGACAATCACGTCATAGTGACGCGGGTCGATCGCCTTCTGCTGCTTAGCCATTGAAGCGCGCCTCCAGCTTCTCGACCGCCGCGCGGGTCAGCACCAGCGTATCGGCCTTGATGATGTCATAGACGTTCGCGCCAACCGCCGGGAGCAGATCCACACCCGGCAGGTTGTAGCCGGCGCGGAAGCCCTCTGCGGTCTCGCCGTCGATCACAAGCGTGCGCTTGCCGACGTTGAGCGTCGCGAAGTGGCCCTTGAGCTCCTTGGTCTTCTGGACCTCGAAGCCGTCGAGGACGATCAGCGAACCAGCCTTGGCATGGCTCGACAGCGCCATCTTGAGGCCGAGTGCGCGGACCTTCTTGTTCAGACCCGGATTGAAGTCGCGAACACGGGCACCGTGCGCCTTACCACCGCCGATGAAGACGGGGGCACGACGATCGCCGTGACGAGCGACACCGCCGCCCTTCTGGCGACCCAGCTTCTTGCCCGAACGGGCGACATCGGCGCGCTCGCGCGTCCCGCGGGCAGTGCCGCGACGCTTCTCGAGCTGCCAGGTGACGACGCGGTGCAGGATGTCAGCGCGCGGCTCGAGGCCGAAGACCTCGTCCGACAGCTCGACGTCCGCCACTTCGTTCCCGGCGAAGGAGGAAACCTTGACCTTCACGTTCAGCCCTCCTGGCCGTCGGTCGCTTCGGGTGCCGGAGCAGCCGCTGCGTTGTTGCTATTGGCAGCCTTCAGGCCGGCCGGACGCGGCGCGTCGGCATGCGGCTTCAGCTTCACGGCGTCCTTGACGAACAGCCAGCCACCCTTCGAGCCAGGGACCGAGCCCTTGACGAAGATGAGGCCGCGCTCGACGTCGGTGCCGACGATCTCGAGGTTCTGCTGGGTGCGGTTCTTGTCACCCATGTGGCCGGCCATCTTCTTGTTCTTGAAGACGCGACCCGGATCCTGACGGTTACCGGTCGAACCGTGCGAACGGTGCGAGACCGACACGCCGTGCGTCGCACGCAGACCGCCGAAGTTCCAGCGCTTCATGGCGCCGGCGAAACCCTTACCCTGGGTACGACCCTGGATATCGACGAACTGGCCAGCAACGAAGTGATCGGCCGAAATCTCTGCGCCCACATCGAGGAGATTTTCCTCGCTGACGCGGAATTCATGGACAATCGCCTTGGGCTCAACCTCGGCCTTGCCGAAGTGGCCGCGCTGCGGCTTGGCGACATTCTTTGCCTTGGCGACACCCGCGCCAAGCTGGACGGCCGTATAGCCATCACGTTCCGTTTCGCGGCGAGAGATGACCTGAAGCCCTTCCAGCTGCAGGACGGTGACGGGCACGTGGCGGCCGTCGTCCTGGAACAGGCGGGTCATGCCCATCTTCTTCGCGATCACGCCGGTACGCATGATCCGTAGCTCCTCAACAGAGGCACCCGTGGGCCCATCCCACAGGTGCTTGTGACGCCCCCTTGAAGGGAGCATCCCAATTTCAACCCGGTATAAAGCGAAGCGCGCCCCCGTCCCGGGCTGGTCGCCCCTCGCAAGCGAGGAGCAGACGGGAGACGCTGTCCCAACTGCAAGCAGCTGGCGGTATCTCTTGCTCTAGGTGCCCTTCACGGGTCCCACGCGTTTCCGGAACCACGGAAACGACAAACCCGCGGGACTCACGTCAACCGCGGGAGGCCGGCCATTACGCCAGCTTGATCTCGACGTCAACGCCCGCCGCCAGGTCGAGCTTCATCAGCGCATCGACGGTCTGCGGGGTCGGCTGCACGATGTCGAGCATGCGCTTGTAGGTGCGCACCTCGAACTGCTCGCGGCTCTTCTTGTCGATGTGAGGGCCACGGTTGACCGTGAACTTCTCGATACGCGTCGGGAGCGGGATCGGACCGCGAATGAGGGCACCGGTACGTCGGGCGGTGTCGGCGATGTCGCCAGTCGCCTGGTCGAGCACGCGATGATCGAACGCCTTCAGGCGAATGCGGATGTTGCTGTCCATAATCCCTACCGATGCGAAAGAGCGGGCCACGTGAACGCGGCTCTTGCTGTTCGTGAAACTGTCGAAGGCGCGGCCAATAGCCCTGCCCTCATAAAAAGGCAACCGCCCGACACACCATATGGCGTGCCGGGCGGCAGCTTTGCGGCGAACCGCTGGATCTTAAAGAAAGATCTTACTTGGCGATCGAGCTGACGACGCCTGCACCGACGGTGCGGCCGCCCTCGCGGATCGTGAAGCGCTGGCCCACGTCCATAGCGATCGGCGCGATCAGCTTGATGCCCAGAGCGACGTTGTCGCCCGGCATCACCATCTCGGTGCCCTCAGGCAGCTCGACGGTGCCGGTCACGTCCGTCGTACGGAAGTAGAACTGCGGACGATAGTTGGCGAAGAACGGCGTGTGACGGCCACCCTCTTCCTTCGACAGCACGTACACTTCCGACGAGAACTCGGTGTGCGGCTTGATCGAGCCCGGCTTGCAGAGCACCTGGCCACGCTCGACTTCATCGCGAGCGACGCCGCGGATCAGCGCGCCGACGTTGTCGCCAGCCTGGCCCTGATCGAGCAGCTTGCGGAACATTTCCACGCCGGTGACGGTCGTCTTGCGGACTTCCGGGTGGATGCCGACGATCTCGACTTCCTCACCAACCTTGATGATGCCGGTCTCAACGCGGCCGGTGACGACCGTACCACGACCCGAGATCGAGAACACGTCTTCGATCGGCATCATGAACGGCTTGTCGAGCGGACGCTCCGGCTGCGGGATGTACTCGTCAACCGCCTTCATGAGCTCCATGACGGCGTCGGTGCCGAGCTTCTGGTCCGAACCCGAGAGGGCGCAGGTAGCCGAGCCCTTGATGATCGGAATGTCGTCGCCCGGGAATTCGTACGAGCTCAGCAGCTCGCGAACTTCCAGCTCGACCAACTCGAGGATTTCCTCGTCGTCGACCAGGTCGACCTTGTTGAGGAACACCACCATCGCCGGCACGCCGACCTGACGGGCGAGCAGGATGTGCTCACGGGTCTGCGGCATCGGGCCGTCAGTGGCCGACACGACCAGGATCGCGCCGTCCATCTGGGCAGCGCCGGTGATCATGTTCTTCACATAGTCGGCGTGACCCGGGCAGTCGACGTGCGCATAGTGACGGTTGGCCGTCTCGTACTCGACGTGCGCGGTCGAGATGGTGATGCCGCGCTCGCGCTCTTCCGGCGCCTTGTCGATGTTCGCGAAGTCGACGGCTGCGTTGCCGGCGACGTTCTCTGCGAGAACCTTGGTGATCGCTGCGGTCAGCGAGGTCTTGCCATGGTCGACGTGACCGATGGTGCCGATGTTCAGGTGCGGCTTGGTCCGCTCAAACTTAGCCTTAGCCATTGTTGTCCTACCTTCTGGATTTCCACTTGAGCCGCACGAGGACTCGCCGTGAAGGCGGCCCCATAGCGGCTGAATTGTCGTTGCGCAAACCCTCTCCCGTCTTCCGGTCGACCCGGAAGACGGGAAGAGCGATTACGCCAGCTTCGCCTTGACCTCGTCCGCAACGTTCTGCGGCACTTCGTCATAGTGCGAGAACTGCATCGAGTAGCTGGCACGGCCCTGGGTGAACGAGCGCAGCGAGTTCACGTAGCCGAACATGTTCGCGAGCGGCACCATCGCCGTCACCGCCTGCGCGTTGCCGCGCGTGTCGGTGCCCTGGATCTGACCACGACGCGAGTTCATGTCGCCGATCACGTCGCCGAGGTAATCCTCCGGCGTCACGACCTCGACCTTCATCACCGGCTCGAGCAGCGTGATGCCGGCCTTCTGCGCCGCTTCGCGCATTGCACCACGCGCGGTGATTTCGAACGCAAGAGCCGACGAGTCGACGTCGTGATACGCGCCGTCATACAGCACGATCTCGAAGTCGATGATCGGGAAGCCAACCAGCGAACCGGTAGCTGCCGTCTCGCGGAAGCCCTTTTCGATCGCGGGGATATATTCCTTCGGAATGTTACCGCCCTTGATCTCGTCCTTGAAGATGATGCCAGCGCCACGCTCGCCCGGCGTCAGCTTCACCTTCACGCGACCGAACTGACCGGTACCACCCGACTGCTTCTTGTGGGTGTAGTCGATGTCGACCGGCTTCTTCAGGTATTCGCGATACGCCACCTGCGGCGCACCGACGTTCGCCTCGACCTTGAACTCACGCTTCATGCGGTCGACGAGAATCTCGAGGTGGAGCTCGCCCATCCCCTTGATGATCGTCTGACCCGATTCGTGATCGGTCGACACGCGGAACGAGGGATCCTCGGCGGCCAGGCGGTTCAGGGCGACGCCCATCTTCTCCTGGTCGGCCTTGGTCTTCGGCTCCACGCTGAGCTCGATCACGGGCTCAGGGAATTCCATCCGCTCGAGGATGATCGGGTTGGCCGGATCGCACAGCGTGTCGCCGGTCGTCGTTTCCTTCAGACCCGCGATCGCGACGATGTCACCTGCACGCGCTTCCTCGATGTCCTCACGCGAGTTCGCGTGCATCAGGAGCATACGGCCGATCTTTTCCTTCTTGTCCTTCACCGAGTTCAGGTAGCTGCCCTTGGCCAGCTTGCCCGAATAGATGCGCGCGAAGGTGAGCGAGCCGACGAACGGATCGTTCATGATCTTGAAGGCAAGCAGCGACATTGGCGCGTCGTCCGACGGCGGACGCGAATCGACCGTTTCGCCGTCCAGCTTCACACCCTGAACGTCAGGGATGTCGAGCGGGCTCGGCAGATAGTCGACGACTGCGTCGAGCAGCGGCTGAACGCCCTTGTTCTTGAACGACGAACCGCACAGCACCGGCACGAAATCGAACGCCAGCGTGCCCTTGCGGATCAGGCGCTTCAGCGTCGCGGTGTCGGGCTCGTTGCCCTCCAGATACGCCTCCAGCACCGCCTCGTCCTGCTCGACGGCGATCTCGATCAGCTCGGCGCGGGCAGCCGCGGCCGCATCCTTCATGTCGTCGGGAATCTCGCGATATTCGAACTTCGCGCCCAGCGACTCGTCCAGCCACACGATCGCGCGGTTCTCGACGAGGTCGACGAGACCGACAAACTGGCTCTCGATGCCGATCGGCAGGTACAGCACGGCAGTACGTGCACCCAGACGATCCTTGATCATCTGAACGCAGCGATCGAAGCTCGCGCCGGTACGATCCAGCTTGTTGACGTAGCAAAGACGCGGGACGCGATACTTGTCGGCCTGACGCCACACCGTCTCGGACTGCGGCTCAACGCCGGCCACGCCATCAAAGCAGGTGACCGCGCCGTCCAGCACCCGCAGCGAACGCTCCACCTCGATGGTGAAGTCGACGTGCCCCGGCGTGTCGATGATGTTGATCAGGTGCTCGTCACCCTTGCCCTCGCTCGCGCGCCACTTGCACGTGGTCGCCGCGGAGGTGATGGTGATGCCGCGCTCCTGCTCCTGCTCCATCCAGTCCATCGTCGCGGTGCCTTCGTGCACTTCGCCGATCTTGTAGGACTTGCCGGTGTAGTAAAGGATGCGCTCGGTCGTCGTCGTCTTGCCGGCGTCGATGTGCGCCATGATGCCGATGTTACGGTACTTCTCGAGCGGATGGCTGCGGGCCATGGTCGGGCTTTCCTTAGAGATGTGGGGAGCAGGCCCTTGGCCAGCTCCCCACGATATAGTTTACGTGCGAGACGCTTCCAAGACTACCAGCGGTAGTGGCTGAAGGCGCGGTTCGCTTCCGCCATGCGGTGGGTGTCTTCGCGCTTCTTCACCGCATTGCCGCGGTTGTTCGAAGCGTCGAGCAGCTCACCCGACAGGCGGGCCGACATGGTGTTCTCGCTGCGACCGCGGGCCGCCGAGATCAGCCAGCGGATCGCCAGCGCCTGGGCACGCTCCGGACGAACCTCGACGGGCACCTGGTAGGTCGCACCACCGACGCGGCGGCTGCGGACCTCGATGCCCGGCTTGATGTTGTTCAGCGCATCATGGAACACGCCCAGCGGGTCGCGCTTGGCGCGCGACTCGACCGTGTCGAGTGCGGAATAGACGATGCCCTCGGCGACGGACTTCTTGCCGTCCAGCATCACCGAATTCATGAACTTGGACAGAACCTCATCACCGAACTTGGGATCAGGCAGGATTTCCCGCTTCTCGGGACGACGACGACGCGCCATTTGGAATTCCTTCTCAGATCAACCGCTCCTGTCCGCCCGCCCCCAGCTTTCGCGGGAGACGCCTGACGATGGTGCGGGACACAAACCTCGAGACCCCGGGCCAGCCGGGATGCCGGCTTACTTCGGACGCTTCGCGCCGTACTTCGAGCGGGACTGACGACGGTCCTTCACGCCCTGCGTATCGAGCACGCCGCGCAGCACGTGATAGCGCACGCCGGGAAGGTCGCGCACACGGCCGCCGCGGATGAGCACAACCGAGTGCTCCTGCAGGTTGTGACCTTCACCCGGGATGTAGCTGATGACTTCGCGCTGGTTGGTCAGGCGAACCTTGGCCACCTTGCGCAATGCCGAGTTCGGCTTCTTCGGGGTCGTGGTGTACACACGGGTGCAAACGCCGCGCTTCTGCGGGTTCTGCTCCATCGCAGGGACCTTGCTCTTGGCCTTCTGCGGTTCGCGGCCCTTGCGGACCAGCTGGTTGATCGTCGGCATTGAAGCCTTCACCTTTCGTATAGGTTACTTTGCTGGAGCCCTGACAGCACTTGGAATACGAAAAGGACCTTGGGCGGCCATCAACCTCCCGGGTCCTCTAAGCATCCAGCAATGTTCAAGCTTGCCCGCGCCGGGTCAGACCCGCCACGAACGGACGCGGCTATACGCATCGCGACCCGACTGGTCAATGGCGGCCACCCTGCCACCCCGCCAAGGGGCACCCCGTTTCACGCTATGACCGAGAGCAACGTCTTTTCGAAGCGCGCCGGATCTTCCACCTGCGGCGAGTGACCGAGTCCGTCCAGCGGAACCAGCTTGGCAGACGGCAGCTTGCGAACCGCCTCAGTCGCGACTTGCGGGATCGCCTCGAGGAACTTCTGCAGCGATGCGGGTGCCTGCGCGCGGCCGAACGAGGTCTTGTCCAGCGTGCCGACGATGAGCGTCGTCGGCGCCGTCACACGGTAAAGTTCATGCGCGATCGGCTGCGTCCGAATCATCTCGCCGGTCTTCGCCTGCGCCAGGGCGACCGTGTCGCGCCCTGCCCCGGCATACATGCCGGCCTGCATCAACGCCCAGCGATCATAGGCCGGCTTCCAGGTGCCATGATAATAGTTGGCGGTCTGGTACGCCCGGATCGAGGCATAATCGGTCTTCTTCTCCCCCGCCCAAAGCGTATCGACATCTACATAGGGCACGCCCGCTTCCGACCGGTCGACCAAGCCGAGCGGGTTGACCAGCACCAGGCGATCGACCGCCTTGGGATACATGATGGCGTAGCGCGTTGCGAGCATTCCCCCCATCGAGTGACCCACGACAATGGCCTTCGTCACTCCGCGCGAGGCGAGCAGACGGTTGGTGTGATGCGCGAGCATCGCGAAGCTGTACTGCGCCGCGCGCGGCTTTGCCGATTTGCAGAAGCCGATCTGGTCGGGGATGATCACGCGATAACCCGACGCGCTGAGCGCCCGCGCCGTCGACTCCCACGTCGCGCCACAGAAGTTCTTGCCGTGCATCAACACGACCACGCGGCCATTGGGCCGGGCCGGTGCGACGTCCATGAAGGCGATTGTCGCGGGCTGACCGACGACGTCGACCGTCATGGTCTGCACCGGCCACGGGTAAGTGAAACGCTCCAGATGCGGGCCGTAATCAGGGACCGTCGGCGCCGCTGCCGCCACGATGACGCCGCCTGCCACCACGCCGATCGCCCACATTGCCCCGCCCCCCGAAGTTACCCTGTTACGGGCGTTAACCATGTTGCAAGCAGAACGCCACCGCCTCGCCGCGGTCAGTCGACCCGTGCACCTCCCTTGATGACGGCGACAGGGCGTTCCAGCACCGTGACGTCCTCCAGCGGATTCCCCGCTACCGCGACGATGTCACCAAAGCGTCCGACAGCGAGCGCGCCGACGTCACGGTTGCGCCCGAGGGCATCGGCCGCAGTCAGGGTCGCGGCGCGGATCGCCTGCAACGGGGTCATGCCGAAGCGCACCATGATGCCGAACTGCTTGCCTGCATCCTTGTGCGGCATCACCCCGGCGTCGGTTCCGAACACCATCTTCACGCCGGCGGCATTGGCCCTGCGGAAATTGTCGCGCTGGATCTGCGCAATCTCGCGATCCTTGCGCAGATTGTCTTCAAGCACGCCGTTCTTCTTGCCCTCCGCCTGGGTATATTCGGTGTTATAGATGTCCATCGACAGATAGGTGCCCTTCTCCTTTGCGAGACGGATCCCCTCATCGTCGATCAGGCTGGCATGTTCGATCGTGTCGATCCCGGCGCGGATCGCCGCCTTGATCCCGGCCGCACCATGCGCATGTGCGGCCGTCTTCAACCCCCATTGATGCGCCTCGTCAGCGATCGCGCGCAGTTCGCCCTCGGAAAGCTGCTGTTGCCCCGGTTCGGTGTTGCGGCTGAAAACGCCGCCGGTGGCGCACACCTTGATCACCTCGGCGCCATATTTGCGCTGCTCGCGAACACGGGTGCGCAGTTCGTCGGGCGTGTCCCCGACCGCCTTGCCACGCTGGTTGAAGCTGGGCGGGAAGAAGGTGCTGTCGCAATGGCCGCCGGTCGCGCCCAGGGCATAGGCAGCCGGCACGATTCGCGGCCCGACCATCAGTCCTTCGTCAATCGCCTGCTTGTAGGCCACGTCGTTGTAGTTTTCCGACCCCACGTTGCGCACAGTGGTGAACCCGGCGCGCAGCATGGCGCCAGCGTTGCCGACCCCTTGCACCCCCCAGAAGCTGTCGGTGAACTGAAGCCCGTTATACCCGCCATATATGGGGGTGCTGTCGAGGTGAACGTGCATGTCGATCAGGCCCGGCACTAGCGTCACATCACCCAGATCGATCCGGATCGCGCCCGCAGGTGCCGCACCGCCGAGCGCGGTGATGCGCCCATCCGTCACGGTAATGACCGGACGCGGGACCAGCACGCCCTTCTCGACATCAAGCATCTGCGCAGCGGTGATGACCACCGTCTCCGCCGTCGCAGGGACAGCCACCGTCAACGCGGCAGCCGCAAACACGAGCCTCGACTTCAAAGAACACCCCCCATTGCCTGCACGACGCGACGATAGTCGCCTGCCACCGTCACGATGTCGACGAAGAAACCGACCCACATCGCCAGCAGGATCACCACCGATACGAGATAGGCGAAGAACCGCGCCGGCACCTTCTTCGGCCCGATGTGGATGTAGCTATGAACGGCCCGTGCGATAGCGAACAGCCAGGCAAGCGTCACCTGAATGTTATTAACCTGCGCCGTCACGATCAGCAGCGACACCAGCGCGAAAAAGAGCACCGGCATCTCGAACAGATTGGCGAGATTGTTCGCGGGCATCTCGACCGGCCGGAAATAGCGCAGGGCCGCCTCACCATCCGCAAAATCCTGCGGTCGCGGCGGCGTGTGCTTCATGTGGCGGATGCGATGAAAGAACAGCGTGAACCAGACGACGAAGATCAACCCGACCATAGCAAAGGTCGGCCACAGGATGTTCAACGCGGCCATGACGCCCCTCCCCCAAAGAAGCGCAGCATGGGGCGAATGAGCGGAAGTGAAAAGAGGGACGGGCGACCGGGAAGCACCCGCAAACGCCTAGCCAATTAGTTCAGTGGAACGATCACTTCGTCGGGATGAGCGACGTTCAGTTCACGCCGCACCAGTTCGTCCACCATGTCCGGGTTCGCGTGACGCGGATCAAGAAGCGCGACTCGATTACGCAATACCTCACGCTTGTGATCGAGCGCCGCGTAATAATGTTCGCGCTTCGCGACCTGCCGCTTGTATTCCCCGAAGGCGAAGATGCCATTGGCACCAAGAACGGCATAGCCACCGAAGAACGCCATCACCATCACCGCCAGCGCAGGCCAGGTGGCGCGCTTCAGTACGGCGCGAAAGGTGGAGGGCTTGCGGCGTTTCACACGAAGATTTTCGCCGAAAGCCCTCCTTTATTCAAGCTGTTTCAGCGGGTGCGCAACACGTCCCGGCCGGCATAAGCGGCAACCGTGCCGAGTTCCTCCTCGATCCGGATCAGCTGGTTGTACTTGGCGAGCCGATCGGACCGCGCGAGGCTGCCCGTCTTGATCTGCCCGCAGTTCGTGGCGACCGCCAGATCGGCGATCGTCGCGTCTTCGGTCTCGCCCGAACGGTGGCTCATGACCGCGGTGTAGCCGGCCCGTTCCGCTATGCGCATCGCCTCCAGCGTTTCCGACAGCGTGCCGATCTGATTGACTTTCACCAGAAGCGAATTGGCGAGGCCGCGCTTGATGCCATCGCGCAGACGCGTCGGATTCGTGACGAACAAATCGTCGCCGACGAGCTGGACCTTGTCGCCAATCTTGTCGGTCAGCGCCTTCCAGCCCTCGAAATCGTCCTCGGCCATGCCGTCCTCGATCGACAGGATCGGGTAACGCGAAACGAGATCGGCCAGATAATCAGCCATTGCGCCGGGCTCGAGCGACAGGCCCTCGCCCGAAATCTCATATCTGCCGTCGCGGAAGAACTCGGTCGCCGCGCAGTCGAGCGCGAGCATCACGTCGTCGCCCGGCGTATATCCCGCCTTCTCGATCGACTGCATGATGAAATCGAGCGCATCTATGGTGCTCGCGAGATTGGGCGCGAAGCCGCCCTCGTCTCCGACCGAGGTGGCAAGCCCCTTCTCGTGCAGTCCCTTCTTCAGCGTATGGAATATCTCCGAGCCGCAGCGCACCGCGTCCAGGATGTTCTCCGCGCCCACGGGCATGATCATGAATTCCTGGAAATCGATCGGATTGTCAGCATGTTCGCCGCCATTGATGATATTCATCATCGGCACCGGCAAGACATGCGCGCCAGCGCCGCCGACGTAGCGGTAGAGCGGCAGGCCGCGCGCGTCGGCCGCTGCCTTGGCCACGGCCAGGCTGACGCCGAGGATCGCGTTCGCGCCCAGCCGCCCCTTGTTCGGCGTGCCATCCAGCTCGATCAGAACAGTATCGATCTCCAGCTGATCCTCGGCCTCCAGCCCGCGGATGGTGTCCGCAATCTCGCCGTTGACCGCTTCGACCGCGCCCTCCACGCCCTTGCCGAACCAGCGCGACTTGTCGCCATCGCGGCGTTCCACTGCCTCGTGCGCGCCGGTCGACGCGCCCGACGGCACGGCCGCGCGGCCGAAGCTGCCGTCTTCGAGGAATACGTCGACCTCAACCGTGGGGTTGCCACGGCTGTCGATGATCTGGCGGCCCTGCAGGTCGATGATTGCGGTCACGTAACGATCCTTCTACGATGGCGAGGACGGGTTTTCGCCGTCCGATAACGTGACGTGCTCCCGGCGGCAAATCGTGATGGAACACCCTCGCCGTGGCGGGGTTGTCAGTACCGATCAAGGAAGGATTCCCCATGGCCGACGACACCTTAAAGCCGATGACCGATCAAGATGTCGCGCCCGCGCTCGCCAATCCGGCAGGTGCGACCGACGATTTGCAGCCGCGCGATCCGCTGACTAGCGCCAGCGACAGCGCGCCCGGCAGCAGCGGGGCCACCGCCGACGGCGACTCAACCGGTGGCAACACCAGCCCGCGCCAGCTGATCAACGACAATGTCGTGAAGCTGAAGAGCGAAGCAGGCGACCGGGCGCGGACGCTGGCCGACCAGGGCAAGGTTAAGGCGACGGATGCGCTGGACCAGTTGGTGACGATGCTCAACGATGCCGCGCAGCAGGTAGATGAGAAGCTCGGCGCACAATATGGCCAATATGCCCGCTCCGCTGCCGAGCAGGTGCAGGGCCTGTCGTCGAAGCTGAACGATCGCAGCGTCGACGAACTGCTCGACGACGCACGCGAGGTGGTTCGCAAGAGCCCGGCGGCTGCGATCGGTGTCGCGGCCGCGGTTGGCTTCGTTGCCGCTCGCCTTCTGTCCTCGGGGCTCGACCAGCGCGACCAGGCGTGACCTTGATGACGGGGGCGAGGACGGACGAGGAAGCCGGCATCGGGCAGCTGGTGTCGCAACTGGCTGCCGATGCACGTGAGGCGGCACAGGCCGAGATCGCGCTGGCGAAGGCGCGCGCCGCCTTCGCCGCGGATCGCTACAAATGGGCGGCGATCTACTTCGCTGTGGCCGGCGTATTGGCGCTCGCAGCGCTCATCGCCATGCTGGTGGGGATCATCTTCACGCTGGCGACCGTCATCGGCCCGGGCTGGGCCACGGCCGCGGTTGTTGCGGTCGTGCTGGCGATCGCCACGATCCTCGGTCTGATGGGCAAGGCGCAATTGTCGAAGAAGGTCGTCTCTTGAGCTCCGATCCTCAGGCATTGTCCGTTGCGCTCGCCGAGCAGCGCGCCGCTGCCGCGCGTCAGCGATTGAGCCAGACCGCCAGCACACTGCAGGCGCGCCTGAATCCGAAGGTCGTTGCGCGCGACGCGGTGGAAAATCTTCAGGAGACCGGCGGGCGCGCGCTGCGCAACGGGGTCGCCACGGCGCGAGCAAACCCGGAAGCGCTGGTGTGGGCGGCCACGCTTGCGATCGGGTGGCTCGCACGGGGCCGTATCGCCGGCCTTTTCGGTCGGCGACGCAAGCGCAAGCACGATCGCGAAACCCCCGCGCAACTAGCGCGTTCGATCCCTGGTGACTGGCCGGAAGCGGCCGAGAGGAACAACATATGACCGACGCGAACACGCAGACCAACAAGCAGGGCAGCAGCGCCGATCACAACGAATCGCTGCGCGAGCGTGCCACTCACGCCTACGAGAGCGCGCTGGAGCGCGCTGGCGAGACGGTCGAGACGTCGAAGGAAGGCGCCCGCGACGCAGCGCACAAGGCGACGGACTTCATAGAGGGCAACCCGCTCGGCGCGCTCGCCGGCGGCTTGGCATTGGGCGCCGTTGTCGGCGCGCTGCTGCCGCGCAGCGAGCGCGAGAAGAAGATCCTGGCGCCGGTGGGCAAGACGGTGAGTGCCGCGGCCGTAGCCGCCCTTGCAGCCGCCAAGGAGGCTGGTCGTGGCGAACTGGAAGAGCTGGGTCTAACCAAGGATGCTGCCCGGGGCCAGGCCAAGTCCCTGTTCCAGGGCGTCGTGAAGGCGGCATCGCACGCTGGCACGGCGGCGGCAGAGGCTGGACGCGAACAGATCAAACCGGCGCACTGAGAGGGTTCAAACCCGGTCGCCTAGGGGATAAGGGAGCCGCCATGAGCAAGCTTCACCTCGTTTTCGGCGGCCGGGTTACCGACCCGCGCACGCTCGACTTCGCCGACCTCAAGTCCATCGACATCGTCGGCGTCTTTCCAGACTACGCATCGGCCGAAAAGGCCTGGCGCGCTGCTGCACAGCGGACCGTCGATGATGCGGAGATGAAATATGTGGTAGTGCACCTGCACCGTCTGCTCGAGCCGGAGCTGCTAAAGCCGGCCGGCTGAGCCGCCAACGCCCCCTCGCCCCGATTTTCCTGAAGGCTGCGGACGCCCAGGCGCGTCCGCAGCCTTTTATTTGGCTCGTGCCTCGTTCTGAGGGATGAAGAGCCGGAGCGGACGCACTGGGCTGCAACGCGCCGCTGCAGCCTCAGGCTCCATCCCTCCACGATCAGATGAATTCGATCTTGGACACCACGTAGTAGCGGTCGCCGGCCGGCACCGACACCTCTACCTCGTCATCCACACTTCGTCCGATCAGCGCGCGGCCCATCGGCGAATTGTAGCTGATCCGCCCCGACTTCGCATCCGCTTCGGTCTGGCCGACGATCTGGTACCTGATCGGCTTCTCGTCTTCGTCAAGCAGAGTCACGGTCGCGCCGAACACCACCTTGTCGCCCGACAGGTCGCGCGGATCGATGATCTGCGCGCGCGACAGCTTGTCCTCGATGTCGGCGATCGTCGCCTCGATCTGGCCCTGACGCTCCTTGGCGGCATGATATTCGGCGTTTTCGGACAGGTCGCCATGGGCACGCGCTTCTTCGATCGCATCAACAATCTGCGGCCGTTCGATTTTCAGCCGTTTGAGCTCCGCAGTCAGCTTGTCATAGCCTTCCTGCAGCATCGGCATCTTCTCGACGGTCGCCATGTGCGCGTCACCCTTCAATAAACCCGTCCCCGAGCGGCCTCCCTTAGCCGCTTCGCACCTCAAACAAATTGTCGGGGATTAGTTGTGCGACTGCGAATAATAGGCCTGCAACGGGCGTACTTCAAGGTTCTGCGACACGGTCGTGATCGCCTTAGCCGCCTGAATGCTGGCCTGGGCGGTGGTGAAGTACGGGATCTTCTGATTCACCGCCGACGCGCGGATCGGCTGCGAATCCTTCAGGCTCTGCCAGCCTTCCGTCGTGTTGAAGATCAGCGCGATGTCGCCGTCCTTGATCCGGTCGACAATGTGCGGCCGGCCCTGCGCCACCTTGTTCACCACCTCGACGGGCAGGCCGGCGCGTTGCAGGTGATCCGCGGTGCCGCCGGTCGCGACGATGGTGAAGCCAGCGTCCACCAGTCCGCGGATCGCGGTCGTGATCGCCGCCTTGTCATTGTCCTTCACGCTGACGAACACCTTGCCGCCGCTCGGCAACACATTGCCCGCGGCGAGCTGCGACTTGGCGAAGGCGGTGGTGAAATCGCGATCGATTCCCATCACTTCGCCCGTAGACTTCATTTCCGGTGACAGGACCGGATCGATTCCGGGGAAGCGGTTGAACGGGAACACGGCTTCCTTCACCGCCACGTAATCGATGTTGCGGTCGATCGTGGGCAGGTCCTTCAGCTTCTCGCCCGCCATCACGCGCGCGGCGATCTTGGCGATCGGTGCGCCGATCGCCTTGGCGACGAACGGCACCGTGCGGCTGGCGCGCGGGTTCACCTCGATCAGATAGACCTTGCCGTCCTTCACCGCGAACTGGATGTTCATCAGGCCGCGCACGCCGAGACCATGCGCCAGCGCCTCCGCCTGACGCTCGATCTCGGCGATGATCTCGGCCGGCAACGAATAAGGCGGGATCGAGCAGGCGCTGTCGCCCGAATGGACACCGGCCTCCTCGATATGTTGCAGCACGCCGGCGACCACGACATCGTCGCCGTCGCAGATCGCGTCCACGTCCACCTCGATCGCGTCACGCAGATACTGGTCGATCAGCACCGGGGCGTCGCCCGACACCTGAACCGCGGTCTGGATATAGTCCTCAAGCTGCTGCGGTCCGTCGACGATCTCCATCGCGCGGCCACCGAGCACGAAGCTCGGGCGCATCAGCACCGGATAGCCGACCCGCTCGGCGACGTTCAGCGCCTCTTCACGGCTGCGCGCGATGCCGTTGTTCGGCTGAAGCAGGCGCAGCTTGTCGACCAGCGCGGCGAACTGCTCGCGATCCTCCGCCAGATCGATGGCCGAAGGCGAGGTGCCGAGGATCGGGATCCCGGCCGCCTCGATCGCACGCGCCAGGTTAAGCGGCGTCTGGCCACCGAACTGGACGATGACCCCGACGAGCTCGCCCTTGGACTGCTCGACGTGCAGGATCTCCAGCACGTCCTCAGCCGTCAGTGGCTCGAAATACAGGCGATCCGACGTGTCATAATCGGTCGACACCGTTTCCGGGTTACAATTGACCATGATCGTCTCGAACCCGGCATCCGCCAGCGCGAAACACGCGTGGCAGCAGCAGTAATCGAACTCGATTCCCTGCCCGATCCGGTTCGGCCCGCCGCCCAGGATCACGATCTTGCGACGATCCGACGGCATCGCCTCGTTCTCGGCTTCACCAAAGGTGGGCGCCTCATAGGTCGAATACATGTACGGCGTCTTCGCATCGAACTCCGCCGCGCAGGTGTCGATGCGCTTGAACACCGGGCGCGCGCCAAGCTTGTGGCGATGCTCGCGCACCTCCTGCTCGGTGACGCCGCCGGTCATCGCCTTCACTGCCTCGTGAATCAGGCCCGACCCTTGCGCGATGCCGCGACGCATGCCCCGCAGATTGGCCGACTGCAGCGCAAGCCACGCGAGACGCTTGTCGCTGAAGCCCATCGCCTTCAGCCGGCGCATCCCCGCCGCGTCGATCGGCAGGCCGTTGCGACACACTTCTTCCTCGGCGCGGACGATCTCCTCGATCCGCTCCAGGAACCAGGGATCGTATTTGGCGATCGCGTGCACCTCGGCGACGGTGAAGCCTTCGCGCAGCGCCTGTGCGGCGACCAGCAGGCGATCGGGCGAAGCGACGGCAAGCGCCGCCTCGATCTCGGCACGCGGTGCGCCGACCAGCCGCTCAACCCGGTCGAAGCCGCTGAGGCCGGTCTCCAGACCACGCAGCGCCTTCTGCATCGATTCGTGAATGTTGCGTCCGATCGCCATGACTTCGCCGACGCTCTTCATCGCAGTCGACAGAACCGCCTCGGCGCCCTTGAACTTCTCGAAGGCGAAGCGTGGGATCTTGGTGACGACGTAGTCGATCGTCGGCTCGAAGCTCGCGGGCGTCGCGCCGGTGATGTCGTTCTCGATCTCGTCGAGCGTATAGCCCACCGCCAGCTTCGCCGCGACCTTGGCGATCGGAAAGCCGGTGGCCTTCGACGCCAGCGCAGACGAGCGCGACACGCGCGGGTTCATCTCGATCACGATCAGGCGGCCATCCTTTGGATTGACCGCGAACTGTACGTTCGAACCGCCTGTTTCCACGCCGATTTCGCGCAGCACCGCAATGCTGGCGTTGCGCATGATCTGATATTCCTTGTCGGTCAGCGTCAGCGCAGGCGCGACAGTGATCGAGTCGCCCGTGTGGACGCCCATCGGATCGATATTCTCGATCGAGCAGATGATGATGCAATTGTCCGCACGGTCGCGGACCACCTCCATCTCATATTCCTTCCAGCCGAGCAGCGACTCCTCGATCAGCACCTCGGTGGTCGGCGATGCGTCCAGCCCCTTGCGGACGATCTCGAGGAACTCCTCGCGGTTGTACGCGACGCCGCCGCCGGTGCCGCCCAGCGTGAAGCTTGGCCGGATAATGGCGGGGAGCCCGGTTTTCTCCAGCGCCTCAAGCGCCTCCGCCTCGGTATGCGCGACGGCAGAGCGGGCACTTTCCAGCCCGATCTTGTCCATCGCGTTGCGGAACTTCTGCCGGTCCTCGGCCTTGTCGATCGCCTCGGCATCGGCGCCGATCATGGTGACGCCGTACTTCTCCAGCGTGCCATCATGGAAAAGCGCCAGCGCGGTGTTGAGCGCGGTCTGCCCGCCCATGGTGGGGAGCACTGCGTCGGGCCGCTCCTTCTCGATGATCTTCGCCACGATCTCCGGCGTGATCGGCTCGACATAGGTCGCGTCGGCCAGTTCGGGATCGGTCATGATCGTCGCCGGGTTCGAATTGACCAGGACGATGCGATAGCCCTCTTCCTTGAGCGCCTTGATCGCCTGTGTGCCCGAATAATCGAACTCGCACGCCTGACCGATCACGATCGGCCCGGCGCCAATGACGAGGATGGAGGAGATGTCGGTGCGCTTGGGCATTATGTCTCTCTTGGTCCTTACTCGGCAGCCCCTGCCCCGACGCCCATCGGCGTGAGGCTGGCTCCCGAAATCTTCTTCACTTCGGCGGCGATGCAAGCGGCAGCCTGTTCGGCCTCTGAAGCTGGCATGTCACCCGGCAATTCCATCGTCACGTTCGAGGCCGATGTGGCCTTCAGCCGCGCTGTCGCCACCCCGCATGTATTGGGGATGGAAGAAAGCCGCGCCTGCAACTGATGCTGGTTCGCCGGCGCAGCCTGCGAACAGGCGGCCAAAACGAGGGTCAGCACCGGGGCAGCAAGCTGGCCCCGCGTGATCAACGCAGCGAACCCACGAACCGTTCGAACAGGTAGAAGCTGTCTTGCGGCCCCGGGCTCGCCTCCGGGTGATATTGCACGCTGAACGCGGGCTTGTCGGTCAGCTCCAGTCCGGCATTGCTGCCATCGAACAGCGACACATGCGTCTCGCGGGCGTTCGCCGGAAGGCTTTCGCGCTCCACCGAGAAGCCGTGGTTCATGCTGGTGATCTCGACCGCGCCGTCCGCGAGGCGCTTCACCGGATGGTTCGCGCCGCGGTGACCCTGGAACATCTTGGTCGTGCGTGCACCAACCGCCAGGCCGAGCAGCTGGTGGCCAAGGCAAATGCCAAACAAGGGCTTGTTGGTGTCGAGCAGCTTCTGGATCACCGGAACGGCATATTCGCCGGTCGCGGCGGGATCGCCCGGGCCGTTCGACAGGAAGATGCCGTCAGGGTTGAGCGACATGATCGTGTCGAAGTCGGTTTCCGCCGGCACCACCGATACCTTCGCGCCCGCCTGAACAAGGTTGCGGAAGATGTTGTGCTTGCTGCCGTAATCGATCGCGACGACGTGTGGGCGATCCTCACCCTCGGCGCCGTCATAACCGAAGCCGATGCGCCAGATACCGCCGGCGCGATCCGCACCCCAGGTGCCGTGCGTTTCGCGGGTCACTTCCCTGGCGAGGTCCATGCCCTCGAGCCCCGGCCATTCGCGCGCCATCCTCAGCAGCAGATCGAGATCAAATCGGCCATCTGCGGCATGGGCGACGACACCATTCGGCGCACCCCCGGCCCGAATGCGCCGGGTCAGCGCGCGCGTGTCGATGCCGGCGAGGCCGATGCGCGCGTGCCGCTTCATCCAGCCTTCGAGATTCTCGGCGGCGCGGAAGTTGGACGGTGTGGTCGGATCCTCGCGCACGATCATGCCCAGCGCATGCGGCTCATCCGCCTCGACGTCATCGGGGTTCGCACCGACATTGCCGATATGCGGAAAGGTGAAGGTGATGATCTGCCCGGCGAAGCTCGGGTCCGTCATGATTTCCTGATAGCCGGTCATCGCGGTGTGGAAGCACACCTCGCCAACGGCCTGTCCCTCGGCACCGAATCCACGGCCCCACAGCACATCGCCCGTTGCCAGAACGAGGACACCTGTGGCCCCATCGGGCTGAGGCGCGTGCGTGGGTATTGCGTCTGCCATGGTGGCGGGCACTCCTGGTAAGCGGCGATGTACGTTAAGTGGGGCGCGCTAAACTCGCCCCTCCGCCACGTCAATCTGATATGGCCTCAGGAACCATGATTCGAGACGATATCAAGCAAGCCCAGATCGCTGCCATGAAGGCCGGCGACAAGGAAACCCGCGCCGCGATCGGCCTGATCCAGGCCGCGATCAAGAATCGCGACATCGAAGCGCGCACCCAGTCCAACGCGCCGGACGACGACGCGCTGGTGGTCGAAGTGCTGCAGAAGATGAAGAAGCAGCGCACCGAGTCGATCCAGATGTTCCGCAACGGCGGGCGAGAGGAACTGGCCAAGGCCGAAGAGGCCGAAGTGGCGGTGATCGATCGCTTCCTGCCCAAGCAGATGGACGAAGCGGAGACGACCGCCGCGATCGAGGCGATCAAGGCCGATATCGGCGCCGCCGGGATGAAGGACATGGGCCGGGTGATGGCCGAACTGAAGGCGCGGCACGGCACCGTGCTCGACATGTCCAAGGCAAGCGGCCTCGTGAAGGCGGCTCTGGCTTAACTCTGAACGCCCCTCCCGCTTGCGGGAGGGTTTTGGGAAGCGCATGTCTTCACGAGCAACACCATGTCGCTGACCCCCGCCTTTCTTGACGAGCTGCGCGCGCGCACGTCGCTGTCTGCGCTGATCGGCAAGACAACCAAGCTCACCAAGGCGGGGCGTGAGCACAAGGGCTGCTGCCCGTTTCATAACGAGAAGACGCCCAGCTTCTACGTCAACGACGACAAGGGCTTCTATCACTGCTTCGGCTGCTCGGCGCATGGCGATGCGATTCGCTGGATGACCGACCAGCGGGGCCTGCCCTTTATCGATGCGGTTAAGGAGCTGGCGCAGGCGGCGGGCATGGACATGCCCGCCCCTGACAAGCGCGCCGCGGCGCGGGCCGAGAAGGCGAACTCGCTCCACGACGTGATGACCGCTGCGGCGGAGTGGTTTCGCCAGCAGCTTGACGGGATCGAGGGCACCGCCGCGCGCGCCCTGCTCGACAAGCGCGGGATTTCGGATGCGACCCGGCGCACTTTCGGGTTCGGATTCGCGCCAGACGCCCGCGGCAAGCTGCGCGCGGCGCTGAAGCAGTTCGGCGACGCCATGCTGATCGAGGCGGGATTGCTGATCAGCGTGGAGGGCAAGGAACCCTATGACCGGTTCCGCGGCCGACTGATGATCCCGATTCGCGATGCACGCGGGCGCGTGATCGCCTTTGGCGGGCGGATCATCGGCGATGGCGAGCCGAAATATCTGAACTCCCCCGACACGCCGCTCTTCGACAAGGGGCGCACGCTCTACAACCTCGATCGCGCCCTGCCCGCCGCGCGCAAGGCAGACCGCGTGCTGGTGGTCGAGGGGTATATGGATGCGATTGCCCTTGCGCAGGCGGGGATCGGGGAAGTGGTCGCGCCGCTCGGCACCGCGCTGACCGAACACCAGCTCGAGCGGCTATGGCGGATTGTCGATGTGCCGACGCTTTGCCTCGACGGGGACAATGCCGGGCAGAAGGCCGCGATCCGTGCCGCGCACCGCGCGATGCCGCTGCTCGCCCCCGGTCGCAGCCTCCAGTTCGTCACCTTGCCGGAGGGGCAGGATCCCGACGACCTGATCCACGCGAAGGGCGCCGGCGCTTTCGAGGCGCTGGTACGCGAGGCGACGCCGCTGGTTGATCGGTTATGGACGCATGAAGTCGCGGCCGAGCCGCTCACGACGCCCGAACAGCGCGCCGGCTTTCGCGCCCGCATGGCCGAGCTGGCCAAGACCATCGGCGATCCGGTGGTACAGTCGGAGTATCGGGCAGAGTTCCGCCGTCGTTATGACGAGCAGTTCGGGCAGACCCGCCGCCCGTTCGAGCGCGGGCGCAGCTTTGAACCCCGGCAGCCATTCGTGCCCAGACGGCCGGGACAGAAATGGACGCCCCCGCCCCTGCCCGTCACGGACGACGCCAAGGCGTTTCGCGCGGCCGGGATCGACCGGGTGCTGGCCAAGGCCGTACTCGCCGGGCTGATCCGCCACCCGGCCGAAATCGCCCGCCATATGGAAGTGCTGGGATCGCTGCGCATGGCCGATGGCGCGCTTGGCCGATTGTTTGAGGCAGTGGTCGATGTTGCGCTTGAGGATCGGGAGCTTGATAGCGCCCGCCTCGTCACCATATTGCGGAACAGCGGTTTCGAAGCAGTCGCCCGTGACCTGCTGAGAGCAGATACAATGCCTTATTCCTTTACGCAGCCGACGGGGGATGCGTCGCGCGCCCGGGAAGACCTGGACGAAGCGATCGCGATCCTGGTGACGCAGCCTGAAGTGGATGCGGCACTGGCTGATGCAACGTCCGCCATGCAGGCGCGCTTCACCGACGAGGCGTTCCAGCGACAGGTGGCGTTGGTGAAAGAAAAACAGGCGCTGGAGCTTCGGCTTGCAAATCTCGTTCAGTCGAACGAAGACGCCCGCGCTTTTGATTCCGAGGACGATTGATGGCGAAGGTTAACGGTAGCGGTGCAGAAGACGGTGTTGAACTGGCTGATGCCCCGCTGATCGACCTGAACGACGCGGACGTCAAAAAGCTGATCGCTCGCGCCAAGAAGCGCGGGTACATCACCTATGATGAGCTGAACGCCGCCCTGCCGCAGGACCAGATGTCCAGCGACCAGCTCGAGGACGTGATGTCCGCGCTCAACGAAATGGGCGTCAACATCGTCGAGAACGAGGAAGCCGGCGAGGACGGCGACGAGCAGGAGCAGCCGGAGGACGAGGTCGAATCGGTCGACGTCGACCAGGGCACCGCGCCCGCCGTCGAGAAGAAGAAGGAAACTGTCGATCGCACCGATGATCCGGTGCGCATGTACCTGCGCGAGATGGGCGCCGTCGAGCTGCTCAGCCGCGAGGGCGAGATCGCGATCGCCAAGCGTATCGAAGCCGGCCGTGACACGATGATCATGGGCCTGTGCGAGTCGCCGATCACCTTCAACGCGATCATCGACTGGTCCACCCAGCTGAACGAAGGCACGATGCAGCTGCGCGAGATCATCGATCTCGATGCGATGCTGTCCAAGGGTCCGTCGGCCGAGCAGGTCGAGGGTGCCGAGGACGACAATGGCGAGATCAGCGAGAAGACCGCCGGCACCTCGTTCAAGGAAGAGGACGAGCCGGAGGAAGCATCGTCGGACGACGACGATGACATGACCGAGCGTCGTACGCCGCGCGCGTCGGACGAGGAAGAGGAGGACAATACCCTCAGCCTCGCGCAGATGGAGGAAACGCTCAAGCCGATGGCGCTTGAGAAGTTCGCCAACATCACCTCGATCTACAAGAAATTCTCGAAGATGCAGCAGGGCCGGCTCGACGCCATGGGCGGCGGGACCGAGCTGACCGCGGCGGACGAGCGCAAGTATCAGAAGCTGCGCGAGGAGCTGACGGCCGAGGTCGAGAGCGTCCAGTTCCACAACGCCAAGATCGAGTATCTGGTCGACCAGCTGTACAGCTACAACCGGCGTTTGACCGCGCTGGGCGGGCAGATGCTGCGACTGGCCGAGCGGCACAAGGTAAGCCGCAAGGACTTCCTCGATCGCTACATGGGCCATGAGCTTGACGACACGTTCCTGGCGACCGTCAACGGCCTTGACAAGAAGTGGACCGCCTTCGCCACCAACGAGGCGGCCGCCGTCGAGCGTATCCGCAGCGAAATCGCCGAGATCTCGCAGCAGACCGGCATGGCGCTCGGCGAGTTCCGCCGCATCGTGAACATGGTGCAGAAGGGCGAGCGCGAGGCGCGTATCGCCAAGAAGGAGATGGTCGAGGCGAACCTGCGCCTCGTGATCTCGATCGCCAAGAAGTACACGAACCGCGGCCTGCAGTTCCTGGATCTCATCCAGGAGGGCAACATCGGCCTGATGAAGGCGGTGGACAAGTTCGAGTATCGCCGTGGCTACAAGTTCTCCACCTATGCCACGTGGTGGATCCGGCAGGCGATCACCCGCTCGATCGCGGACCAGGCGCGCACGATCCGTATCCCGGTCCACATGATCGAGACGATCAACAAGCTGGTGCGCACCAGTCGGCAGTTCCTCCACGAGCAGGGCCGCGAGCCGACGCCGGAGGAAATGGCCGAGCGCCTTTCCATGCCGCTGGAGAAGGTGCGCAAGGTGATGAAGATCGCCAAGGAGCCGATCTCCCTCGAAACGCCGATCGGCGACGAGGAAGATAGCCACCTGGGCGATTTCATCGAGGACAAGAACGCGGTGATCCCGGTGGACGCCGCGATCCAGGCGAACCTGAAGGAAACGGTCACTCGCGTCCTTGCCAGCCTCACGCCGCGTGAGGAGCGCGTGCTTCGCATGCGCTTTGGCATCGGCATGAACACCGACCACACGCTGGAGGAAGTCGGCCAGCAGTTCAGCGTGACGCGCGAACGCATCCGCCAGATCGAGGCCAAGGCGCTTCGCAAGCTGAAGCACCCGAGCCGAAGCCGCAAGATGCGCAGCTTCCTCGACCAGTGAGGATCCAGCGGGCGGGAAGAGCGATCTTCCCGCCCGCTCTGTTTGCAGCCCCGACGGCCGGGTCCGCTACGGTCATCGCCACGACAATGCAGCCAACGTTGATCGATGGCGCTTAACCGCGTCTTTACCTTGTTTTGCGATCCTCCGGCGCAACTCGTCGGAAGGTATGTTTTGGTGACTCCCAACGCGGGCTTTGCATCGATCCGTCACGCGCTTGACGCCATCGTGGCGGCAGACGGTACAGCGGGTTGTGCCCATGTCGCCGCGCTGGTCGATGGCGACGGCGCCGTGCGCGACCTGGCTGATGCCGTCCATGCGCTCTGCGCGCTACATGGCAGCGCGCCCAGCCTCGTCGAGCGCGCAATACATGCGAATGGCGCGGCGCCGCTCCGGGACTGGTTGCGCGTTGCTGCGACCGGCTTCGATGAGGAGCGGCACCTGCTGGCTGCGCTGACGGCCGCGATCGGGCCGCGCCCGTCCACCCCGCGCGCGACGCAGGCGGAGGCGGCCCTCACCGGCCAGCACCATGCCCTGACTACCCTCGCTTCGTCCGAGCGGGCGGGCTGCGCCGTGGGAGCTGCTCTTGCCTTGCTGCTCGACTGGCACGCGATCAGGAACGTGCTGGGCGTCGCGGCCTGTTGCGCGGAAATGGTGTTGCTGCCCGCGGCTATTCCGCCGCAGGAGGACATCATCGCGGCCGCCGCGACGATCGCTCAGCAGCCGGCTCCTGCTCGCGCGCTGGCGTTCGGCGCGCAGCAGCTCGCGCTCCAGCATCGCGGCCTGTGGCAGTTGCTGGCCGCGCGGATGGAAGCACGCAACGCGCTTTGACCGCGCAGCACGGCAAGCGTCTTGCACCCGCCCGAAAATTCCCGCATCGCCATACCCGATAGTCGAACAAGACGGGATGAGGGCATGAAGCGCTTCGAGGGCACGCAGAGCTACGTCGCAACCGATGATTTGAAGGTTGCGGTCAACGCGGCCGTGGCGCTTCGCCGGCCGCTGCTCGTGAAGGGCGAGCCGGGCACCGGAAAAACCGTCCTTGCCTATGAAATCGCGAAGGCGACCGGCGCACCCCTGATCGAGTGGAACGTGAAATCCACCACCAAGGCGCAGCAGGGCCTGTATGAATATGACGCGGTGGCGCGCCTGCGTGATGGCCAGCTCGGCGACGAGCGGGTTCACGACATCTCCAACTACATCCGCAAGGGCAAGCTGTGGGAAGCGTTCACCGCGCCCCAGCTTCCGGTGTTGCTCATCGACGAGATCGACAAGGCGGACATCGAATTCCCGAACGACCTTCTGCAAGAACTCGATCGCATGGAATTCCATGTCTACGAGACGAAGGAAACCGTGCGCGCGGTCGAGCGTCCGATCGTGGTGATCACGTCCAACAATGAGAAGGAATTGCCCGACGCTTTCCTGCGCCGCTGCTTCTTCCATTATATCAAATTCCCTGATCGCGAGACGATGCAGGCGATCATCGACGTACACTTCCCCGGCATCCAGCGGATGCTGGTGTCAAAGGCGCTCGACATCTTCTACGACGTCCGCGACGTTCCGGGCCTGAAGAAGAAGCCGTCCACCAGCGAGTTGCTCGACTGGCTGAAGCTGCTGCTGCACGAGGACATGCCGCTCGAGGTGCTGCAGAACCGCGACCCGACCAAGGCGATCCCGCCACTGCATGGCGCGCTGCTGAAGAACGAACAGGATGTGATGCTGTTCGAACGGCTCGCCTTCATGGCCAAGCGCCAGGCGAACAAGGGCTGAGTAGGTTCGCCCCGCCGGACCGGCGGGGCGGCCGCTCTTCCATCAGATCCGTCGCGCAATTTCCGGATAGGCACCCGCGTTTGGGGTCGCTACGCCAGCCTGTGTCCCTGATCCTGTCGATCGCTGCAACGGCGGCCTCCCCGGCCCTTGGCGCGGGATCCCTCCCGTTTTCCCCTTCGGTCGAGTCTGGCGCGCCGGTGATGTCCCCGGCGGCGCAGCCTCAGGGCGTGTTCGTTCTGGCGCCCGATGCTGAAAGCCGCTGGGTGCCGTTCGATTTCACGCCGGGGAACCAGCTGCGCTTCTCGCTCACGATCGATGGCCGTCCGGCAACCGCAATCCTCGACACCGGCGTCAGCTATTCGGTTTTGTCGCGCCGCTTTGCCGACGCAGCCGCGCTCAAGGTCATGGCGGGCGGCAGTGCGACGGCCATCGGTGGTTTGGTGCCGATCGGCTGGGCGGCGACCCGGGACGTGAGCTTTGGCGCGCTGACGCGGCAGGGTGGCGGCCTTACCGTGGCGACGCTGCCGGCGCTGGCAACCGGCAGTACCGAGCCGGTCGACCTTCTCGTCGGACGTGACCTCACCGCGCGCTATGCGCTCGACATCGACTTCGAGGCGCGCCGTTTCCGACTGCTACCAAGCGGACGATTGCCGTTCCGCGGCCGGGCCGCGCCGCTCTCCATCTCGCGTGATCGGATGGTCTATGTCAGCCAGGCCGCGCTGGGCGCCACGCACCTGCGGCCGATGATCGTCGATACGGGGGATGGATCATCGATAACGGTAACCTCGCCAGGCTGGCAGGCGGCTGCGATCGACAATGTGCGCACGACGACGACGATTTCCTTCGGTCTGGCGGGCACCGTCACCAACACGATCGGCATCGTGCCGAGCCTGCGGATCGGCGAGTTGGTCGCGCGCAATGTCGAGGTGCGTATCGAGCCGCCGCGCGGGTTTTCAGAGTCGATCGATGCCGCCGGCCGGATCGGGACGGGATTTCTGCAGAACTATCGCGTCCTGCTGGACCCGGGCGCGGGCCGCATGATCCTGTCGCCCGGCCGCAAGGCTGATTTGCCGCCACAGCGCTCCACCAGCGGGCTGCTGTTCGGGATCGACCGCGATCGTCTGCGTGTGCTGCACGTCATGCGCGGCAGCCCGGCGGCGGAATCCGGATGGCAGGAGGGCGACATGATTTGCCGCATCGACGGGCAGCCTGTCCCGCGCAACTATGGCACCCTGCCGCTCGCGACCTGGTCCGCGGGCAAGCCGGGACGAACCGTCGCCTTGGGCCTGTGCGATGGACGCGAGCGAATGCTGACGCTGCGCGAATTCTATTGAGGCGCGGGGATCACTGCCGGAACGCGCGGTTGAATTGATCCACCAGCGGTTTGACCAGGTAGGACATCAGCGAACGTCGTCCAGTCTGCATATAGGCCTCCACCGGCATGCCGACCTTCAGCTTCAGATTGCCGAGCTTCTGCACCTCCGACTCCGGCACCCGCAGCCGGGCTTCAAAGAAGGTCGCGCCGGTGCGCTCGTCACTCTTTCGATCCGCGCCGATGTAGAACAGTTCGCCCGTCAGCTCGGGCGTCGTCTGGGCGCTGAAGGCGGCAAAGGTTGCGCCGTCCAGCCGCACCTCTCCAGCGAGCGGCAGCAAGGTGCCGCGATGCCGCGAAGCAAGGTGGATTTCCCGCCCCGCGCGCCCCCATGATCGCGATCGCCTCCCCGCATGGGCGACGAACGAGACGCGGCGCACGCCGAGGATGATCGAACCGGTGCAGACGCTGGTAACCCATTGCGCAGACGCGCCAATTTGTTCGACCCACGCCATTGCGGCATCATCCGCGATCACCTGATTGACGCCGATTCCGCCGGGTATGCAGAGGATGTCGGCGGTCGGCACGTCGGCGAAGGTGGCGGTCGGGAGGATCGAGAAACCGGCGTCGGTGGGGACCGGGTCCAGCGTCTTCCAGACGAGGTCGAGACGGGCATCGCCGCCGAGTCGAGAGAGCACCTGGGCGGGACCGGTGAGGTCGAGTTGGGTGACGTTGGGGAACAGCAGGAATGCGACGCGCAAGGGGCCTCTCCTATCCTGATCCGGCCGGAATGCCGGGTGATGAGCGGCCGCCATCGTCATGCCGGCGGCCTGTATGCGTGACGCATTTGGAGACAATCGGCCGCGTTCGGCCGCGTCGCGGCCAGATGCGATCAGAAGGGATCGAGGTTCGGATTCGCGCCCTGTTCGCGGGCCTGGGCCTCGCGCTTCGACCGGCGGGCGTTCTGGACGAAACAGCCGGTCGCGCCGCCCGCGCCGACCGTGCTGCACGAGCCGACCCCGACCGCGCCGACGTCCTGGTTGCCCTTTTCACGCGCCGCCCAGCTTTCGTTCTCCGGCGTCACCTCAAGCGTGCGCACTTCCTGCGGGATGCGGAATTGCTCCTGCGCGCTGCGGCGCTGGCAGACGACGATTTCCTCGCCATTGCTGTTCGTCGGGCAGCGTTCGTTGCCGTAGAGAACGAGCACGCCATTGACCGGGGCGCCACGCGCGGTTTCGGTCGAGACGGTCTGGCGGCTGGCGCGCGGCGCGCCGGGCAGTGCCACCGGCTTCGACGGCGGGGGTACGATCACGACCTTGGGCGGCGACGCGGGCGCGCCATCGACCGGCGCCGTCTGTACCGTCTGGGCCGCCAGCGGGCTGGCGATCAGCAGGGCCAGCACCGACGTTCCGATCAATCGCATCGCTCCAACTCTCCTTCAGATCCGCTTGGCGGTGGCGATCGCCGCGCGGCAGCCGAGGCGGATCACCGCCGACAGCAGCGGATAGGCCGGCGCATCCTCCGCGCCGCTGGCCAGCGCCTTGTCGCGATGTTCCAGCTCCTCCGCCTGGAATTCGGCGATCGCGTCGCTGAGTTCGGGATCGTCCGTGCCAAGCTCAACCAGCTGCTCGGCATAATGTTTGTCGATTTCCGTCTCGACCGCCGCAGTGCAGGCCATCGCGGCCTCCGGACCGATCGCGGCCGTGACCGCGCCCAGCGCAAAGCCGGCGACATCCCAGAACGGCTGGAACAAGGTCGGCCGCACGCCGCGCTCGGCGATCAGTCGGTCGAAGAACTGCCGGTGGCGTTCCTCCTGCAGCGCCATGCCCGCGATCTCGCGCGCGGCGGGCGAGCGGTGGCCCATGATGGCGAGCTGCCCGGCGTAAATGCGCGTCGCGCCGAATTCACCGGCCTGATCGACGCGGATCATCGCCTTGGTATCGCGCCGGCGATCACCGGGTTTCCAGTTCATCGTGCCTTTCCAATCAAGACGCCGATCACCGCGGCTCCACCGAGCGACAGGATGGCATTGTACCCAGCCAGGGAAACGCCGAACAACGTCCATTGTGCCGCGTCGCACCGCACGACCGGCGCAGCGAGAATCCGGCGGAGCATCTCGTCAGTCGACACGCCCTCCCCCCCGGCCATCGTCGAGCAGGCGGTGATGCCGGGCCACCAATGATATTCCACGCCGGCGTGGAACACGCCGATGAGGCCGGAGAGCGCGATCAGCAGCGCGGCCACCGCCGTCATCGTCACCTTGCTGGAGCGACCCGGCACGATGAACGCGAACGCCGCGCAGACGACCGCGGCATAATGCGGCCAGCGTTGCCAGTGGCACATCTCGCACGGGGCCAGCCCGCCGATCAGTTGCGATCCCCAGGCACCCGCCAGCAGCAGCAATGGCAAAAGCAGCGCGATCAGACGCGCGCGTGTCTGCGACTGGGTCACTTCGCCGCAACATCCTTCTTCATCGATGCCGTGACGGCGGCGACCTGCGGCGGGCCGCCGAGCCGCGCGATCGTCTTCAGCGCGTACCAGAGCTGGAAGTCCTCCACGCCCTGCTTCTTCAGTTCGTCCGGCGTTGCCGAGAAGCGCGGATCGTCCTTCGTATCCTCCTCGAGGATCTTGTCGTCGGCCTTCACCTCATTGATGAGGTGGCGGCGAAGATCCGCCTCGCGGAATACCGGGCGCGACTTGTAATCAGGGTCGCTGATCTGCGGCACGGCGATATCGGGTTCGATACCCCCTTCCTGCACCGAGCGGCCCGACGGGGTGTAATAACGCGCGGTGGTGAGGCGCAGCGCCGTCGTCGGCCCGATCTGAAGCAGCGTCTGGACCGAACCCTTGCCGAAGGTACGTTCGCCCATGACGAGGCCGCGGTGATGATCCTGGATCGCGCCGGCGACGATTTCCGAGGCCGATGCGGTACCGCTGTCGGTGAGCACGATGATCGGCAGGCCGTGCGCCATGTCGCCGGGCTTGGCGTAATAACGCTCGATATCGCCCTTCTCACGGCCGCGCTGCGACACGACCTCGCCGCCCTCGAGGAAGACGTCGGCGACCTCGATCGCCTGGGTCAGCAGCCCGCCGCCGTTGGAGCGAAGATCGACGACATAGCCGAGCGGGCGGCGGCCGAGCGCCTTTTCGATCGCGACCATCGCGGCGCGCGTGTCGGCGCCAGTGGTTTCGGAGAAGGTGTTGATGTTGAGATAGCCGACATCGCCCTTCACTTCCCATTTGACCGGGCGCTGGACGATCAGCTCGCGCGTCAGCGTCAGCTCCATCGGCTTGTCGCGGCCGGGGCGGACAATGGTGATCGCCAGCTTCGAGCCCGGCTTGCCACGCATCTGGGCCACCGCCTCATCGAGCGACCCGCCGTAGATCAGCTTTCCATCGATGTGGGTGATATAGTCGCCGGCCTTGATCCCGGCGCGCCACGCGGGCGAATCCTCCTGCGGGGCGATGACCTTCACCGCGCCATCCTCCAGCGAGACGGTGAGGCCGAGGCCGCCGTAATTACCCTCGGTCGCGATGCGCAGGTTTTCGTAATCGGCCGCGTCGACATAGCCCGAATGCGGATCGAGCGAGGCGAGCATGCCGTCGATCGCGCCCTTGATCAGCTGCGCATCGGTGACCTTGTCGACATAGTCCGCCTTGACGCGATTATACACGTCCATGAAGCGTTCCATCTCGCGATAGGCACTGGCATCCACCGCCGCCATCGCCCCCGTGGTCACGGGTGCGAGCGCCAGCGTCGCGACCAGGGCAGTGGCGGAAAGCAGCGGGAACTTCATAGGTGTGCGTCCTAGGGCGTACCGGATCGACAGGCTTTAGCGGCTTTCACGCCGGCGAGCAAAGCACCCTGGCAGCTTAATGGAGGCTGAGCATCGCGCGGCATCACGCGGGGATGTCGGGCGATTTTCAGCGATCAATCGAGCAGCGCCGTGATGTCGACTGGCTGGCCGCGTCGCCGCAGCTCGACGGTGATCTGCGGCGTCGGCGCGGTGCGCGGCGCGCGGCCGATCGCCTGCCCCGCCGCGACATTGCTGCCGCGCTTCACGCCGGCACTGCCCAGCCCGGTCACCAGCGTATTCCAGCCGGCGCCGTGATCGATCACCACGATCGTGCCGAAGCGGCGGAACGGGCGGGCGAAGACCACCTGTCCGGCCGCCGGCGCGACCACCGCCGCGCCGCGCGGCACCGCCAGCGTCAGCCCGCGGGCGCGCACGCCATTTTCGGAGACCTCGCCAAGCCCGGTCACCAGCGTGCCGGCGACCGGCAGGCGATAGGCGGCGGAGCGGGCCGGTGGTGACGGGCTTGCGGCGGGTGCAGCTGGTGGCGGGGGTAAGGCGGCGAGCGTGCCGAGCGTGGCGCGCGTCTCGCCGATCGCAGCCATGCGATCGATGATGTCGCGCGCCTCCTCCCCCATCGCGATGGCGCGATCGGACTGGATCAAGGCGTCGCGATTATATTGCAACGCCGCCGCCGCGTGGCGCGCGCGCAGGGCGGCGAGTTGCTGCCGTTCCCCGACCAGCGCGGTGCGGCTCTGGTCGAGCGCGGTGGTGGCGAGCGTCGCGTCGGCGCGCAGCTTTCGCGTGTCGGCAAGATCGGTGCGTAGCGCGGCCGTGTCTCGGCGCACCGCCGGCAAGGTGCTGCCCAGCACCGCGCGGACATGGACCAGATCGCTGACCGAGCCGGGCTGGACGATGGCCGCCGCCGCGGGACGGCGCGCGAGCGAGGCAAGCGCGGCGACGAGCCGGGCGACCGGCTGCTGCCGCTCCCCCAATTCCGCGCGCTGGCGGGCGAGCAGCGCCTCCACCAGCGCGAGCCGGGCGCGGGCGGCGGCGACATCCGCCTCCGCGCGGCGAATGCGGGCGGCGACGGCCTTTTCCTCCGCCTGGGCACGGGCGACGGCATCCTGCTGCTGCCCGGCGCGCCGCTCCAGATCGCGGGCGCGGGCGGCGGCGCGGGCCGCCTCCTGCTTCGCTTGCGTCAGCCGGCGGCGTTCGACCGCAATCGGATCGGGCGCGCTGGTGGCGCTGGCGAGCAGCATCGCCGCCCCCACGAGCATCGCTGTCTCCCCCATCCGCATCGGCGGTCAGCCTTCGCGATGATAAGGGTGATTGGCAAGGATGGAGGTGGCGCGGAACAATTGTTCGGCTAGCATCGCGCGCGCCATCATGTGCGGCCAGGTGGCGCGGCCGAAGGACAGGAGCAGGTCCGCCCCCTCGCGCTCGGCATCGCCGAAACCGTCGGCGGCGCCGATCATGAAGCGCGCCTCCCGCACGCCATCGTCGCGCCAGCGTTCGAGCTGGCGCGCGAATTCGACCGAGGACAGGACCTTGCCGGTTTCGTCGAGCACGACGCGGCGCGTGGCGGCGGGAACATCGGGGATCTTGCCGCCGCGATCGGGAAGCTCCGTCACGCGCGTCGGCCAGGCGATCCGCTTCAGATAGCGGTCGACCAGCTCGGATTCGGGCGAGCGCCCGATCCGTCCGCGCGCAACGATGTGGAGCAGCAGGTCAGGCGTTCCCGGGGGATGCCTGATCCGTCGGCGTCGGGGACGGCGCGTCGCCGAACGACCACATGCGCTCCAGATTGTAGAAGGAACGGACCTCGGGGCGGAACAGGTGGACGATCACGTCGCCGGCGTCGATCAGCACCCAATCCGCGGTGGGCAGCCCCTCGATCCGCGGGGAGCGGCCGGTGTCGCGCTTGATCTTCTCGGCCAGCTTGGTCGCCATCGAGGCGACCTGACGCGTGGAGCGGCCGCTGGCGACCACCATGTGATCGGCAATCGACGACTTCCCCGCGAGCGGGATCGAGATGGTGTCGACGGCCTGATCATCGTCCAGGCTGTCGAGGACAAGCTTATGCAATGCCGCGACGCTGTCAGCGTCAGGGGATCGATAGGCGTTGGCGGAAGCGGGCAAGTTCACTCCTGGGTGAAAGGTTTGGCTGCTGATATGGGGAGCGCATAGCGCCGATGCCAGGCAGGATCTGCGGCGCGCAGCTGCGTCGCGGAGGTCGGGTCAGGGCGGAAACGTAGCAGCACCAGGGCTGGCACACTCCACTCGGTCCAGTTCTTCGCCTGGCGTGCGGGCCTCTGGAAGCGCCGCAGCCAACCCGTCGCGGGTGCCGCGAGGGCAGCAGCATCATATCCTGGCCGGGCGATAACTGCAATCGGAACCGTCCGGGCGATGCGGCGCCAGTCGCGCCAGCGGTGGAATTGCCCGAGATTGTCCGCGCCCATCAGCCAGATGAAACGATGCCGCGGGTAGCGGCGCACCAATGCGGCGAGCGTGTCGACGGTGTAGCGGGTGCCGAGCCGCGCCTCGATATCGGTCGGGCGGATACGCGCGGCCCGCGCGACGCGGCGGGCGGAGGCGAGCCGCGCAGGCAGCGGCGCCATGCCGGTGGCCGGCTTCAGCGGATTGCCGGGCGAGACCAGCCACCAGACCTCGTCAAGGTCGAGCGCATTGATCGCGGCGAGGCTGATCCGCCGGTGCCCCTTGTGCGCGGGGTTGAACGAGCCGCCGAGGAGGCCGATGCGGCGCGGGGTCCGGCGCGAAGGACGGCCGTCAGCCACGTCGGGAAGTCCCGATCAGAAGCTCTGCTCCTCATAGACCTTCGACACGTCGCCGCCCCATGCGCCGTTGTAGCGATCGAGCAGCTGCTGCGCGGGGACCTTGCCGGTGCGCACGATGTCGCGCAGCGGATCGAGGAAGCCGGTTTCATTGTCGCCTGAGGAGTTGAGCCGTGCGCGGGCAGCGAGGCCGGCATTGGCGATGTCGAGCACCTCGGCGGCGATATCGCGCAGCGTGCCGCGCCCGGCGACAGGGGCGTCGAGGCCGAGCCGGGGCACCGAATCGCGCAGCGCCTGACGTGCCTCCATCGACCAGTGCTTCACGAGGTCCCAGGCAGCGTCGAGCGCGCCCTGATCGTAGAGCAGGCCGACCCATAGCGCGGGGAGCGCGCAGATGCGGTTCCACGGCCCGCCATCGGCGCCGCGCATCTCAAGGAAGGTCTTGAGCCGGACCTCGGGAAAGGCGGTGGAAAGGTGATCGTTCCAGTCGTCGAGCGTCGGCAGCTCGCCGGGAAGGACGGACAGCTCGCCCTTCAGGAAATCGCGGAAGCTGAGCCCGGCCGCGTCGATATATTTGCCGTCGCGGTAGACGAAGTACATCGGCACATCGAGCATATAGTCGGCGTAGCGTTCGTAGCCGAAGCCGTCCTCGAACACGAAGGGCAGCATGCCGGTGCGCGCCGGATCGGTGTCCGACCAGATATGGCTGCGGTAGCTGAGATAGCCGTTGGGCTTTCCTTCGGTGAAGGGCGAGTTGGCGAACAGCGCGGTGGCGAGCGGCTGGAGCGCGAGGCCGACGCGGAATTTCTGCACCATGTCCGCCTCGCTCGCATAGTCGAGGTTCACCTGAATCGTGCAGGTGCGCAGCATCATGTCGAGCCCCATCGTGCCGACGCGCGGCATGTGGCGAAGCATGATGGCGTAGCGGCCCTTGGGCATGATCGGCAGTTCGGCGCGGGTCTTGTCCGGCCACATGCCAAGGCCGAGGAAGCCGATGCCCAGCTTGTCCCCCGCCGCCTTCACCTGATCGAGATGGCGGCCGGTTTCGGCGCAGGTCTGGTGCAGATTGTCGAGCGGGGCGCCGGAAAGCTCGAACTGCCCGGCGGGTTCCAGGCTGACCGATCCGTCGGCGCCGGTCAGCGCGATGATCTTTCCCCCCTCCTCGACCGGCTTCCAGCCATATTGCTGCAATTCGGTGAGCAGCGCGCGAATACCCGAGGGCTCGTCCCAGCTGGGGGCATGATGATCGGCGCGTGAATAGACGAACTTTTCGTGTTCGGTGCCGATCCGCCAGCGATCCTTCGTCTTCTCGCCCTTCGCAAAACTGGCGATCAGCTGGTCACGCGACTCGATCAGCGGCGAGTTGCTATCCGAAACGGTCTTCGTCGTCATGGCGCGGCCTTAAAGGGGCTTTGTGACGGCCGCTAGGTGTTTCGCCAAGACGGCGTTCACCAGTCGCCGGCGACCGCCATCCATACCGCGATCGCAGCGGCCGCGGCGGTGTCGGCACGCAGGATACGCGGCCCGAGCCCCATCCCGACGGCCTGTGGCAGCGCGCGGATCGCGGCGCGCTCGTCATCGTCGAAGCCGCCCTCCGGGCCGATCAGGATCGCCGCCGGACCGGGGCGGATCGCGTCGCGCGCGGCGACGCCGCCCAGCTCGTCGGCGAAATAGAGCGCGCGGTCGGCCGGCCAGTCGCGCAGCAGCGCGGGGAGCTTCACGGCCTCCGCCACCTGCGGCAGCGCAGTGCGGCCGCATTGCTCGGCCGCCTCGATCATATGCGCGCGCAGGCGATCGAGGTTGAGCTTGTCCACCACCGTGCGGCGGGTGATGACGGGGACGTAGCGCGCGACGCCCAGCTCGCACGCCTTTTCCGCCATCCAGTCGACCCGGCCCTTCTTCAGCGGCGCGGCGACCAGCCACAGGTCGGGCACCGCCTCACGCACGGCAAGCTGCTCAGTGATGTCGAGCGTGAGGTCGCGCTTGCCAGCCGCGGCGACGATCGCGAGCCATTCGCCGGTCACGTCATCGAACAATCGCACCGGATCGCCGGGCTTCACGCGCATCACGCCGGCGAGATAATGCGCCGCCGGCCCGTCGACCTGTACCGGGCCGATGCCGAGCGGGCGATCAAGGAAGAGGCGCGGGGTGGAGCGCGGTGGCCAGGCAGGAGTAGCGATCATCGGCCCGCGCCCTTACGGCGCCCCCGCCCGATCATCCAGCGTGCGAGAAGAAACAGGACCAGCCCGGCGAGCGCGACCAGCAATACGACCCCAGTGATCACCCCGGCGACGCGCAGGATGGCGTAGAACAACGCTTCGACGAAGCGGCCGACAGCAACGGACAGATGAATCATGCGGCGCGCTTCACCCGATCAGTCGATCATTTCTGTGCGCCGGCGACGCGCCGCCACGTCTGCGACTTGCAGGCGAAATTGGCGAACAGGCACCCCTTGCCGACGATCGTGTCGCGATCGACCTGATCAATGGTCCCGTCGAATTCCTGACCGATGTCCGGCACATAAACGCGGCCGTACCACAATCCGTCGTCGCCGCGGCGAAAACCGCTGAATAATTCCGTGCCGACCAACTGCAGCGTGCCGCCGGCGGCGGCATCCGCCTTCGCCTTCGTGCTCGCCTGCACCACTGTTCCGCACAGCTGGCCACCGCACGGTGCGACGCGGATGCGCACGCTGTCGCTGTCGTTACGCCAGATGCCGTCGAGGCCGGACTTTCCCTGTGCCATCGCCGGCCCCGCCGCAGTCGTCGTCGCCAGCACCATGGCACCAGCCGCCAGCGTCATCATGCGTGCAAGAGTGTGATCGGGCATCCTGATCGTCCTGTGTTACATCCACCGGGGCACAACGCATGCCGCCAAGCGTCGGCCCCGCGGCGGCGGTGCGCGACGCCGAGCACAGCGGGATCGCTTGCAGGCCCGGACGGCTCTGCGCTGCTCCTGCCACAGGGCTGTGGCGAAACCGCGGCAGCGGGGGTAGTCAGTCGGCCGTGACCAGCGCTCCCCACCCCCGCCCCGCCGAGATCACCCCCGACAGCGAGCACCGCGGCCTGATCGCGATGCTGCCCGCCAGCGTGCGGCCCTATGCCCTGCTCGCCCGGTTCGACCGGCCGATCGGCTGGTGGCTGCTGTTCTGGCCGGGCGCATGGGGCGTCGCGCTGGCCGGCGAGGCAGTGAACCGCTGGACCCTGATCCTGTGGCTGCTGATCGGCAGCATCGCGATGCGCGGCGCGGGATGCGTGTACAACGACATCGTCGATCGCGACCTCGACGCGAGCGTCGCCCGGACCCGTTCGCGCCCGGTGGCGTCGGGCGCGGTATCGGTAAAGGCCGCCTTTGCCTGGCTGGGCGTGCTGAGCCTGATCGGGCTGGTCGTGCTGCTGCAGTTGCGGCTGGACACCGCCCTCGTCTCGATCGCCAGCCTCGCGCTGGTCGCCGGCTACCCCTTCATGAAGCGGATCACCTGGTGGCCGCAGGCGTGGCTGGGGCTGGTGTTCTCCTGGGCCGCGCTGGTGGGATGGATGGAGGCGTGGGGATCGCTGACCGCGCCGGGGCTGCTGCTGTACGCCGGCGGCATCTTCTGGGTGATCGGCTATGACACGATCTACGCGCTTCAGGACCGCGAGGATGATGCGCTGATCGGCGTGCGATCGTCCGCGCTGCGGATGGGGCAGCATGTCCGCGCGGGCACCGCACTCTGCTACGCGCTGGCGCTGCTCTTGTGGGCGGGCGCGCTGTGGCTGCGCCGGCCCGACCCGCTGGTGCTGGCCGCGCTGCTGCCGATGGCGGCGCACCTTGGCTGGCAGGTGGCGACCCTTCGCCCCGATGATGGCGCTGGCGCGCTGGCGCGATTCCGCGCCAACCGCTTCGCCGGCCTGTTGATGTTCCTGGCCTGTCTGGTCGTGGGAACGCCGCTCTGACGCGGGTTCACCCTAGCAACGGGCGGTGCGGCCGCCTAAGTCGCGTGCCATGCTGACTTCCGCCCAGGCGCAGGATCGCGCCGCCGATATCGTCGCCCGTGCCGTTGCCGCGGGCGTGGACGCCGCCGATGCGGTGTTTGCCGCCGACGCCTCCAACGACATTTCCGTCCGGCTCGGCAAGCTGGAGGATGTCGGCCGGTCCGAGAGCGAAGACCTGGGGCTGCGCGTGTTCATCGGGCAGCGATCGGCGAGCGTGTCTACCTCCGACCTGTCGCCGGCCGCGCTCGACGCGTTGGTCGAGCGGGCGGTGGCGATGGCGCGTGAGGCGCCGGAGGATCAATGGGCGGGGCTCGCCCCCGAGGCGCGGCTGATGCGCGGCACGGCCCCGCTGCTCGACCTCGACGATCAGGAGGAGGTTTCCCCGGCGACACTGCGCGACATGGCGATGCGCGCCGAGGAAGCCGCGCTGGCCGTCGCCGGCGTAACCAACAGCGAGGGCGGCGGCGCGAGCGCATCGCGCAGCGTGTGGGCGCTGGCGACCAGCCACGGCTTTGCCGGCAGCTATTCCACCTCCGCCTATGGCCTGTCCGCCAGCGTGATCGCCGGCGAAGGCGGCGGGATGCAGCGCGACTATGGCTTTCACTCGGCGCGGCACCGCAGCCGGCTGGAAAGCCCCGAGGACGTCGGCAAGCGCGCCGGCGAGCGCGCGGTGGCGCGGCTCAACCCCGGCCGGATCGAGAGCGCGTCGATGCCGGTGGTCTATGATCCGCGCGTCGGCGCCGGGCTGCTCGGCCATCTGACCAGTGCGATCGCGGGCCAGTCGATCACGCGGCGCACGTCGTTCCTGCTCGATTCGCTCGGCGCCAAGGTGTTCGCGGATGGCGTGACGATCTCCGACGATCCGCATCGCCCGCACGGGCTGCGTTCGCGGCCGTTCGACGGCGAGGGGCTGCCGGTGTCGCCGTGCGACATCATCAACAATGGCGTGCTGGAAACCTGGCTGCTCGACAGCGCGAGCGCGCGGCAGCTTGGGCTGGAGCCGACCGGCCATGCCGCGCGCGGCGTCGGCGGCGCGCCGGGGGTGACGACGAGCAACCTTTATATGCATGCGGGCCATGTGCCGGTCGAAACGCTGATCGGCGACATCCAGCGCGGCGTCTATGTGATCGAGTTGATCGGTCAGGGCGTCAACTCGGTGACCGGCGACTATAGCCGCGGCGCGGCAGGCTTCCTGATCGAGGACGGGCGGATCACGCGGCCAGTCGCGGAGTTCACCATCGCCGGTAATCTGAAGGACATGTTCCTGAACCTGACCCCGGCCACCGACCTTGAGTTCCGCTATGGCACCAACGTGCCGACGGTTCGCATCGACGGGATGACGGTCGCCGGAGGGTGATGCCGCCGCTGCACGACCTGACGGCCGCGATTGCCGGCATCACGCGCGAGGCGGGGGCGCTGGCGATGGCGCAGTTCCGCACCGATTTCGCGCGGTGGGAAAAGGAAGCGGGCAGCCCGGTGTGCGAGGTGGACCTGGCGGTCGACACGATGCTGCGCGAGCGGCTGAGTGCGCTGTTGCCCGACGCGGGATGGCTGTCGGAGGAAACCGCCGACAGCCCGGAGCGCCTGCAGCGCCGCCGGATCTGGGTGGTCGATCCGATCGACGGCACGCGCGACTATATCCGCGGGCGGACCGGCTGGGCGGTGTCGGTGGCGCTGGTCGAGGACGGGCGTGCGGTGGTCGGCGTGCTCGATGCGCCGGCGCGCGGCGAATTGTGGCAGGCGGCGGCGGGGTGCGGCGCGACGCTGAACCAGCGGCCGATCACTGCCAGCCAGCGCACCGACTTTGCCGGGTCGCGCGTGCCGACCGATGCGCTGCCCAAGGCGGACCGCGATCTTGCCATGGTGGAAAAGCCCAATTCGATCGCGCTGCGCATGGCGATGGTGGCGGACGACCGCGCCGATCTGGTCGCGACCCTGCGCTGGGGCAATGAATGGGACATCGCCGCCGCCGCGCTGATCGCGCAGGAGGCGGGCGGCTGCGTCACCGATGCGCTGGGCGGCGCACTGGTGTTCAACAAGCCCGACCCTCAGGCGTTCGGCGTCATCACCAGCAGCCAGGGGATCCACAAGGCGGCGATCGAGCGGCTGTCCGGGCGGGCGAAGGCAGTGCTGACGCGCTGAGCGGCGCTGGCCGCAAGAATAAGGAGCCGCCAGCGGTGCCGACAGCCCCCCTCTCCTGTTTCGAACCGGTGCCTATTTCTGGCAGGCGACGATCGCGGCGATGACGCTGAGCGTTTCCTGCGGATCGCGCACGCGAACGGTATCGAGCCCCAGTTCCTTCGCCGGATAATCATTGCCGCCGGGGAAGATCGCGTCGCCGATGAACATCATTGCGTCGAGCGGGATGCCGCTTTCGTCGCGCAGGCGCTTCAGCCCGTACGCCTTGTCGACCCCCTCCTGCGTGATGTCGATCGAGGTGGCGCCGCCCATGTTGATCGAGAGGCCCGGCAAACGCTTCTTGAGGTCGGCCTGGATCACCTTGCGCTTGGCGAAATCGGGATCCCAGCTCTCCTTGGCGTTGATCGGCGCCTGCTGGCCGAGCGCGGAGAAGGTGATCTGGCTGCCGCGATCCTCGATCCGCTCGCCCCACGTCTGCTCGGGGACGAAGCCGGTCGCCTCCAGCGCCTCGTCGAAGGCGGTCAGGATCTTCTTCTTTTGATCGTCGGTGAAGAGTTCGGCATAGACCGAGCCCCACTGACCGTCGCGGAAGGTGTAGAGCTTCGTGCCGGTGGTCGGCATCAGCCAGAGGCGCGCGCGATCGGCATTCTCCGGAAGCTGGCTGGCGACCTGCTTGTCGAACTGCGGCCAGTCGCCGCCCGAGATCACGGCCACATGCGCGACCGTGAGCAATTTGGCCAGCGCCGCCGCCATGTCGGGCTGGATCGCCTGCTTGCTCTCGGCCAGCGTGCCATCAAGATCAAAGGCAACGAGTTGCTTCACATCATTCTCCCCAGGATGAAACGGTCGATGGCGTGTGCGACGCCATCCTCATTATTGGCAATGGTGACGTCGCCTGCCCTGGCCTTCACCTCGTCGGTGGCATTGCCCATAGCGATGGCGCGATTGGCGCGGGCGAACATCGGCAGGTCGTTGGCCTGATCCCCGATCACGATGGTGCGCGTCAGCGGGAAGCCAAGCGCGTCGGCGAGCATGGTGACACCGTCGCCCTTGTTGGCGCGCGTCGCGGTGATATCGAGATAATAGCTCTGCGACTTGGCGATCGTTGCCTGGTCGCCGAACTCTGCCTGGAGCGAATCGCGGAACGTGTCGAGCGCCGCATGGTCGTCGCTGACAAAGGTGATCTTGTCGGCATGATCGAGCAGATCGTCGAAGCCGGCGCAGATCACCGGTTCCTGATTGGAGGACACCCGCTCACTGGCGACGTGCGGATTGTCAACGCTGGTCGCGTACCATTGGTCGCCGGCGAACACCCAGATGTCGACGGCGCGCTCATGGGCCTGCGCCACCGCGGCGCGAGCCACCGCGACGTCGATCCGGTGATGGCACAGGATCTCCCCGCCGCGGCGGAAGATCGTGCCGCCGTTGAAGGCGCCCATCGGTACGTCGAGCGCGAGGGCCTCGGCGATCGGCGCAATGCCCGACATGGGCCGGGCGCTGATGATGGTGAAGCCGAAGCCGGCATCCTGCAGCCGGCGCACCGCAGCGATCGTGCCGGACGTGAGCTGCTTGGCGGTGTCGACGAGCGTGCCGTCGACATCGCTGACGAGGAGCATCATCGGGCGCGGCTCACTGCGGGATTTCGACGTGGCCGCCAAAGCCGAAGCGCATCGCGGAAAGAAGCTTGTCGCCGTACATGTCGTCGATGCGGCTGCGATAACGGGCGAACAGCGCCGTGGTCAGCACAGCTACCGGTGTCGCCTGTTCCATCGCGGCATCGATCGTCCAGCGCCCCTCACCCGAATCGGCGACATTGCCCGAGAAGTTCGACAGCGTCTGGTCCTGCGCCAGCGCCGAGGCGGTGAGATCGAGCAGCCAGGAGGAGATGACCGAGCCACGGCGCCATACCTCGGAAATCTCGGCCAGGTTGAACTCGAAGCGTTCGTCCTCGGGCAGATGCTTCACATTGCGGCCCCACAGGACGTCGAAGCCCTCCGCATAAGCCTGCATGAGGCCATATTCGATGCCGTTGTGCACCATCTTCACGAAATGGCCCGCGCCGGCGCGGCCGGCGTGGATGTAGCCCTTTTCCGCGCGCGGGTCGCAATCCTCGGAGCGGTTGGGGGTGCGCGACACGCTGCCGACGCCAGGTGCGAGCGTGTCGAAGATCGGATCGAGCAGGTCGACGGTTTCCTTGTCGCCGCCAATCATCATGCAATAGCCGCGCTCCAGCCCCCAGACGCCGCCCGAGGTACCGACGTCGACGTAATGGACGCCCTTTTCGGCGAGCGCCTTGGCGCGGCGCACGTCATCCTTCCAGAAGGTGTTGCCGCCATCGATGATGATGTCGCCCTCCGCGCAGGTGTCGCCGCACAGCGCCTGGATCGTCTCCTCGGTCGGCGCACCGGCGGGCAGCATCACCCAGAAGATCGCCGGCTTGTCGAGCTTGTCGCGGACATCATCAAGCGAGGTGGCGGTGATCGCACCTTCGCCGCCGAGCGCGGACACAGCCTCGGCATTGCGATCCCACACGACCACTTCATGCCCGCCGCGCATCAGCCGACGCGCGATGTTACCGCCCATCCGGCCGAGGCCGATGATGCCGATCTTCATACCTATTGGCTCCACGTGATTGCCGTTACGGCCCCGCCCGCCCCCCGACATGCGCAACGACGTGGCATGTCAGAAGGCCGGCAGAGCGCGAACGGAGGAACGGGGGGTTCCGTTCCGCGAGCGATCACGCGTCGGCGGGGTGCTTTGCCTCGATCGAGCCGAGCAGATCGTCGAACGACTTGCTGAACGAGGCCACGCCCTCCTCCACCAGCCGCTCGGTGACGCCCGGCAGGTCGAGCCCGAGGCGGTCGGCATCGGCCAGCACCTTGCGCGCGCCGTCCAGATCCTCGGTCAGCGTCACGCGCGCCGTGCCGCGCTCGCGATAGGCGTCGAGCGTCTTGGGCGGCATGGTGTTGACCGTGTCGGGGCCGATCAGCGTGTCGACGTACAGCGTGTCGGGATAGTCGGGGTTCTTGGTACCCGTCGACGCCCACAGCAGCCGCTGCGGCTGGGCGCCCTTGGCGGCCAGCGCCTGCCAGCGGTCGGAGGCGATGAAATCCTGATACCAGGCATAAGCGAGCTTCGCATTGGCGATCGCCACCTTGCCCTTCAGCGCCTTGGCCTCGTCGGCGGTGGCGCCGCCCTTCTCGATCAGCGCGTCGATCTTCTTGTCGATCTCCGCATCGATGCGGCTGATGAAGAAGCTGGCGACGCTGGCGATGCGATCGATCGGCTCACCGCGCGAGACGCGCAGTTCGAGACCCTCGACATAAGCGAGCGCCACCGCCTGGTAGGATTCCTGCGAGAACAGCAACGTCACGTTGACGTTGATGCCATTGGCAATCGTCGCGGCAATCGCCGGCACGCCGGCCGGGGTGCCGGGGATCTTGATCATCAGGTTCGGCCGGTCGACGGCGGCCCAAAGCTTCTGCGCCTCGGCAATGGTGCCGTCGGTGTCATTGGCGAGATAGGGCGAGACCTCCAGGCTGACATAGCCGTCCTTGCCGTTCAGCCGGTCATAGACGGGGCGCAGCGTCTCGGCCGCCGCCTTGATGTCCTGGATCGCGAGATGTTCGTAGCGGTCCATCGCCGACGCGCCGGGATTGGCCTTGTCGAACGCGGCGAGCGTCTGGTCATAGGCCGTGCCCTCACCCATCGCCTTCTGGAAGATGGTGGGGTTGGAAGTGACGCCGGTGACGCCGTCCTCGTCGACCAGCTTCTGCAGGCCGCCAGCCTCCAGGAACTTGCGGTCGACGAAATCGAGCCACACCGCCTGGCCGGCACCTGCGAGATCGTTGAGCTTGCCCATCAGTCCTGTCTCCGTCCGTTCGTGTCGAGCGAAGTCGGGACACGTTGGCGTGAATGTCGCCTGCCCGTCCGGCCCCGACCCTCGACTTCGCTCGGACCGGACGGGCTCGTTACCCTAGAGTTAGGCAGCCATGACCTCTTTCGCCACCTTCACGACATTGTCGGTGGTGAAACCATATTGGTCGGCGAGCTTGGCGATCGGGGCCGAGGCGCCGAAGGTCGACATGGTGATCGTGCGGCCCTTCAGCCCGACGTAGCGGTCCCAGCCGATCTCGCCGCCCATTTCGATCGCGACACGCGCAGTGACCGCGGCGGGCAGCACGCTTTCCTTATAGGCGTCGGACTGCTGCTCGTAGCGGAACCAGCTGGGCATCGAGACGACGCGGCTCTTCTTGCCCTCGGCAATCAGCTTCTCATGCGCCTCGAGCGCGAGGTTCACTTCGCTGCCGGTGGCGATGAGGATCACGTCGGGCGTGCCGTCGCAATCGGCGAGCACGTAGCCGCCCTGACGCACGCCGTCGGCGCTGGCATATTTGCTGCGATCGATCGTCGGCAGCGCCTGGCGCGAGAGGACCAGCGCGGCCGGCTGCTTGTGGTTTTCGATGATCACGCGCCACGCGACAGCGACCTCGTTGGCGTCGGCCGGGCGGAAGGCATCGAGGCCGGGCGTCGCGCGCAGCATGACGAGCTGCTCAATCGGCTGGTGCGTCGGGCCATCCTCGCCCACGCCGATCGAATCGTGCGTGAACACCCACACCGCGCCGAGCTCCATCAGCGCCGACAGGCGGACCGGCGGGCGCATGTAATCAAGGAACACGAAGAAGGTGCTGCCGTAGGACCGCAGCCCCGACAGCGCCATGCCGTTGACGATCGCGCCCATGCCATGTTCGCGCACGCCGAAGTGGAAGTTGCGGCCGGCGTAATTGCTCGCCTCGAACGATGCCTCGCCCTTGATGTCGGTCTTGGTCGAGGGCGCGAGATCGGCCGAGCCGCCGATCAGCCACGGCATCTTCTTGGCGATGGCGTTCAGCACCTTGCCGCTCGAATCGCGGCTGGCGAGGCCCTTGGCATCGGCCTCGAAGGTCGGGATGTCGACATCCCAGCCCTCCGGCAGCGTGCCGCCGAGGATGGCGTCGACTTCCTTGGCGAGATCCGGATGCGCCTCGCGATACTTGGCGAGGCTTGCCTCCCACGCCTCGCGCAGCGGGGCGCTGCGCTCGACCATCGCGCCCTCAAAGCCTTCCTGCACGCCCTCGGGCACGTAGAAGCTCTTGTCCTCGGGCCAGCCATAGGCCTGCTTGGTGAGGCGGACATTCTCTTCGCCCAGCGCCTCGCCATGCGCCTTTTCGCTGCCGGCGCGCGGCGAGCCCCAGCCGATGATCGAATGGACGATGATCAGCGTCGGCTTGTCGGTGGTGGCGCGGAACTGCTCGAACGCCTTGGTCAGCGCGGCGACGTCATTGGCGTCGTCGACGTGGATGACGTTCCAGCCGTACGCCTGGAAGCGCATGCCGACGTCCTCGTCGAACGCGAGGTCGGTGTCGCCTTCGATCGAGATGTTGTTGCTGTCGTAGATCCAGCACAGGTTGGAGAGCTTCAGATGGCCGGCGAGGCTGGCCGCCTCGGCCGCGACGCCCTCCATGAGATCGCCGTCGCCGCACAGCGAATAGACGTCATGGTCGAACAGGGTGAAGCCGGGCTGGTTGTACCGCGCCGCCATCCAGCGCTCGGCGATCGCCATGCCGACCGAATTGCCGCAGCCTTGGCCGAGCGGGCCGGTGGTCGTCTCGACACCCACGGTGTGACTGTATTCGGGGTGACCCGGCGTCTTGGAGCCGAGCTGGCGGAAGGCCTTGATATCGTCGAGGCTGACGGCGGGGGCGCCATCGGGCTGCTTCACGCCGGCCAGGTGCAGCAGCGAATAGAGCAGCATCGAGGCATGGCCGACCGAGAGCACGAAGCGATCGCGGTTGGCCCAGTGCGGATGCGCGGGATCATAGCGCAGGAACTTGGTCCACAGCGTGTGGCCGACCGGCGCCAGCGCCATCGGCGTGCCGGGGTGGCCGGAGTTCGCCGCCTGCACCGCGTCCATCGACAAGGTGCGGATGGTGTCGATCGCCAGGCGGTCGGACGAGCCGTCCTCATGAACGTTCGCGGGATTGGCGGTGTCGGTCATCGGGGGCCCTCGCTGAATGGGTATCGAACGCCCGGGCAAGTGCCCGGTTGCCGAGTCGCGGCCCCTCTAGTCGCTCCGTCCGCCGCGTTCCAGTCGCGCAACGACGCCATCGGTGGCGATATAGGCGGCATCCACCTCATCGAGGAACAGGCCGTGGCCCAGCACGCCGGGGATTTTGTCGATCATGCGCGCGAGGACGCGGGGGTCGGGCATGGGCGCAAAGCGGCAGTCGGCGACGAGGTTGCCATTGTCGCTGCGATAGTCCGGCCGCACCGTGACGATGGCGCCCAGCGTTGAAAGCTGCGCGGTGACGAAGCTGCGTGCGAAGGGGAGGATTTCGACGGGGAGCTTTGCCGCGCCAATCGCCGGCACGCGCTTCGACCCGTCGGCGATCACCACGAATCGGCGGGCCGCCGCGGCGACCGCCTTTTCGCGCAGCATCGCGCCGCCGGCGCCCTTGATCGCCCACATGCGGTCGTCGATCTCGTCCGTGCCGTCGATGGCAAGATCGATCGTGGCGTAATCGGCAAAGTCGCTGACGGTGATGCCGACCGCAATGGCGGCGCGGACGGTCGCCTCGCTGGTCGCGACGGTCAGGACGCGCAGCCCCCGCGCGACGCGCGCGCCGAGCGCGCCAATGGCAAAGGCCGCAGTGGAGCCGGTGCCAAGGCCCACGACCATGCCGTCGCGCACCTCGGCCACCGCCGCCTCCGCGGCCAGCCGCTTGTCATCCTCGACACTCATACCGCATCATAGCGCGGCATGAGGCCGAGGGACCCTGCGATTTAGCCGTACTTCTGCTCCTCCCACCAAGGGAAGAAGTCCGGCATGTTGGACGACACCTTGTCCGGGTACACGGGGGTGCGCTTTTCGAGGAAGGAAGTGACGCCTTCCTTCGCGTCGCCCGAGCGGCCGCGCGAGAGGATCGCGCGGCTGTCGACCTTGTGCGCGTCCATCGGATGCTGGAAGCCGAGCCCGCGCCACAGCATCTGGCGGGTAAGCGCGACCGAGACGGGCGCAGTATTATCGGCGATCTCGCGCGCAAGCGCGTTGGCAACGGCGAGCAGCTCGTCACCCGGCACCACCTGCTTCACCAGGCCGCCATCGAGCGCCTCCTGCGCGCCGAACACCCGGCCGGTGTAGCACCATTCGAGCGCCTGGCTGATGCCGACCACGCGCGGGAGGAAGAAGCTGGACGCGGCCTCCGGCACGATGCCGCGGCGGGCGAAGACGAAGCCGAAGCGCGCCGAGTCGCTGGCGATGCGGATGTCCATCGGCAGCTGCATGGTCGAGCCGACGCCGACCGCCGCGCCGTTCACCGCGGCGATCACCGGCTTCAGACATTCGAAGATGCGCAGCGTCAAGCGCCCGCCGCCGTCGCGCGCCTCTTCCATCTCATAGGTGAGGCCGCCCTGCCCGCTGCCCTTGTCGGGGCGATCGGTGCGCTTGTCATAATCGAACGTCTTGGCGCCGGCCGACAGATCGGCGCCGGCACAGAAGGCGCGGCCCGCGCCCGTCACGATGACGCAGCGCACGTCATCGTCAGCGTCGATCTGATCGAAGGCGTCGATCATCTCGGCCATCATCGTGCCGGTGAACGCATTGAGCTTTTCCGGGCGGTTGAGCGTGATCGTCGCCACCCCGTCCTTCACGTCATAGATGATCTGCTCGTAAGCCAAGCTGCCTCTCCTTTGTCGCGCCGCCCCTCCGGCAGCTGTCTTTACCACCATAACATTATTTATGGTGGCGCGCGCAAGGCGGCTGCGGGGGCGGGGTGCCGTAAGGGCAATTTCGAAGATGGGGTTCGTCCGGTTGCCCTGCTGCCGCGGCGAATTTCCAGCTTCCGGTCGACAAGACTTGCGGGCGCGCAGGCCAAAAGACTAGAGGAGTGCTGCACCCGCGAACGGGATGAGGAAGCCAAGGGGAGTCTTCGTGAACGCAGACGAGATGAAGGCCGCGATCGGCAAGGAAAGCGTGTCCGAATGGGTCGAAGTGACCCAGGAGATGATCAACAAGTTCGCCGACGCGACCGGCGATCACCAGTTCATCCACATCGACCCGGAACGCGCCAAGCAGACGCCGTTCGGCACGACCATCGCGCACGGATTTCTGACACTGTCGCTCTTGCCGCTGCTGTCGGCGAAGAACCCCGGCATGCCGCGGCTCGACGGTGTGAAGATGGGCGTCAACTATGGCGGCAACAAAGTCCGCTTCCTCGCCCCCGTCCCGTCGGGATCGCGCGTGCGCGGCCGTTCCAAGCTGACCGAGTTCGATGAAAAGCGTCCCGGCCAGTATCAGTTCACCACCGAGACCACGATCGAGATCGAGGGCAGCGAAAAGCCCGCGATGATCGCCGAGTGGATCACGCAAGTCTTCACCTGATATCGTTTCAACCGCCGCCCTCCCCGGGGAGCGCCGCCCGCATCAGCGGGCGGACCGGCACTTTCTACTACCAAGGATCCTGAACATGCGCTCCGCCGTCATCGTTTCCACCGCCCGCACGCCGATCGGCCGTGCCTATCGCGGCGCTTTCAACAACACGCTGTCGCCGACCCTCGCCAGCCATGCGCTCAAGGCCGCTGTCGAGCGCGCCAAGATCGACGGCGCCGAAGTGCAGGACGTGGTGATGGGCGCCGCGCTGCAGCAGGGTGCGCAGGCAACCAACATCGCGCGCACCTCGCTGCTGCGTGCCGGCCTGCCGGTGTCGGTGTCGGGCATGTCGCTCGACCGCCAGTGCGCGTCGGGCCTGATGGCGATCGCCACCGCCGCCAAGCAGATCATGGTCGACAACATGGACGTCACCATCGGCGCCGGCGTCGACAGCATCAGCATCGTCCAGACGCCGCAGATGCGCGTGCAGCCCGACCCCGAGCTGGTCGCGATGCACAAGGACATCTACATGCCGATGCTGCAGACCGCCGAGGTGGTGGCCAAGCGTTATGGCATCAGCCGCGACGCGCAGGACGAATATGGCTTCCAGTCGCAGCAGCGCACCGCCGCCGCGCAGGCCGCCGGCAAGTTCGATGACGAGATCATCCCCGTCACTGCGAACATGGCGGTCGTCGACAAGGAGACCAAGGAAGTCTCCTACAAGGAAGTGACGCTGGCGAAGGACGAGGGCAATCGTCCCGACACCACGCTGGAGGGCCTGAAGTCGCTGAAGCCGGTGCTTGGCCCCGATCTCAACATCACCGCCGGCAATGCCTCGCAGCTGTCGGACGGCGCATCGGCCAGCGTGCTGATGGAAGAGAAGCTGGCCGAGAAGAAGGGCCTGACTCCGCTGGGCCGCTATGTCGGCATGGCCGTTGCCGGCACCGAGCCGGACGAGATGGGCATCGGCCCGGTCTTTGCGATCCCGAAGCTGCTCGAGCGCTTCAACCTGAAGATGGACGACATCGGCCTGTGGGAGCTGAACGAGGCGTTTGCGGTGCAGGTGCTGTACTGCCGTGACAAGCTGGGCATTCCCGACGAGCTGCTGAACGTCAACGGCGGCGCGATCTCGATCGGCCACCCGTATGGCATGTCGGGCGCGCGCATGACCGGCCACGCGCTGATCGAAGGCAAGCGTCGCGGCGCGAAGTACGTCGTCGTCACGATGTGCGTCGGCGGCGGCATGGGCGCAGCGGGCCTGTTCGAAGTCCTGTAATGCCCGGCGTCGGAGCGGCGCCCGCGGGGTGTCGCCCGGGGCGCCACGATCACTGATCAACAGAAGCCCCGGCCGCGCGAGCGACCGGGGCTTTTGCGTGACCCACCCTGCGTTGCCTCAGGTCGCGCGCAACCAACCTTTGCGCGCCACGTTCTTCGGCTTGATCCAAAGCAGGAGAGAGTCGCATGGCCGATAAGGACAGTCCGCAGGAAGTCGCCGAAACGTTCCTCAAGAAGCTTGAGGACAGCCCCTATGTGATGATCGGCCTGATGGACGGCCAGCATTCCGAGCCGATGAGCGTCAAGCTGGACGATGCGCAGCCCAACACGCTGTTCATCTTTTCCGCGCACGACAATCGCATCGCCAAGGGTGGCGAGGCCATGGCGCAGTTCGTCGGCAAGGGGCATGATTTCTTTGCCTGCCTCGCCGGTCGCGTATCGCAGGAAACCGACCAGGCGACGTTCGACAGATTGTGGGACAATCAGGTCGAGGCCTGGTTCCCGAACGGCAAGGCCGACGCCCGGCTCAACCGGTTCGACATCACCTCTGCCGAGCTGTGGGAAACCGACGTGTCGATCAGCGGCCGGCTGAAGATGCTGTTCGGCGGCACGATCAATTCCGCCGAATCCTCGAGCCACGCGAAGGTCGGCTCGGTCGGCTAACCGAAGGCGGGGCGGCTGCGGTCGCCCCTTCCCTTCTTCGCCGCGCCGTCAGTCGTGCGCGGCGATCCACTCCTCAACCACCGGCGCGATCCGGTCTCGCCATTTCGATCCGTTGAAGATGCCGTAATGGCCGACGCCCTCGGCCATGTAATAGCGCTTCTTCTCCGCGGGCAGCGACGTGGCGATCGTCAGCGCCGCCCGTGTCTGACCCAGCCCCGAGATATCGTCGCGCTCACCCTCGATCGCCAGAATGCCGATGTCGGTGATCGCTGCGGGATCGACGGTACGGCCGCGGTGCGTCATCACGCCGCGCGGCAGGGCATGGGCCTGGAACACCTGGTCGATCGTCTGCAGATAATATTCCGCCGTCATGTCGCAGACCGACCGATATTCGTCGTAGAATTCCTTGGTCGCGTCGGCGCTTTCTCCGTCACCGCGGACGAGATGTTTGAACATCTCCCAATGGCTCATCATGTGATTGCCAAGGTTCATCGTCATGAAGCCGGTGAGCTGAAGGAAACCCGGATAGACCCGCCGGCCGGCGCCGGGATAGCTATTCGGCACGGTGGCGATGACATTCTGTTCGAACCAGGCGTGCGGCCGTTCGGTAGCGAGCGTGTTCACCGCGGTCGGCGCCTCGCGCGTGTCGATCGGGCCGCCCATCATGGTCAGCGTGCGCGGGCGGCACGGGTGATCGTCCGCGCTCATCATGCACGCGGCGGCGTAGCTGGGCACCGATGGCTGGCACACGGCCAGCATGTGCGCGCCGGGACCGATCTTCTCCAGGAAGGCGACCAGATAGTCGACATAATCGTCGAGATCGAAGCTGCCATGTTCGACCGGGACCATCTTCGCATCGCGCCAGTCGGTGATGTAGACGTCGGCAAAGGGCAGCATCCGTTCGACCGTGCCGCGTAGCAAGGTCGCGAAATGGCCCGACATGGGGGCGACGATCAGCAGCCGCGGGCCACCCTCCACGCCTTCGCGCACGAACCGCTTCAGTTGCCCGAACGGCAGGCGCAGCACGACTTCCTCGCGCACCGGCACGTCGCGACCGTCGATGATCGTGTGATCGAGACCGAATGCCGGCTTGCCGCGCGCAGCCGCAGCATGGGCGAACACCTCAAGCGCCGACGCCATGACCTGCCCGCCACCGAAATAGGCGAATGGGTTTGCCGGGTTCTGCAGCATTCCGGCGCCAAGATTGGCCATTGCACTGGCCCCGGCGAGCAGCGACCGCTGGAACTCATAGGCATCGTAGAGCATCGGGTATCCTCAAACGCAACGATCGCGCCGCCACCATATAGCGATTGTGCAAGCGCACAACGAACCATTGATCCGATTGGACGCGATGGTGGCCGTTGAGCCACACCGGCCCGGCTGCTAGGTGGCGCGGATGGCCAGCAAAGCGTCGGTGGAGCCGCAACCAACCCGCCGGATCGGCAACCTTGCCCTCGTGTGGCAGCACGCGAAGCGTTACCCGCTGCAGATCGCCGCCGCCTGGACGGCGCTGGCGGTGACCTCGGCGGCGACGATCGCGATTCCCTACAGCTTCAAGCGGATCATCGACCGCGGCTTCGCGGCGGATGGCGGCGCCGCGGTGGCAGGCGCGTTCCATTATATGCTGATGATCGTCGCGGTGCTGGCGATCGGTACAGCGATCCGCTTCTACTTCGTCTCCTGGCTGGGCGAGCGGGTGGTGGCGGATATCCGCGAGACGGTGCAGCGGCATCTGCTGAGCCTGAGCCCGCGCTTCTTCGAGGAGAACCGCCCCTCCGAAATCGCCTCGCGCATGACGGCGGATACCGCGCAGATCGAAATGGTGGTCGGCACGACCGTGTCGGTGGCGCTGCGCAATGCCTTCACCGGGGTCGGCGGGCTGATCTATTTGTTCGCGATCTCGCCCAAGCTGGCGGGGTTGCTTTGCCTTGGCATACCGCTGGTGATCCTGCCGATCATGCTGCTGGGGCGGCGGGTGCGGACCTATTCGCGCACCTCGCAGGACCGGGTCGCCGATGTCGGTGCGATGGTGACCGAGACGCTGGGCGCCATGAAGATCGTGCAGGCGTTCGGGCAGGAGCAGCGCGAGGCCGCGCGCTTCACCGGCGCGGTCGAGGCGACCATGGTGGCGGCGCAGAAGCGTATCATGCTGCGCGCGATCATGACCGCGATCGTCATCGCGCTGGTGTTTGGATCGATCACGCTGGTCCTGTGGGAAGGCGCGACCGATGTTGCCGCGGGGCGCATCTCGGGCGGGTCGATCGCTGCCTTCGTGCTGACCGGCGGGATCGTCGCCGGCGCATTCGGGGCGTTGACCGAGGTCTATGGCGAATTGCTGCGTGGTGCCGGGGCCGCCGGGCGGCTCGCGGAATTGCTGTCGGAGCAATCGGAGATTGCGGCGCCGGCCCGGCCCGAGCCGCTACCGCAACCGCCGCAGGGCGCCGTTGCGTTCGAACATGTCGAGTTCCGCTATCCCACGCGGCCCGACACCGCGGCGCTGCATGATTTTTCGCTGGCGATTGCACCGGGCGAGACGGTGGCGCTGGTCGGCCCCTCGGGCGCCGGCAAGACGACCTTGTTCCAGCTGCTACAGCGATTCTACGATCCCGCCGCCGGCCGCCTGACGATCGATGGCGTCGACCTGCGCGATGCCGATCCCGCCGCGATCCGCGCCCGTATTGCCATGGTGCCGCAGGAGACGGTGATCTTCGGCGCCTCGGCACGCGACAACCTGCGCTATGGCCGGTGGGACGCGAGCGACGAGGAATTGTGGGCCGCGGCGGACGCAGCCAATGCGTCGGCGTTCTTGCGCGACCTGCCGGAGGGGCTCGACACCTTCCTGGGTGAAGGCGGGGCGCGGTTGTCGGGCGGGCAGCGGCAGCGCGTCGCGATCGCCCGCGCGCTGCTGCGCGATGCCCCGATCCTGCTGCTCGACGAGGCGACCAGCGCGCTGGACGCCGAAAGCGAGCGGCTGGTGCAGGAGGCGCTGGAGCGGCTGATGGCGGATCGCACCACTTTGGTCATTGCCCATCGACTCGCCACCGTGCGCGCGGCCAATCGCATCGTGGTGATGGACGGCGGGCGTATCGTCGAGCAGGGCAATCATGCCACGCTGATGGCGCGCAGCGGGTTGTATGCACGCCTCGCGAGCCTTCAGTTCAGTGAAGCGGCATAGGAGAGACAGAGATGACGACCGACTTCGACGTGATCGTCTATGGCGCGACCGGCTATACCGGGCGGCTGGTGGCGGAATATATCGCGCTGACCTACCCCGCGGGCGTGCGCTGGGCGATGGCGGGGCGCTCGCTCTCCAAGCTGGAGGAAGTGCGCGGGGAGATGGGCATTTCGGCCGACGTGCCGCTCGTCACCGCCAATGCCGACGATCCTGCATCGCTGCGCGCCATGTGCGAGCGGACCAAGGTCGTGATCAGCACGGTCGGGCCGTATCAGCTGTATGGCAGCGACCTGGTGGCGGCGTGCGCGGCAACCGGCACGGCCTATGTCGACCTGTGCGGCGAACCGGCGTGGATGCGCCAGATGATCGACGCGCATGATGCAGAGGCGAAGCGCACGGGCGCGCGGATCGTGTTTTCCTGCGGGTTCGATTCAATCCCCTTCGACCTTGGCGTGCTGACGTTGCAGGAAGCGGCGGTCGCGCGGTTCGGGCGTCCGGCGCCCCGGGTGAAATGCCGGGTGCGCACGATGAAGGGCACCTTCTCGGGCGGGACTGCGGCGAGCCTGAAGGCGACGCTGGCGGCAGCGGCGAAGGATCCCTCGCTCGTCCCGCTGCTCGCCAGCCCGTTTGCGCTGACCCCGGGCCACAAGGGGCCGCACCAGCCGACCGGGCTGATCCCGGAATATGACAGCACGATTGAGTCCTGGGTCGCGCCGTTCGTGATGGCGCCGATCAACACCAAGAACGTCCACCGCACCAATTTCCTGCTCGGCCAGCGTTATGGCGACGATTTCGTCTATGACGAGATGGTGGTCACCGGGCTGGGCGAGATGGGCAAGGCCGCAGCGGAAGCGCTGACCAAGCTCAATCCCTTTGCCGACAACAAGGGGCCCAAGCCCGGCGAAGGTCCGACCAAGGAAGAGCGCGAGAGCGGCCATTATGATGTGCTGTTCATCGGCCTGATGCCCGATGGCACGCGGATCGACGCCGTCGTCACCGGCGATCGTGACCCCGGTTATGGATCGACCAGCAAGATGCTGGCGGAGAGCGCGATGTGCCTGATCGAGGATGTCGCGGGCGAAGGTGGCATCTGGACGCCCGGTGCGCTGATGGGCGAGCCGCTGCGCAAGCGCCTAATCGCCAAGGCGGGCATGACCTTTACCGCCAACTGAGCAGCGGGTCTGGAACGACCGGCGGCCGGGACCGATAGTCGCCCACGGCCGCCAGTCAGGTGAGGTCAGCGGCCGAGCGCGAGCGCGCCGGCGGCAGCGAATCCGGCGACTGCGACGGCACCGAGCAGGCGCGCCAGTTCCTCCTTGCGGAAGTGGACCAGCGCCTGTTCGTTGAGCCAGTACAGATGCTCGCCCTCCTGAACCACGGCGCGGAACTTCACCATGCGTTCGAGCAGCCGGGCCTCGCGGCGGCTGAGCGGGGCCAGCAGGGTCGCGTTCGCCGGCTTGATCGCATTGACGGCGCGCAGCCGCTCGACCAGTCGGTCCTGCGTGCGCGTGGTGTAACGCTCACCCAGACGCATCACGATGTTCGCCATCTATCGTCTCCCACCCTTGTGCCGAATGTTGCCAGGCCGACCGCGACGCTTCAGCACGCGCGGCGCCTTCGACCCAGCACCGTCGCGGCGTGATGGGCGGGCGCCCTTCCCTTCCTCAAGCTCGAAGCGGAGCGCACCGGACACCGGATTGGCATCCGCCAGCCGGAGCTTCAGCCGCATGCCCAGGGTATATTCGTCGCCGCTCGTCTCGCCGACCAGGCGCTGCCCGGCCTCGTCATAACGGAAATATTCCTGCCCGAGGTCGCTGATTGGCATCAGGCCGTCACCGCCCACCCCCTCGACCGTGGCGAAGAAGCCGAAATTCTGGATGCCGGTGATGCGCGCATCGACCACTTCCCCCACCCGTTCGGCGAGGAAGGCGGCGACATAGCGGTCGATCGTCTCGCGCTCCGCCTCCATCGCGCGGCGTTCGAGCTTGCTGATCGTTTCGCCCAGCCGCTCGAAATCCTCGTCGCCGTTGAGGCCGCCGGGGCCAAGGCCATAAGCGCTGGTCAGCGAGCGATGCACGAGCAGGTCGGCGTAGCGCCGGATCGGCGACGTGAAATGGCCATAGGAGCCGAGCGACAGGCCGAAATGGCCGTGATTGGCCGGCGCATAATAAGCCTGGGTCTGGGAGCGCAGGATCTGCTCCATGACTTGCGGGCGGAAATCGGCGTCGCCGACCCGATCGATGATATGATTGAAGGTCGCGGGCTTGATGACCTGACCCAGCGCAAAGGGGACGTCGAAGGTCGCGAGATATTCCTTCAGCGCCACCAGCTTCTCCCGCGCCGGCGGTTCGTGGACGCGGTACATGACGGGGGCCTTCTTCGCCTCCAGCGCCTTGGCCGCCGCGACATTGGCGGCGATCATGAAATCCTCGACCAGGCGGTGCGCATCCAGTCGGTCGCGCGGCGCGACGGAGAGGAGGCGGCCCTTTTCGTCCAGCGCCACCTGCCGTTCGGGAAGGTCGAGCGCCAGCGGCTCGCGCTTGTCGCGTGCGGCGGCGAGCAGTGACCAGCACTCCCACAGGTCCTTCAGCGCGGCCAGGATCGTGGCGCTGTCCCCGGCAGGCGCGCGCCCGTCCACGGCGGTTTCGAGCGGCAACGGCGAATCCGCGTCGATCGCGGCCTGCGCATCCTCGTAAGCGATGTTCTGCGCGATCCGCACCACCGCGCGCGAGAAGCGCCAGGTCTTGAGCGCGCCAACCTTGCTCACCTGAAGGTGGCAAACGAGCGCGGCGCGATCCTGCCCCTGTTTCAGCGAGCAGACGTCGGCCGACAGCACCTCGGGCAGCATCGGGACGACGCGATCGGGGAAATAGACCGAATTGCCGCGCCGCCGTGCCTCACGGTCGATCGCCCCGCCGGGCCGCACATAGAAACTGACGTCGGCGATTGCGACCAGCGCGCGATAGCCACCGGGGTTGCCGGGATCATCATCGGGCGTGGCCCAGATCGCATCGTCATGGTCGCGCGCGTCGGCGGGATCGATCGCGACGATCGGCAGATGAGTCAGATCCTCCCGCCCCTCGCCCAGCGGCTGGGCGGCGACCCGCTGCGCCTCGTCCAGCGTGTCCTGATCGAAAACGTTGGGAATGTCGTGCTTGTGGATCGCGATGAGCGAGAAGCTGCGCGGTGCGAAGGGATCGCCCAGCCTCTCGACGACCTTGGCAGTGATGCGCGGCGGGCGGCCGGCCCGTTCCGCCAGCACGAGATCGCCGGGCTGCGCGCCGCCGGCGTCCGAGACGGGAAATTCGCGCCGCTCCTTCTTCTCCACGCCTTGGAGCCACAGACGATCGCCCTCGCCGCGCAGAACGCCGATGATCTGCTCGGCGGCGGGCGCGAGCACCTTCATCGGATGGGCGATCCAGCCGCCGCCGAGTTCCTCGGTGCGCGCCAGCACGCGCATGCCGACGCCAAGGTCGCCGCGTCGCCGCTCGCGCACGCGGATGCGGGGCGCCGCGACCTCCGCCTCCCAGCGTTCCGGCGTAGCCCAGATCGCGCCGTGATCGTCGGCATCGACGATGCGCAGCACGGTGACCTTGGGCAGCCCGCCCATCTTGTGGAAGGCACGGCCGGGGGCGCTGTCGATCAGCCCCTCATCGGTCATGTCCTTGAGCAGTGCCTTCAGGCCGATCTTCTCCTGCGCGGTGAGGCCGAAGGCGCGGGCGATTTCCCGCTTGCCGGCGGGCGTATCGCTCGTGGAGATGAAATCGAGGATCTGCTGGCGGCTCGGGAGCCCTGCCTTTGGTTTGCGCATCGAGCCTAGATAGGAACTTGCGCCCCCCGGGTCACGCGTCGATCGCTTCTTCGTCCATCCGCGCAGCATTCTCCTGAATGAAGGCGAAGCGGTGCGCGGGATTGGTGCCCATCAGCCGGTCGACCAGATCCTTGACGCCCGCGCGCTCCTCATATTCCTGCGGCAGCGTGATGCGGATGAGGCTGCGGGTTTTTGGGTCCATCGTCGTTTCGCGCAGCTGACCCGGGTTCATCTCACCCAGGCCCTTGAAGCGCGACACCTCCACCTTCTTGCCGCGGAACGCCGTGCGCTCGATCTCGGCACGATGCGCGTCGTCACGCGCGTAGAGCGACTTCGCGCCGGAAGTGATGCGATAGAGCGGCGGCTGCGCCAGATAGAGGTGCCCGCGCCGGACGAGATCGGGCATTTCCTGGAAGAAGAAGGTCATCAGCAGGGTGGCGATATGCGCGCCGTCGACATCGGCGTCGGTCATGATGACGATGCGTTCGTAGCGCAGATTGTCGGGGCGGCATTCCTTGCGCGTGCCGCAGCCGAGCGCCTGGATGAGATCGGCGATTTCCTGATTGGCGAGGATCTTCGCACTGGTGGCGGAGGCGACGTTCAGGATCTTGCCGCGGATCGGGAGAATCGCCTGTGTCTTGCGGTCACGCGCCTGTTTGGCGCTGCCGCCGGCGCTGTCGCCTTCGACGATGAACAATTCGGTGCCGCCGGGGGCGTTGGCGGAACAGTCGGTCAGCTTGCCCGGCAGCCGCAGTTTGCGCGACGAGGTCGCCGTCTTGCGCTTGACGTCGCGTTCCTCCTTGCGGCGGAGGCGATCGTCCATCCGTTCCAGCACATAGCCCAGCAGCGCGCGACCGCGGTCCATATTGTGCGTGAGGAAATGATCGAAATGGTCGCGAACGGCCTTTTCGACCAGCCCGGCAGCCTCGGGCGACGTGAGCCGATCCTTGGTCTGCGACTGGAATTGCGGATCGCGGATAAAGACACTGAGCATCAGCTCGCTGCCGACCATCACGTCGTCGGCGGTCAGATCCTTGACCTTCTTTTCCTTCACCAACTCGCCAAACGCCCGCAGGCCGCGCACCAGCGCCTGGCGCAGGCCCTGTTCGTGCGTGCCGCCATCGGGGGTCGGGATGGTGTTGCAATACCAGGAATAGCTGCCGTCGGACCACAAGGGCCAGGCGACCGCCCATTCGACGCGGCCGGCCTCTCCCGGAAACTCCTGCGAGCCGGTGAAGAAATCGGCGGTGGCGCATTCACGCCCGCCGACCTGCTCGCGCAGGTGGTCGGCAAGGCCGCCGGGGAACTGGAACACCGCCTCTGCCGGCGTGTCGTCGGTGATCAGCTCGGGCGCGCATTTCCAGCGGATCTCGACCCCGGCGAACAGATAAGCCTTGGACCGCGCGAGCCGGTAGAGCCGTGCAGGCTTGAAGCGCAGATCGGGGCCGAAAATCTCCTCGTCCGGGGTGAAGGCGACCGACGTGCCGCGCCGATTGGGCGCCGCGCCGACATTTTCCAGCGGGCCGAGCGTCTGCCCCTTGGCGAAGCGCTGGCGGTAGAGCTGGCGATCGCGCGCCACCTCCACCACCGTGTCCGACGACAGCGCGTTGACGACCGAGACGCCGACGCCGTGGAGGCCGCCGCTGGTCGCATAGGCCTTGCCCGCGAACTTGCCGCCCGAATGGAGCGTGGAGAGGATCACCTCCAGCGCGCTCTTGTCCGGGAACTTGGGGTGCGGATCGACCGGGATGCCGCGACCATTGTCGACGATGGTCAGGCGATTGCCCGGCGCCAGCGTGACCTCGATGCGGGTGGCGTGGCCGGCCACCGCCTCGTCCATCGCATTGTCCAGCACCTCGGCGGCAAGGTGGTGAAGCGCGCGCTCGTCGGTGCCGCCGACGTACATGCCAGGCCGGCGCCGGACCGGCTCCAACCCTTCCAGCACCTCGATTGACGAGGCGTCGTAAGCGGGGGTGGGAGCGGCGGCACGGAACAGATCTGGATCAGCCATGCCCCTGCTATAGCAGAGCAGGTGCGCCTCGTGACCTGTTGCCGCGCTGCAACACATTTTTCCCGTTTCGGCACAAACACGCGCTGGCATGCATCCTTTCTACCGCCTGCCCCGTTCGGGCCTCCGCATGTGTTTGTTGTGTAAGTAACGAAAGGGTTGCGTATGAAGTCCTTGTTCCTCGCGGGCATTGCCGCCGCTTTGGTCGCTCCGTCGATCGCCTCCGCGCAGACGGCCGACGAAGATGGCTTCTCCGGCGTCTATATCGGCGCAGCCGGCGGCTATGATGTCCAGCCGAACGATCGTGGCTCCTCGATCCTGTTCGACACCAATCTCGATGGCCGCTTCGGCGATGCGGTGAACACCGCCGCTGGCGCCAACGCCTTCGCACCGCCGGTTGGCGGCTTCTGCAACGGCCGCGCGCTGGCCGGCACGTCGCCGACGAACCCGACCTCGCCCGCGGCCTGTGCCAAGGACAAGGACGGCTGGGCCTATTATGGCCGCATCGGCTATGACTATCAGCGCGGCGGGCTGGTCCTCGGTGCCGTCGGTGAGTTCGGCAAGAGCGAGATCACCGACAGCGTGTCGGCCTTCTCCAGCACGCCGGCCTCCTACGTCATGACCCGCTCGATCGACTGGGAAGCATCGATCCGTGGCCGCGTCGGCTACACGCCGAACAACCGCACGCTGTTCTACGGCACCTTCGGTCCGGGCTATGCCCGCATCGACCGTGAGTTCTCCACCACCAATGCGGTGAACGGCTTCTCCGAATCGGGCAAGCGCAACCACTGGGGCATCACCGGCGGTGGCGGCATCGAGCAGAAGGTCGCCAACAACGTCTCGCTCGGCCTTGAGTACATGTACCACCAGTACAAGGACGACGATTACCGCGTCCGCGCCGGCAACGCTGGCGACACCGCGGCGAGCAATCCGTTCCTGCTGGTGAATGGCAGCGGCACCGACTTCCGTCGCAGCGACGACAAGTTCCGCTGGCACTCGATCCGCGCGACGGCGGCCTACCGCTTCTAAGCGGCACTGCGGTGACCGGGCGGGGAGTTCGCCCGGTCATCCAGGGTCTGCCATCCCCCTGACGGGCGAGCGGCAGATCGGAGACAAAGAAAAGGGCCGCGGCGAGCATCCTCGCCGCGGCCCTTTTCTATTTGCCTGAGCGCGTGCTCAGCGCATCCGCGGGCCACCGAAGGGCAGCGGCGCGGCGCGGCGATCGCGGCGCGGGAGCTGCGCCTGATAAGCGTGGCCGCAATGTTCGACGCAATAGGGAAAGCCGGGGTTCACCTTCTCACCGCAGAAGTGGAAGTCCGGCTCACCCGGATGGCCGAGCGGCCATTTACAGACCTTGTCGCTGAGATCGAGCAGGCTGGTCTTGCCGGCAATCTCCGGCGACGGCTTGGCCGGAACCAGGCGGCGCGGCGGTGCCGGGGTGCTGGGTGCCTGCTGCTCACCGGGGGCCTGACGCACGAAGCCGCCGGGACCGACCGAGCGGACCATGCGCATCGATTCGGGCGACCGCTCCGGCTCGAGCGGGGTGGTGATGGTGATCGGCTTGGGCGCGGACACCTGTGTCACCGCCGGCGTTGGCGAGGCTGCGCGCGGCGCGGGGGCCGGCGGGGGAGCGGGTGGCGGCGGCGCCGGGGGTGGCGGCGGCGCAGCGACCACGGGCTCGGGCGCCGGCTTCGCGGCGGCGGCAGCAGCGGCAGCCTTCGCCTCCGCGTCCTTCGACACGACCGGCGACGGACGGGATTGCAAGCCCAGACGGTGCGCCTTGCCGATCACGGCATTGCGGCTGACCCCGCCCAGCGCCTCTGCGATCTGGCTGGCCGTCTGGCCGCCTTCCCACATCTTGCGCAGCGTATCGATCCGTTCCTCGGTCCAGGACATCGGTCTTGTCGTTCCTTCACTTCTTGCGCCGGTTGCAGCGGGCGGCGGCAGCGACTACGCGAACACGCGATGAGCAGCCACCCCCCACTTGGCCGGACGTCCGCCGACCATCACCGTTCCTTGATCAGGAGCGCACCCGGTGTTCCGTCAATCCGCAACGTGAACTGGGGTGGCCTGAAGACCTTATATGTGAAGGAGGTGCGGCGGTTCTTCAAGGTCCAGCTGCAAACGGTCTGGGCGCCGGCGATCACCACGCTTTTGTATCTGGTCATTTTCACCGTCGCGCTGGGCGGGCGGAGCGAAGTGCACGTTGGCGGCTCGACCGTCGCCTTCGCCGATTTCGTCGCGCCCGGGCTGATCGTGATGGGGATGCTCAACAACGCCTTTGCCAACGCCAGCTTCTCGCTGCTCGTGGGCAAGATTCAGGGCACGATCGTCGATTACCTGATGCCGCCGCTGTCTACCGCCGAGCTGCTGACCGCGCTGACCGGGGGCGCGGTGACGCGCGCTTTCCTTGTCGGCCTGACCGTCTGGCTGGCGATGTCGCTGTGGCCCGGCGTCCATGTCATGCCGGCGCATCCGCTGGCGGTGCTGTGGTTCGGCCTGCTGGGATCGGTGTTCCTCGCGCTGATCGGCGTGCTGACGTCGATCTGGGCGGAGAAGTTCGATCATGCCGCGGCGGTGACCAACTTCGTGGTCGCGCCGCTGACGCTGCTGTCGGGAACCTTCTATTCGGTCGATCGCCTGTCGCCGGTGTTCCAGGCGATCAGCCACGCCAATCCGTTCTTCTACATCATCTCGGGCTTCCGCTACGGGTTCCTGGGGATCGCCGACTCCCCCGTCGCGCTGGGCAGCGCGGTGATTCTGGCGCTCGACATCGTGCTTGGCCTCATCTGCTACACCTTGCTGCGGCGTGGGTGGCGGCTGAAGAACTAGGCGTCGGTCAGAAGCCCTCGGGCATGTCGATCGGGCCGATCACGCGGGTGTATTCGCGCACCGCATAACGATCCGTCATCCCGGCGATGTAATCGGCAATGTGGCGGCTGAGCCCGGGTTCGTCGGCGGGCAGCGTGCTGCGCCACTCGTCCGGCAACAGCGCGGGATCGGCGCGGAACGCGGCAAACAGCCCCGCCACGATCCGGTGCGCGGCGTCGGCCGCCTCCAGTTGTCGCGGATGATGATAGAGGTTGGCGTACATGAACCGCTTCAGGTCGCGTTCCGCAATGCGCATCTGATCGGAGAAGGCGACCAGCGCCCTCCCCGCGGCCCGGACATCATCGACGATTTCGACACCGGACGACGCGATGCGCGCCTTTGTCTCGGCGATGAGATCATTGACCATCACGCCGATCTGACTGCGGACGAGCTCGCGCGCCTGCCGCCGCTCACTGACGTCGGGGAAGAGCGAGCGGACGCGATCCCAGCCGGACGCGACGAGCGGCACGGCGAGCAGCTGGTCGACGCACAGCAGCCCGGCGCGCAGGCCATCGTCGATGTCGTGATTGTCGTAGGCGATATCATCGGCGAGCGCGGCGACCTGCGCCTCGAGACTGGCATAGGTATCCAGTTCGAGCTGCGCCTCCTCATCCGCCTGCCGCAGCGCCCATCCCGGATGACGTGCGGGGCCGTTGTGCTTGGCAAGGCCCTCCAACGTATCCCAGGTGAGGTTGAGGCCGTCGAAGCGCGGGTAAGCGCGCTCGATCCGCATCAGCGTGCGCAGCGTATGGCCATTGTGGTCGAAGCCGCCGACGTCGGTCATCGCGGCCTTCAGCGCGTCCTCGCCGGCATGGCCGAACGGGGGGTGGCCGATATCATGGGCGAGGCAAAGCGCCTCGGTCAGATCCTCGTTCAGGCCAAGCGCGCGCGCGATGGTGCGGCCGATCTGCGCCACCTCGAGGCTATGAGTCAGCCGGACGCGGAAATGATCGCCGTCGGGGGCGAGGAACACCTGAGTCTTGTGGCGCAGGCGGCGGAAGGCGATCGAATGGACAATACGGTCGCGATCGCGCTGGTAATCGTCGCGGGGACCGCGCTCGCCGGCCGCTCCGGACTTGCTTTGTTCTTTATGAAGGCGACCTCTGCTGTGCGCCGGGTACGATGCCCATGGCGCAATCACCGTCACTTGGCAGGAAGCCTCGTCATTTTCTGGCCCTTCTCGCTGGTGAAGGCGAAGGCGGACACCCCTTGTTTGGCGAGGGTATTGATGAACTCGCGCGCCTCCGCATCGGTCTTGAACGGACCGGTCACGACGCGATTGGTGAAGCGCAGCGGCGTGGTATAGGCGGCCTTGCCCTTGAGCGCGTCGGCCTTCTTCTGCGCCGCGGCCCAGGCCTTGGGCAGGTCATCCTTGTTGGCGCCGCCCGCGACCTGAACCCAGATGCGCGACGGTTCTGCCTTGGCGGCCTTTGCTTCCTCGGCTGCCTTCTTCGCCTCTTCCGCCTTCTTTGCGTCGGCCAGCTTCTTCGCGGCGGCCGCCTTGCGCTCTGCCGCGAGCTTCTTGGGATCGGGCGCGGGCGGTTCCTTTGCCGCCGGGGTCGGCTTGGGCTCCGGCTTCGGCGTTGCCGCTGGCCTGGGCGACGGCGCAGGCGTCGTGGTGGTCGGCGCTGGAGCCTGCGGCGGCGTGGCGGCTTCGCTCACGGGCGCGGGGGCGGGCCGCGGCGGCTCCGGCGGACGCACCGGGGCGACGCCGAGCTCCGCGCCGGGAATGGTGATGCCAGCCATGATCCGGGCGAGGATCGTATCCTCGCTGACCGCGGGACGTGCCGGGATCGGCGCGGCGTCGGCCGTGTCGACGCTGCGCGCCAGCGGGGTCGCGGCCGTCGTCGCCACGGAGGTGGGTGCAGGAGTGCTCGGCAGCGATGGCGGCGGCGTCGTTGCTGGCAGGGTGGTCGCGACCTGAGCGCGGGGCGGCACATAGGCGGGGCGCGCTGGCGCGGGGGTATATGCCGGGGTGGCGCTCGCGACCGCGGTGGGTGCCGGCGTTGGTACCGGCGTTGGCGTTGCCAAGGTGGTTGGCGCCGGAGCCGGCTGGCTGACGGTGGGAGCGGTGGTCGCGGCGCGGCCGAGGTCCTGAACCACCGGCTTGGGCGCGGCGAATTCTACGCCGGCGTAGCGGGGCGGCTGGAGCGTATCGGCCGTTGCCCGTGCCGGGTTGGCCTGCTGGCGGCTCGCAATGGCCACGGCCGGCGCCGGGGTTTGGCGGGGCCGTGAACGGGCCGCGCGCGCGTCCGCGGCACGCTGACGCTGCTGCGCCAGGGCAAGTTCGCGGGCGCGCTTCGCCTCTTCGCGCGCGAGGCGGCGCTTGGTGCGGGCGTCGACTGGCGCCGTGGCAGCCGGTGCGGGAGTTGCGGCGGCGACCTGGACCGGCGGGCGCGCTTCGGGTGCGAGCGGCGGGAGCGCCGGTGCCATGCGCGCGTCGGCCAGCCGCTGGGGCGTCGCGCGCAATTCGCCGAAATGGACCGCAAAGGCGCGATCGACCGGCGACAAGGCCTCAAGCCGGGAGAAAAATGGCGACAGCGCGGCGCCCATGCCGCGCGGCATCATGGTGCTGGCGATCTTCTGCGCACCCGGCACGTCGCCCGTCATCGCGAGGACGAAGGCGCGCACCCGCCAGGCGCTGCGGTCGTTGCGGCGCAGCTGTGCGTCGATGGCGTCGAGCGCCTCCTTGCGGCGGCCGCTGATGCCGAGCGAGAGCGCGTAGCGGCGCTGCACTTCCTCGTCGGGCGATGCCTTCAGCGCGACGCGATAGTCGCGCTGGGCGCGTTCCTGTTCGCCGATCAGATCATAAGCAAGGCCGCGGTCGCCGGCGAAGGTCGCCGGGCTGAGGCCATAGCCGACCGCCTGGTCGAAATAGCGCAGCGCCTCGCCGGGACGCTGCTGCGTCACCAGGATCCGCGCCATGCCGGCCTTCACGCGGCCGTTCATCGGATCGACGTTCTCTGCACGCTTGAACAGCGAGGCGGCGGCGTTGACGTCGCCAAGCTTCAGCGAAAGCTCCCCGGCGGTGATCAGCGAGCTGAGATCGCGCGGATTGGCACCGAGGCGGCGCATCGCATCAGCAAGCGCATCAGCGTCCGGCGTCGGCCGCGGGGCCATCTGACCGGGGAGGCTTTGCACCATCTGCCCCGGCGCGGCCTGGGCGAGCGCCTGGGGCGAGCCAGCGAGGGCCGCGGCAAGAATCAGGGGGCGAGAAAAAGACATGAGCTGATTGCGTTAGAGACGAAGCGGGATGAACGGGCAATGAGTCCCATTACCTGCCGCGCCAGGACGCACGGGGCGGCCGACGAATGCCGGCCGCCCGGAGCTTTGGTTCGTTACTGGTTGTTCTGGCGGTGCAGGAAGCGCGGGATGTCGACCTGATCCTTCGATTCCGCATCCTCCGCGCGCGGCGTGCCACGCGAGGCGTTCTGCATCCGCTCGAACAAGGTGCCGCCAAGCTTCACGCGCGGCTGGGGCGGAACCTCGTCAGCGGCTTCGTTGCCGCCGGAAAGCCAGCGACGGCGCGGCGCAGCGGCCGGCTCGTCATCGCCGAACACGCGCGGCTGGGCAGGCGCCGCCGTCGGGGCGGCCGGAGCCGGCACGACGGTGTCACTGCCGAGCAGCAGTTCGTCCGAAGCCTCCTGCTCGACGGCGCGAGCAGCCGGGGACGGCTCGACCGCGGGCGTTGCGCCGGGCGTCGGTACACCACCTGCCATCGCGCCGGCAGCAGCACCGGTGGGCTGCGGCGCGGGCGCCTGGACAGGAGCGGCGGCCGGGGCGGCGGGCGCAGCCGCGGCAGGCGCAGCGGTTGCCGTCGGCGCGGGCGTTTCGATGCGACGCGGTGCTGAGAAGCTGAACGCGCGAGCGGGCTCCGCCTCCGGCGTTTCGGCCTGCTGCACAGCCTCGATCCCGGTAGCGACGACCGACACGCGGATGCGGCCTTCGAGCTCCGGATTGAACGCCGAACCCCAGATGATGTTGGCTTCGGGATCGACCAGTTCGCGGATGTGGTTCGCCGCCTCGTCCACCTCGAGCAGGCGCATGTCCTCGCCGCCGGTGATCGAGATGATGACGCCCTTCGCGCCCTGCATCGACACGCCGTCGAGCAGCGGGTTGGCAATCGCCTTCTGCGCGGCGACCAGCGCGCGGTCGTCGCCTTCCGCCTCGCCCGTGCCCATCATCGCCTTGCCCATCTCCTGCATCACCGAGCGGACGTCGGCGAAGTCGAGGTTGATGAGGCCCGGCATGACCATGAGGTCGGTGATGCCGCGAACGCCCTGCTGCAGCACCTCGTCGGCAAGCTCGAACGCCTGCTTGAAGGTGGTGTTGGCGTTGGCGATCAGGAACAGATTCTGGTTCGGGATGACGATCAGCGTGTCGACGAACTTCTGCAGTTCCTCGATGCCCTGATCGGCCGACTTTCCGCGCCGCTTGCCTTCAAAGGCGAACGGCTTGGTCACGACACCCACGGTCAGGATGCCCATGTCGCGCGCAGCCTTGGCGATGACCGGTGCGGCGCCAGTGCCCGTGCCGCCGCCCATGCCGGCAGCGATGAAGCACATGTGCGCGCCCTCGAGCAGCTTGGCGACCTGCTCGATCGTTTCCTCGGCCGCGGCACGGCCGATCTCCGGCCGGCTGCCCGCGCCAAGACCCTGGGTGATCTTGGCACCCAGCTGGATCTTTTGCGGTGCGATCGACTGCTTCAGCGCCTGCGCGTCGGTGTTCGCGACGAGAAACTCGACGCCCTGCACGTCCGCCCGCATCATGTTGGCAATCGCGTTGCCACCAGCACCGCCGACGCCGATCACGGCGATCTTCGGGGTGAGCTCGTCCACGTCGGGTGCAATGAATTCGATGCCCATCGCCAATTTACTCCGTCAGTTCGGGCACCAAACACTGGCCCGTCATCGCCATTAATCTTAGTGCAACACAACGTCGCCGCGTGCCAGCCGAAAAGCAGCGCGGGGCGATCAATAATTCGCCTTCGCCGCCTGGAACAAACGCTTCAGCGCGCCGAGCCCCTTTTGCCGCACGACCATCTGCTGCTGCGGCACGAGGCCACGCAGGTCGACAGGGTCGGATGCGGCAAAGAATGCCAGCCCGGCGAGCGTGGCGAAACCCGGGCCGCCATGCGCATCGGGCAGACCGACCAGCCCGCGCGGCCGGCCGACGCGCACCGTGCGCCCGAGCACCTGCTGCGCGTAATCGGCAATGCCCTTCAGCTCTGCACCGCCGCCCGTCAGCACCACCTGGCGACCGACGGGGCCTTCGAACTTCAGTTCCTTCAGCGCGGCCTGCACCTCGTTGATGAGATGTTCGAGCCGGGTACGGATGACCGAGATCAGCGCCGCCTTCGTGATCTGCAGCGGATCGGTATCGTCATCGGCACGGCCGGGACGAATCGCGATCATCTCGTGATTGTCGCGCGGCGATGCATTGGCCGAACCATGGAAGCATTTCATCCGCTCCGCCTGGCTGCGCGACGTGCCAAAGGCAGAGGCGATATCGTCGGTGATGTCGCACGCGCCGACCGGGATCGACTTCAGGCCGACCAGCATCCCGCCCGCGAACAGCGACACATTGGTCATGCCCGCGCCGATCTCCACCAGCGCGACGCCGAGATCGCGCTCCTCCTCGCTGAGGCAGGCGAGCCCGGTCGCGACCGGCGAGGCGATGATCGACTTCACCTCGAGATGCGCCGAGCGGACGGTGAGATCGAGATTGCGCACCGGCGAGCCATCTGCCGCGATGACGTGGATGTGGACGCCCAGCCGATCGGCATGGAGGCCGAGCGGCTTCTTCACGCCGGTCAGGCCATCGAGCGTGTAGAGCGCGGGCTGCGCATGGAGCACCATGCGGCCCTGCGGATCGATCGCCGAGCGCCCTTCCTGCAGGAGCGCGTCGATATCCTGCTGCTCGATGCGGTGGCCGTTCAGCTCGACCTCGATGAACGCCTCGTCGCTGACGAGCCCGCCGGCGGAGAAACCCGCCCAGACATTCTCGATGTTGAAGCCGGCGATCCGCTCCGCCTGCGCCACCGCCTCGCGCACGGCGACCTCGGTCAGCGCCATGTCGGCGATATAGCCGCGCTTCACGCCCTTCGATTCGCGCTGGCCGGTGCCCAGCACGACCAGTTCGCCGCCGTCGCCACGCTGGGCGATCATCGCGGATACCTTCGACGTGCCGATATCGAGCGCGGTGATGATGCCTTCCGGTGCCGCTTTCGCCATGCCCTGTACCCCTGTTCCCTGCCCCGAGAATGTGGCCCTATTACCCGTGTCTTAGACTTCGTCGATGCGTTCCAGTCGCGCGCTCTGGATGGCGGGTCCGGCGGCAGCGCCGGTGCCTGATTCCGGCACCGCCTGCTCCATGTCCGTCCCCGGCTTTCGCGCGACCAGCTTCGCCGGATCGCGCATGTCGAAGCGCAGCCAGCCCTTGCCCAGCAGCGACCGCGCGCCGTCCAGCTCGGCGAACTTGACCAGCGCGGCTGCGGCGCCTTCCTGCGGCAGCGCCAGCGTTTCGCCGGTGTCGAAGGTCAGGTCCCAGCGGCGATTGCCGACCCAGCTTGCCGCCTTGATCCGCGGCTTGAGCGCAGGCGCGGCGGCGAGCAGGCGCTGGTAATTCGCCTCCTGCCGATCGGCGCCCGGACCGATCACCAGCGGCAGATCGGGCATGCGGTTGCGATCGACCGGCTCCAGCGGCACGCCCTTCGCGTCGATCAGCGTCAGCTGGCCACCGTTCTGCCAGACCGCCGCGGGCTCGCGCTCGACGATATGGATCAGCAGGCGATCGGGTAGCCGCCGCGCGACATAAGCGTCGGCGATCCAGCCATAGGCGAGCAGCCGCTCGCGGATCAGGTACAGGTCGACGCGCAGCATCGCCTTGGGCTGATCCTCAAGCGCGACGGCATAGACCGTTTCGCGGTTCATCCGCTTGATGCCGGTGATGTCGACACCCTCGACGTTGAGGCCAAGGCGCCCGGTGCTGTCGGCGACCGCGGTGCCGATCGCGGCCGGCACGCCGAACCATGACGCGGTGGCGAGTGCGGCCGCCCCGCCGAGCCCGAGGATCGACCAGGTCACCGCACGGCGCAACGCCACCTCGCTTAGCGGCAGGGCAGCGATCAGGCGGTCGCCGAGCGACTTCTTCGGCGGACCGCGACGGACGGTCGGCCGGCGCTGCGGTGCGCCGCGGGTGATCGACCGGCTCATGGCGTCCCCTCTTCCATCGTCGCGCCACTCTTCATCGCGCCGTCCTTCATCGCCTCGTCGACGATCGCCTGGACGAGTTCGGGGTAGCTGATGCCAAGATGGCGCGCCTGTTCGGGCACCAGGCTGAGCGGGGTCATGCCCGGCTGGGTGTTCACCTCCAGCAGGAACAGCCCCTCGACGCCGCGCTCGTCATCCCAGCGGAAATCGGCGCGGCTGCAGCCCTTGCAGCCCAGCAGCTCATGCGCGCGCAGGGCGAGCGCCTTGCACGCCTCGGTGATCTCGTCGGGCACCGGCGCGGGGAAGATGTGCTCGGTCATCCCCTCGGTATATTTGGCGTCGTAATCGTACCAGCCGGACTTGGGACGAAGCTCGGTCACGCCGAGTGCCTTGTCGCCGAGCACGGCGGTAGTGAGCTCGCGGCCGCGCACATAAGGTTCGGCAAGAAGCTGGTCGAACTCCTGCCACGGGCCCCTCGCCTCGCGGCTGATCGGGTGACCGTAATTGCCGCCATCAGTGACGATCGCGACGCCGACCGAGGAGCCTTCGTTGACCGGCTTCAGCACATACGGGCGCGGCAGCGGATCGGCGGTGTACAGATCCTCGCTGGCGACGATACGGCCGCCGGGCATGGGCACGCCCTGCGGCACCAGCGCCTGCTTGGTCAGCACCTTGTCGATCGCGATGACCGAGGTGGCGAGGCCGCTATGGGTGTAGCGCAGCCCCATGATGTCCATCAGGCCCTGGATCGAGCCATCCTCGCCTGGCGTGCCGTGGAGCGCGTTGAATACGAGGTCGGGCGCCGCCTCAGCCAGCCGGGCGGCGACGTTGCGGTCCATGTCGATGCGGGTGACGCGGTGGCCGAGCGATTCGAGCGCGTCGGCGATGCCGTTGCCCGATGACAACGACACCTCGCGCTCGGCCGACCAGCCGCCCATCAGCACGGCGATATGCAATTGGCTCACGATGCCACCCCCACGCGCTGGATTTCCCATTCGAGGGTCACGCCGCTCTTCTCCTTCACGCGCCGCCGCACGTCTTCGCCCAGCGCCTCGATATCGGCGCTGGTCGCCTGCCCGAGGTTGAGCAGGAAGTTGGTGTGCTTCTCGCTGACCTGAGCGTCGCCGCGGCGAAGGCCACGGCAGCCGGCCTCATCGACGAGCGCCCAGGCCTTGTGATCCGGCGGGTTCTTGAAGGTCGAACCACCGGTCTTCGAACGCAGCGGCTGCGAGGCCTCGCGGCTGGCGGCGATGCGGTCCATCTCCTCCTGGATCGCCGCCGGATCGCCCGGCTGGCCACGAAAGGTGGCGCTGACCACGATCGCGCCGACGGGCAGCTCCGAATGGCGATAGCTGTAGTGGAGGTCGGCGGCAGGCAGCGTCACCACCTCTCCCGATCGCAGCACGACGTCGCATTCGACCAGGATGTCGGCAGTCTCGCGGCCATAGGCCCCGCCGTTCATGCGCACGAATCCGCCGACAGTGCCGGGGATCGAACGCAGGAACTCGACGCCCGCGATGCCGGCGTCGCGCGCGGTGGAGGAGACGAGGATCCCGCTGGCGCCGCCGCCGCAGCGCAGCGTCGTCGGGTCGATCACCGCGACCTTTGCAAAGGGCTTGCCGAGACGCACGACCACTCCGGGTACGCCGCCGTCGCGAACGATCAGGTTCGAGCCGAGGCCGAGCGGCAACACCGGCACGGCGGGGTCGAGGTTCGCGAGGAACTTCGCCAGATCATCTACGGTCGCCGGTTCGAGCAGCCATTCGGCCGCGCCGCCCGACTTGAACCAGACGAGCGGTGCGAGCGGCGCGTTTTGCGTCAGGCGGCTCTGCACTGGCGCGCGGGCGGTCGCGGCGTCTTCGGTGCCGGGTGCTGGGGTGGTTTCGACCATCGCGCTCACCGCCGTGCCTCGATCGCGGGTGCGAGGCCTGCGGCCCATTTGGTGATGTCGCCAGCGCCCAGGCAGACGATCTGGTCACCAGGGCGCACCTCCTCGGAGAGGGCGGTGGCGAGTGCATCGGCATCGGCCACCATCGCCGCAGCGCGATGGCCGCGATGGCGCAGTCCGCTGACCAGCGCCTCGGCATCGACGCCGGGCACCGGCGCCTCACCCGCGGCATAGACCGGGGTCACATAGACGGCGTCGGCATCGTTGAACGCCCCCTGGAACTCGTCCATCAGATTGCCGAGGCGCGAGTAGCGGTGCGGCTGTACGACGGCGATGACGCGTCCCTGCGCGGATTCACGCGCGGCGGCGAGGACGGCGCGGATTTCCACCGGGTGGTGGCCGTAATCGTCGATCACCGCGGCGGTGCCGCCGTCCGCGAACGAGACCTCCCCAACCTTGGTGAAGCGGCGCTTCACGCCGTTGAACTTCTCGAACCCCTTCTGGATCGTCGCATCGTCGATGCCGAGTTCCAGCGCGACGCCGATCGCGGCGAGCGCGTTCTGGACGTTGTGGCGGCCGGGCATGGGCAGATCGATGCCCTCGATCGAGCGGGTGGTGCCGTCACGATGGCGGATGATCGCCTCGAACCGGTTGCCGCCGGGATAGGGCGACACATTGACGCCGCGCACATCGGCGCTGGCGGCGAAACCGTAGGTCACGATGCGGCGATCGCGGACGCGCGGGATCAGCGCCTGCACCTCCGGGTGATCGAGGCACAGCAAGGCCGCGCCGTAGAAGGGCACGTTCTCGACGAACTCGACATAGGCGTCCTTCGCCCGGTCGAAGCTGCCATAATGGTCGAGATGCTCGGGATCGATGTTGGTCACCACCGCGATCGTGCCGTCGAGCCGAAGGAAGCTGCCGTCGCTTTCGTCCGCCTCGACCACCATCCAGTCGCTGTCGCCGAGGCGCGCGTTCGAGCCGTAGCTGTTGATGATCCCGCCGTTGATGACGGTGGGATCGACCCCACCCGCGTCGAGCAGCGCGGCGACCATCGAGGTGGTCGTCGTCTTGCCGTGCGTGCCGGCGACCGCGACGGTCGATTTGAGGCGCATCAGTTCGGCGAGCATTTCCGCGCGGCGGACGACCGGGATACGCTGGCTGAGCGCGGCCTCCACCTCCGGATTGCCGCGCTTCACCGCGGTCGAGGTGACCACGACGGCGACGCCATCGACGTTGGCCGCATCATGGCCGATCGTGACCTTGATGCCGCGTTCGCGCAGGCCCTCGATCACATAGCCCTCGGCCACGTCCGAACCCTGCACGGTATAGCCCAGGTTGTGCATCACCTCCGCGATGCCGGACATGCCGATCCCGCCGATACCGACGAAGTGGATCGTTCCGATGTCCGTAGCGACGCCCTTCACGCAAATGCCTCCTTCGGCTGAGCCACACCCACCGGCACCGGTGCACGGGGTGCGTCCAGACTTTCCACCAGATCCGCCAGATCGCGCGCGGCGTGCGGCTTTCCGCAGGCCTTGGCGCGCGCGGCGGCGTTTTCGAGCGCGGTCGGATCGAGACCCAGCTTCTGCATCTGCTTGGCAAGCTCGGCCGGGGTGAAGGCGCTCTGCGGGATCGTGCGGGCGCCGCCGGCGGCGGTGATCTCGCGCGCGTTCGCCGTCTGGTGATCGTCCGTCGCGCCGGGCAGCGGCACCAGGATCGCGGGCCGGCCAGCGGCGGTCAGCTCCGAGATGGTCGAGGCGCCAGCGCGCGCGATCACAAGATGCGCCCAGCCGAGCTGTTCGGGCAAGTCGGGCAGATAGGTGGCGAGATCGGCGGCAATCTCCAGCTCGGCATATTTCGCGCGGGCGGCGTCGATATCCTCGATGCGCGCCTGATGCGTCACCTGAAGCCGGCGGCGAAAGGCGAGCGGGAGCATGGCCAGCCCCTCGGGCACGACCTTCGACAGGACGCTGGCGCCCTGTGAGCCGCCCGTGACGAGCAGGCGGAAGATCCCGTCTTCCTCGAGCAGCGGATAGGGCTGTGTGCGCAGCGCCAGCACGCTGTCGCGCACCGGATTGCCGATATGGTGTGCCTTGGCCTCAAACTTCGGCTTCAGCCGTTCGGTTTCGGCATAGGACGTCGCAATGGCGTCGACGCGGGGGGCGACGAGCCGGTTGACGCGGCCAAGCACAGCATTCTGCTCATGCACCGCTGTCGGGATCTTCTCCGCAAAGGCGGCCGCCAGCGCAGGGAAGGCGGGATAGCCTCCGAAGCCGATCACCGCCGCCGGCTTGAAGGTGCGATAGAGCTGGCGTGCCATCGCGCGGCCGCGCCACATCTGGCGCGCGGCCTTCGCCCAGCCAAGCGGGCCACCGGCGATGCGGCCGGCGGGAAGCACATGGGTCTGCACATCCTCGAACAGGCCGGGGAAGCGAACACCGCGGTCATCGCTGACCAGCGCGACACGGTGGCCGCGGCGCATCAGCTCCTCGGCCAGCGCGGCGGCGGGAACCATGTGGCCGCCAGTGCCGCCGGCGGCGAGAACGAACTGCTTGGGCCGGGTCATGCCGCGCTCCCCCAGCGCGCCACATAGGGGCTGCGCAGCAGGAACGGGTTGCGACGGGTAAAGGTGAGCAGCAATCCCATGCCGATCGACAGCGCGATCATCGACGAACCACCATAACTGATGAAGGGCAAGGTCATCCCCTTGGACGGCGCAAGGCCGGTATTCACCGCCATCGAGATCAACGCCTGAAGGCCGAATTGCGTGGCGAGGCCGGACGCGGCGAGCAGTTTGAAGCTGTCCTGTTCGTCCAGCATCTTCACGAAGACGCGCGCGACGATGGCGAGGAACAGGATCGCGATCACCATGCAGGCGATGAGGCCAAATTCCTCCCCGATGACCGAGAAGATGTAGTCGGTATGCGCCTCCGGCAGGCCGAACTTCGACGTGCCGGCGCCCGGACCAGTGCCGGTCCAGCCGCCCGAGGTGAGCGTGCGGTGCGCGGCGTCGGTCTGGAAATGCGCGCCCTCCGCCTCGTTGGGATCGCGGAACAGGAAGCTGTCGATACGGGTGCGTGCCGTGCCGTAGAACATGTACGCTGCGCCAACGCCGAGCGGCGCCATGGCGATGAAGGCGGCGAGCGTCTTCGTCGGGGTGCCGGCGATGATCAGCAGCGTCATCCAGACGAGGCCGAACACCATCGTCTGGCCGAAGTCAGGCTGAAGCATCAGCAGCGCACCGACCAGCGCGGTCATGCCGAAGGTGATCGCGGTGAGCGGCAGCCCCTCCTCCTTGGTGCGCAGCGACAGGAGCCAGGCGATGGTGACGATGAAGCAGGGCTTCAGGAACTCCGACGGCTGGAACTGGGAGAAACCGACGCCGAGCCAGCGCTTCGCGCCGTTCACCTCGACGCCCACGCCGGGGATGAGAACCAGCAGCAGCATTACGCCGAACGCCGCTGCGCCGACGACCGCGCCGCGCCGCGCGACATGCACCGGCAGCATCGAGATGCCGATCAGGACGGGCAGCGAAACCAGCACCCACATGACCTGACGCCAGAAATAATAAAGCGGCGGGATCTTCAGCGCTTCACCCGAATAGCGCATCGCCGTGGCAGGCGAAGCGGCGGCGACCGACAGCAGGCCGACCGCAATCAGCGCAAAGGTGAGCAGCAGCAGCACGCGGTCGGTATCCCAGAACCACGTGCCGAGCGGCGAGCGATCGCCGCGTCCGCCGCGCTCCTTCAAGCGGCCGCGTAGCCCCTGCTTGGTCGCCAGATCGGTCAAGACAGCCCCTCCACCGTGTCGCGAAACACCTGGCCGCGATGTTCGTAATCGCGGAACTGGTCAAAGGAAGCAGCGGCCGGCGACAGCAGTACCGTGTCACCGGGCTGCGCCTGGCGCGCGGCGCTGGCGACCGCCTGTTCGAGCGTTTCGGCCTGTTCGACCGGCACCTTGCCATCAAGCGCGCGGGCGAAGACCGGGCCGGATGCGCCGATCGTATAGGCGCGCACGACATGGCCGAGGTGCGGCACGCAGGCGTCGAGATCATCGCCCTTACCCTTGCCGCCGACGATCCAGTGGACGCGGTTGAACGCAGCCAGCGCGGGCGCGGCGCTTTCGGGATTGGTCGCCTTGCTGTCGTTGACGAAGGAGACGCCGTTTACCTCGCCAAGCCGCTCCATCCGGTGGGGCAGGCCGCGGAAGCTTTCCAAGGCGCGGTCGATCGTGGCCTCGTCCACGCCAAGCGCCTGCGCGGCTGCAATCGCGGCGAGCGCGTTCTGCGCGTTGTGCGGGCCCTGAAGCGAAGGCCAGCGGGACTGATCCATGCACACGCCGGGCGCGATCTTGGTCAGATGCTCACCGCGGGCCGAGAGCGAACGGGCGATCTGCGCCGAGGGCGTGTCGCCGATGCCGATCACTGCCTCGTGTTCCGGCGACTGCATCGCGAACAGCCGGGCCTTCGACGCGGCATAGGCGTTGAAATCGGCGTAGCGATCGAGATGGTCGGGGGTGATGTTGAGCAGCACCGCGACGTCGCAGTTGAGGCTGGTCGTCAGATCGATCTGGTAGCTCGACAGTTCGAGCACATAGACGCCGGCGCCGCGATCGTTCGGCGCGAGCGGAGTCTGGCCGAGGATGGGCAGGCCGATGTTGCCCCCCATCGTCACCGGCAGGCCAGCGACGTCGAGGATGTGCGCGACCAGCGCGGTCGTGGTCGACTTGCCGTTGGTGCCGGTGATGCCGACGACCTTGTGCGCGGGCAATTCGGCGCGCGCCTCGGCGAACAATTCGATGTCGCCGATGATCGGCACGCCGGCCGCGCGCGCCTGCGCCGCGATCGGATGCGTGTTGAGCGGGACGCCGGGGGAGACGACGAGCCCGGCCGCGCCGGTCAGGTCGAGCGCTGCGATGTCGTGGACGATGACACCGTCGATCGCCTCCGCCTTCGCGCGCGCAGCCGCGTCCTGGTCCCACGCAACGACATAGGCCCCCGCCGCAGCGAGGGCGCGAACGGTGGCGAGGCCGGAGCGGGCGAGCCCCAGCACGGCGTAGCGTTTGCCAGCCCAGGCGGTCGAGACGATCACCGCAGCTTCAACGTCGAGAGGCCGGCGAGCGCCAGCACGAGGCTGATGATCCAGAAGCGGATCACGACGGTCGGCTCGCTCCAGCCGAGCTGTTCGAAATGGTGGTGGATCGGCGCCATGCGGAACACGCGCTTGCCGGTCCGCTTGTACCAGAACACCTGGATGATGACGCTCATCGCCTCAACCACGAAGAGGCCGCCGATGATGCCGAGCACGATCTCATGGTGCGCGACCACCGCGATGGTGCCGAGCGCGCCGCCCAGCGCGAGGCTGCCGGTGTCGCCCATGAAGACTGCTGCAGGCGGGGCATTGTACCAGAGGAAGGCGAGTCCAGCGCCGATCATCGCGCCGCAGAAGATCGCCAGATCGCCGGCACGCGCGACATGCGGGATGCCGAGATAGTCGGCGAACTTCACGTTGCCGACGAGGTAGGCGATCAGCATGAAGGCGACCGAGGCGATGATGACCGGCATGGTGGCCAGCCCGTCGAGCCCGTCGGTCAGGTTCACCGCATTGCCGAAGGCGACGATGGTGAAGGCGGCGAAGACGGGGAAGAACCAGCCCAGGTCTAGATAAAGCCCGTTGGTGAACGGCAGGAACAGCTGGGTCCCGTTTTCGTAGCTGATGATCCATGCGGCGGCGCCGGCGATGGCGAATTCCAGCAGCAGGCGGACCCGCCCGGGCACGCCCGCGGTGCTCGCCTTTCGCACTTTGTCGTAATCATCGAGGAAGCCGATCGCACCGAAGCCCAGCGTCACGAACAGACAGGCCCAGACGAAGGGGTTGCGCAGGTCCATCCAGATCAGGATCGACAGCGCAAGGCTGGTGAGGATCATCAGCCCGCCCATGGTGGGCGTGCCGCGCTTTGCCAGGTGAGTCTGCGGGCCGTCGGCGCGGATCGGCTGCCCCTTGCCCTGGCGGACGCGGAGCCAGCCGATGAAGCGCGGGCCGATGATCAGGCCGATGAACAGCGCCGTCGCAATCGCGCCGCCGGTGCGGAACGACAGATAGCGGATGAGGTTGAGAACACCCGGGAATCCGAGCTGCTCGGCGATCCAGTACAACACTATGCCATGCCCCCGGCGAGTGCCGCGACAACCCGCGACAGCCCGACTCCGTTCGATCCCTTGACGAGTACCGCGTCGCCCGGCGCGAGCATTCCGGGAAGAACCTCCAGCGCCGCCGCGGCGGTGGGCACATGGACGAATTTCACCCGGCCCTCAAGCGCTTGTGCGAGCGGCGCCATCGCTTCGCCGACCAGCAGCGCCATTTCGACGCGCGCCGCCTCGATCGGGTCCGCGAGCGCCTGATGGTAGCCCGGCGAGCCGGCGCCCAGCTCGCGCATTTCGCCCAATATCGCGACGTGGCGCCCGGCCTCACCGGCGAGCACCGACAGCGTCGCCGCCATGGATGCGGGATTGGCGTTGTAGCTTTCGTCGATCACGATCGCCTCACCCCCGTCGACCGGCGCGAGCAGCCGCGCGCCCCGCCCCGGCAAGCCGCCGAGTTCGGCGAGCGCGAGCCCGGCGAGCCCGAGATCCCCGCCCGCCGCATCCACCGCGGCGAGCACGGCCAGCGCGTTGGAGACCCAATGTGCGCCGGGTTGGCCAATGGTGAAGCTGAGTTCGCGATCCCCCACCTTTGCGGTGACGAAGGTGCCGCCGGTGCGCAGCGTCATCGTTTCGATCGGATGCACATCGGCCTGCCGATCGGTGCCGAAGGAGATGATCCGGCCGGCATAGGGCCGCGCGGCGGCGATCAGCCGGTCGCGGTGCGGGCTGTCGTAGGGGACGATCGCGACGCCGCCGAGCTCCAGCCCCTGAAAAATCTCTCCCTTGGCGTCCGCGATAGCGCTTTCGTCGGGGAAGAATTCGGTATGAGCAGGGGCGATGGTGGTCACCAGCGCGACATGCGGGCGGACCAGCGTGGTGAGGTGCGCCAGCTCGCCCGGATGGTTCATCCCCATTTCGAGCACGGCGAAGCGGCTGGCGGCCGGCATCCGAGCAAGGCTGAGCGGCACGCCGGTATGGTTGTTGTAGCTCTTGACCGAACGGTGCGCCTGACCCGGATCGCCGCGGTCGAGCGCCGCGAACAGCGCCTCCTTCGTCGAGGTCTTGCCCACCGAGCCGGTGACGCCGATCACCCGCGCCCCGGTACGGGCACGAGCGGCGCGCGCCAGATCCTCCAGCGCGGCGAACGTGTCCGCCACCCGCACGTGCGGATGATCAGTGTCGGCGGAGACGATCGCGCCGGCCGCGCCTTGCGCGAACGCCTGATTGAGAAAGCGATGCCCGTCGGTGGCTTCGCCAGCCAGGGCGACGAAGAGATCGCCGGGCCCTACCTCACGCGAATCGAACGCGATACCGCCGGCCGCGAATGTGCCGGAGGCGTCGCCCCCGGTGGCGGCGGCGATTTCGTCGGAAGTCCAAAGAGAGTCCATGCGGCCCTATACCACCCCGAATGCGCCGGTCGCGCGAAGATCGCGCAGGCCGCGCGTCAGACGGGCGGCCCGGGGCGTCAACGCAGCCCGCTGACGGCGTCGCCGGTGACCAGTTCGTAGCGAACCCCCAGCTTGCGTCGCTCACGTGGCGGCTTCGCGCCGTCGGCAACATCAGGTTTGGATGGAACCACGAACTTACGCTTCACCGGCTACCTCCCTGGCTACAGTCACGTCGTCGAATGGCAGGACGAGATCACCGACGATCTGCCCCTGCTCATGTCCCTTTCCGGCGATGAGGACGATGTCCTCCGCCGTCGCCATGGCGATCGCCTGGCGGATGGCGCTGCGGCGATCGCCCTGTTCAATCGCGCCCGGCGCGCCCTTCAGAACATCGGCACGGATCACCGCTGGATCCTCGCTGCGCGGATTGTCGTCGGTCACGATCACCACGTCGGCGTGTGCGGCGGCGATTTCGCCCATCGGCTCACGCTTGCCCTGGTCGCGATCGCCGCCGGCGCCGAACACGAGGATCAGCCGCCCGGTGACATGCGGGCGCAGCGCGGCAATGGCAGCCTCCAGCGCGTCGGGCGTATGGGCGTAATCGACATAGACCGGCGCGTCGGCGGGCGAGATCACGGCGCGCTCCAACCGCCCGCGAACAGGCTGCAACCGGCCGAGGCCCGCAATGGTGGCAGCGGTGTCGCCGCCGGTGGCAATCACCAGGCCCGCGGCAACAAGGGCGTTGGCGGCCTGGTACGCGCCGATCAGCGGCAGGGTGACCCGATGTTCCTGCCCGCCTGCGGCGATGACCAGCCCCTGCCCCAGCAAGGTCGGGTCACGGCCAACGAGGCGCAGGTCGTCGCCATGCTCGCCCACGGTGATGAGGCGATTGCGGCGTTGGCGTGCGAGGTCGATGACACGCTCGGCATGGGGATCATCGACCCAGACGACGGCGGTGCCGTCGGGGGCCAGCACCTCGGAGAACAGGCGCAGCTTGGCGGTGAAATAGGCCGCCATGTCGCCATGGTAGTCGAGATGGTCGCGCGACAGGTTGGTGAAGGCGGCGGCGGAAACGCGCAGCCCCTCCGTGCGATATTGCTCCAGGCCGTGGCTCGACGCCTCGAAGGCGAGATGCGTTACCCCCTCTCGGGCCAGGCCGGCGACGTTGGAGAGGAAGGTGACGACGTCAGGCGTGGTCAGGCCAGTCGACACCTGATCGCCAGCGGTAGTAACGCCGAGCGTGCCGATCGACGCAGCATGATGTCCGGCCATGCGCCACAGCTGCCGCGTCAGTTCGACCGTCGAGGTCTTGCCGTTCGTGCCGGTGACGGCGACGTTGATCTCGGGAAAGGGCGCGAAGAAGCGCGCGGCCAAGGCAGCGAAGCGGGCGCGGGGATTGTCGTCGGCGATATGGACCGCCCCCTCCACCACCGCCTCATGCCGAGCGACGACGGCGATCGCGCCGGAGGCGATTGCGGCAGGGATGAAATCCTCGCCATTGACCCGCGCGCCCTGGAACGCGCCGAAGATCGTGCCCGGCGCGACCTTTCGGTGATCGATCGCGAAACCGGTAACGATCGCGGTCTCGGTGCCGCCGGTGAGTTCGCCCAGCCTCATTCCGCCTGCGCCTTCTTGTCACCCGGGGCGTGCCAGAGGATCGCCTGCAGCTCCCGCGTGTCGATGTCACGCTGCGCGTCAGGGATGACGCCCAGCATCGCGCCGGTGCGGCTGATCACGCGGCTGACCACCGGCGCCGCGGTATAAGCGGCGGTGGTCTGGAACAGATTGGCCTCCACGCGCTTCGGACTGTCCATCATGGTCAGCACGACATAGCGCGGTGCATCCATCGGGAAAGCCGCGGCAAAGGTGGAGACATTGCGGTTGCGGGCGTAGCTGCCGCCTTCCGCCGCCTCGGCGGTGCCGGTCTTGCCGCCGACGCGGTAACCCGGCGCCTCCGCCTTTCGGCCGGTGCCGTGGGTGACGATGAGGCGCAGCAGCTGGCGCATCCGCGCGCTGGTCGTCTCGCTGATCACGCGGCGCCCCTTGGGTGCCTTGCCCGGCTCCACCTTCAGCAAGGTCGTCGGGCGCCAGACGCCGCCGTTGACCAGGGTCGCATAAGCGTTCGCCAGATGGAGCGGGGTGACGGCGATGCCGTGGCCATAGGCGGTCGTCATCACCGTCGTGCGCGCCCAGTAATGCGGCCACAGGGGGCGGCCCTTTTCGATCAGTTCGATATCGGGCTTGGTATCGAAACCGAGCTTGCGGAACATCGTCTGCATCCGCTCGGCACCGATTTCGTCGGCGATGCGCGCGGTGGCGATGTTCGACGAGTGAATCAGCGTCTCAGGGATATTGAGCCAGCGGTTCTGGGCGTGATCGTCCTTGATGCGGAAACGGCCGACCTGAAGCGGCGCAGTCGCATCGAAGCGGCGCGAGATGTCGGTGACGACGCCGGTGTCGATCGCGGTCGCCATGGCGATCGGCTTAAAGGCGGAGCCGAGCTCATAGACGCTCTGCGTCACGGTGTTCCGCAGCTGCTCGATCCCGGCCATGCCGACGCGATTGGGGTTGAACAGCGGCAGCGACACCATGGCGATCACTTCGCCGGTATCGATATCGAGCACGACGCCGGCTGCGGCGCGCGCCTGCATGCTCGCCATCGACTGACCAAGCTCGCTCTCCATCGCGGCCTGGACGCGGCTGTCGATCGAGAGCGCAACCGGCGTGCCGGAGAGCGCCGGGTTGAGCAGCCGTTCGTCCAGCGCGCGCTCCATGCCGAGGCGGCCGTGGACCGTCGGATCGTTCTTGGTCGTGCCGATATAGCCAAGCACGTGCGCAGCCATCGTCGATTGCGGGTACAAACGCTGCGTCTCGCGATCGAACACGATGCCGGGCTCGCCGATCGCGTTCACCGCCTGCACCAGCGCGGGCGAGGCGCGGCGGTTGAGGTAGGTGAAGTTCACGTCGCGCGTGATCAGGCGGTAGAAATGGTGCTGGTCGCCGACGTCGGGCATCAGATCCGCCAGCCGCTTCGCAATCTCGCTACGGTCGCCGAGCAGGCGGCGCGGATGGACACCGATCGTCCAGGCGTCGATGGTGCGCGCGAGCTGCTGGCCGTTGCGGTCGACGATGTCGCCACGCGGCGTGGTGCTGATCGCGGCGGTACGGCGCGGCCCGCCATCAAAGGCGAGCATCGCCAGTCGCCCGATCACGAGCAGGATGCCGGCCGCAAACAGCAGCAACAGCACCATCAGGCGCATGTGCTGCGTAGCCAGCAGGGCCTGCCGCTGTTCGCTGACGCGCGTGGGGCGCGTCGTGCGGGCGACCATGGTGTTCAACGCAGGCGACCCCGCTCCGACCGGGCACCGCTCATCAGATCACCGAGCGTCGAATCGCTCAGCAAGGACTTGTCGAGCATCGCGACCGCATGCGCCTTGCGCAGCGACCCTGCCGACGCATCCGCCGTCCGCACGACAGCTGCCTTGGTGAGGCGCGGTTCGTTGACCGGCTCCGTCACGGGCGGCGGTGCCTTGGTTGCGAGCGGACGGGGGGCGGCGGTGTTGGCCGCGACCTGAACGCTGACGGCCTTGGTCGCCGCCGCGGGGACGGTGACGGGCGCTGCCGGCGCGGTGACGGGGACGAATTCGGCGGCGCCAGCCGGGACGATCAGCTGCGCAGTCTGGATCGCGCCCGAGCTGTCGCCCGGCATGGTCGCACCGGGACGGAAGCTGATCGCAGCCAGCTGCGCCTCGTCCTTCACGAACTGCGACGCGGTCGGCGCGACGAGCGCCAGCGTATTGCCGTTCCACCGCTCAAGCTGGGCGAGGTTCGCGCGAACGTCGAACTCCGTCTCCAGCGAGCGGATCTCCCGCTCCGCCGCGCTGATCTTGGCGTCGATCTGCGCCAGGCGTTTCCGCTCTGCCGCCACCTGGAGGCTCACCAGGTAGAAGCTCAGCGAGACGATCACCACGCCGCTGAACCACCCCAGTCCCTTCAATCGATAGGACGCCGTCATTCACTTTCCTCCACGCGCAGCCCGCCCGCCGCATTCTGCCCCTGGTCACCCCACACCGGCGCAGCTGTCCGCCGCGCCGTCCGCAATGTCGCGGAGCGCGCGCGCGGATTGCGCGCCACCTCCGCCGCACTGGCGCGCACCGCGCGCCCCACGATTTCAAAAGTCGGCTGCCGCGCATCCGCGACGGCGGGCCGATGGCGCGATCCCGCCGGCGTCGCGCCGCTGCGTTCACGCAGGAACCGCTTGATCATCCGATCCTCGAGCGAATGAAAGCTGACCACGGCGAGCCGCCCGCCCGGTGCGAGCACCCGTTCGGCAGCTTCCAGCCCGGCCGCCAGCTCATCCAGCTCGCGATTGATGTGGATCCGCACCGCCTGGAAGGCGCGGGTGGCGGGATCCTTCTTGTCATGCGGGCGATGGCCGAGCGCCTTGCGCACCACGCGGGCGAGATCGCCGGTGGTCGCGAGCGGGCGTGCCGCCACGATGGCGCGCGCGACGCGGCGGGACTTCGGCTCCTCACCATAGCGCCACAGGACGTTGGCGATATCCTCCTCATCGGCCGTGTTCAGGAAATCGGCCGCGCTTTCGCCCTCCTGGCTCATGCGCATGTCGAGCGGGCCATCCTGCTGGAAGGAGAAGCCGCGCTCCGCCTGGTCGAGGTGCATGGAGGAGACGCCGATATCCATCGTCACGCCGTCCACCGGCACCGCGCCGAGCGCCGCGAGCTCACGATCGAGGCGGGAGAATTCCGCCGGCACCAGCGTCAGGCCAGGCTCCGCCGCCTCCAGCGCGCGGCCGGCGGCGATCGCGTCAGGATCGCGATCAAAGGCATAGACCTTCACGCCAGCGTCAAGCAGCGCGCGGGTGTATCCACCAGCACCGAAGGTAGCGTCGACCATGGTCTCGCCGCGCTCGGGGGCAAGCGCGGCGAGAACTTCGTCGAGCAGCACCGGGATATGCGGTGCATCGGCGTCGGGGCGGGAACTCACAGCGTGATCCCCTTGTCGCGGCACAGGATCGTCGCATGGCGCTTGGCCATCTCGTCGACGCCGTCATGGGCGATGAGCGTGCGCGGATCCCAGATCATGAAGCTTTCGTAATCGCCCAGGAAAAAGGCGATGTCGGTGATGTTGGCCAGCTCCCGCTCGACCGCCGGGAGGATGAAGCGGCCGCTGCCGTCGAAGGGCACCGGCTCGACCGAGGCACCCCGCATACGCGGCGCGTAGAATTCCTTCGAGCCCGTGCGGATGCCGGATTCGGCCTGACGCTGGATCAGCTGATTCTTGGCATGTTCGACATAGCCCCGATCATGCGCGATCAGGCACGGGAAGTCCGGGTGCACACCGACCAGGACGGTGCCACCATCCTTGCCGTCGGGACGCGGCGCGTTCTGGGCCAGAGCGGCGCGCAGGGTGTTGGGAATCGCGACCCGGCCCTTGTCATCGACAAGACCGACCCCCTTCCCAAGATAATCCACCCGTTCCGACACGCCCACCTCGCACAAGGCGCGCAGGAGTTCTCGCCCCGAAAAACGGCCCAGCCGTCATCGGTTGTTACTTTTCAATCAAGCAACAGCGGTCCTGCCCCTCTGTCGCTTATGAAGTACCAGCGACCGTTGGGGATGGGAAGGGAAAATCGGGGAAGATTGGGGAAAGAACCTATTCTGGCGGGAAGACGAGGCTCCGGTAGGGCAAACGGCTCGCATGTTCGCGACCCGTTCCGGGCGCGACCATGCGCAGCCGACCAGAATCGGCACAATCAAAGAAGGTTTCCCCGGATTTCCCGGGAAAGGACGGGATCACTGGGGCTGTTCCGCCGGGACTCGGCTGGTTTCGGTCGCGCTCGGTGCAACGCCGAGCTGCGCGAGGGGCTCATTGTCCTCCGCCGCGGTCGTCGCAGCCGCGGCATTGGACGGATCGGCGACGTTGGCCACTTCCTCCACGCGCGGCGGGGCGACGACCGGCTGTTCGCGCGAGGCAGCATTGAAGAGCGCACTCGCCAGCCCGATCAACAGGACCACGGCGGCGAGGCCAACCATGCCGACACGGACACGTTGCATCGCCTGGCTGGGGGGAACAGCGCGCTTCATTTCACCGCGCGACTCTAACGACGTGTCGCGCGCTTGTCGAATTGGGGACGTCAAGAGCGCGACACCGCCAGTCCCTTGGCCTCACGCCAGGCCGGATCGTAGAGCGTCGAGAGGTAGCGGAAGCCGGTGTCGCACAGAATCGTCGCCACGCGATTGCCCGGGCCCAGCTCCCGCGCGAGGCGCACCGCGCCGGCGACGTTGATGCCCGACGAGAGGCCAAGGCACAGGCCCTCCTCGTTCAGCAGGCGATCGACCCACTCGAGCCCCTCGGCGTCGGAGATGCGGAATTGCGTGTCGATCGGCGCGCCTTCGAGATTGCCGGTGATGCGCCCCTGCCCGATGCCCTCGGCGACTGACGAGCCTTCGCTCTTCAGCTCGCCATGGGCATAATATTCGTAGAGCGCCGCGCCGTGCGGATCGCTGAGCGCGATGGTGATGCGCTCATCCTTTTCCTTGAGGCCAAGGCCGACGCCAGCGATCGTGCCGCCAGTCCCCGCGGCGCAGGTGAAGCCCTGAATGTTGCCATCCATCTGCGCCCAGATTTCTTCGGCGGTGCCAACGATATGCGCGCGCCGGTTGGCGATATTGTCGAACTGATTGGCCCAGATCGCGCCGGGCGTTTCCTCCGCGATGCGCCGCGAGGTGTGCACGAAATGGCAGGGGTTGGAATAAGGTGCGGCCGGGACCGTCACCAGCTCCGCCCCCAGCGCCCGCAGCGTGTCCATCTTCTCCTTGGACTGAGTATCCGGCATGACGATGATGGTGCGATAGCCCTTGGCGTTGGCGACCAGCGCGAGGCCGATGCCGGTGTTCCCCGCCGTCCCCTCGACAATCGTCCCGCCGGGCTTCAGCGCGCCGCGCGCCTCCGCATCCTCGACGATGAACAGCGCCGCGCGATCCTTTACGCTGGCGCCGGGGTTGGCGAATTCGCATTTGCCGAAGATGTCGCAGCCAGTTGCCTCGCTGGGGCCCTTGAGGCGAACGAGAGGCGTATGGCCGATGAGTGAAAGCGTGTCCGAAGCGGTTTGCATGGCACCTAGATGGCGCGACGGCGCAGCAGCGGCAACCGCTGGTCGTGCTTTGTCACGGCGAAGCGCTACTACTGACGCGCACCGCACCACCATGAGGCAGTGATGAGCAACGCCCCGCCCTCCCCCGAACAGGCCACGATCGCCCCGCGCAAGGCGTCCTTTCCGGCGGTGGTGCGGCCGGATGCGCGGCTGCTGATCCTGGGCAGCTTGCCGGGCGAGCGCAGCCTTGCCGAGCAGCGTTATTATGCCCATCCGCAGAATCAGTTCTGGCGGCTGATGAGCCCGGTGATCGGCCAGGATCTCGCCGCGCTGCCCTACGAGGCGCGGCTGGCGGCGTTGCGCGCGGCGCGGGTTGCGTTGTGGGACGTGGTGGCGAGTGCACGGCGGCCGGGCAGTACCGACGCCGCGATCCGCGACGCAGCGGCAAACGATCTGTCGGCGCTGGTGTCCCGCCTTCCCGACCTGCGTGCCGTCGGCTTCAACGGTGGTACCGCACTGAAGCTGGGCCGCCCGTTGCTGGCAGCGCACGATGTCGCCATCGTGGCGCTGCCCTCCTCCAGCCCGCTGCATACTGTCGGGCTGGAGGCAAAGCAGCCCGCCTGGTCAAGGCTTGCGGCGTATCTCGACTAAGTCGCGGGGGATGCCGGGATCGTGAGGCCACGCTGCACAGCCGGACGTGCCAGCGCTCGTTCCAGCCAGCCGGACACGTTGCGGAAGCCGTCGAAGCCGGTGATTTCCTGCGCGTCGTAGAAGGTTACGAGCGCGCGGACCCAGCCGATCATGGCGATGTCGGCGATGGTATAGTCATCGCCAAGGAACCATTGGCGGCCGTCGAGCGCGGCATCCATCACGCCGAGCAGCCGCCGGGTCTCGTCGACGTAGCGCTGGAGCGGGCGCTTGTCCTCCCAGTCCTTGCCGGCGAATTTCTTGAAGAAGCCCAATTGGCCGAACATCGGGCCGACGCCGCCCATCTGGAACATCAGCCATTGCACCGCATGCCAGCGGCCCGCCGGATCGACCGGCAGGAACTGACCCGTCTTTTCCGCGAGATAGAGCAGGATCGCGCCGCTTTCGAACAGCGCCAGCGGTGTGCCGGCGGGGCCATCGGGATCGAGGATCGCAGGGATCTTCCCATTGGGGTTCAGCGACAGGAATTCAGGCGTCTTCTGATCATTCCGGGCGAAGTCGACGAGGTGCGCCTCATAAGGCAGCCCGGTCTCCTCGAGCATGATCGACACCTTCACGCCATTGGGCGTCGGCAGGCCATAATATTGCAGCCGATCGGGGTGAGATGCCGGCCAGCGCCGTGTGATCGGGAAGGCGGACAGATCAGTCATCGGCATTGCTCCTGCGCGTGGTCAACGCAGGTAAGTGGGCCCAGGATCAACGCCAAGGGCTCCGTTCATCCCCTTCATCGATCAGCCTGCCGACAGGTGCTTGCACGGAACCTGCCCGGTGCGACGTCGTTGCATCCTCGATCCATTCACAAGGAGGGACCATGTACCGTACCGCATTCCTGCTGCTCGCAGCCGCAACGCCGCTGGCCGCCAATGCGCAGACTGCCCCGGCTCCGCAGGCGGGCGCTGCCGCCCCTGCAGCCGGCGCCGCGACGGCCGCCGCGCCGACGGTCGGCGCCACCGTGGTCGACACGCAGGGCAACACTGTCGGCACCATTGCATCGACCGATGGCACCAATGCCGTGGTCGACACCGGCACCGTCAAGGCTGCCGTTCCGCTGTCGTCGTTCGGCACCGGCCCCAAGGGCCCGACGCTAGCCATGACCAAGGCGGAGCTCGAGGCGGCCGCGGGCCAGGGCGCGGCACAAGCTGCCGCGCAGTTCCAGTCGCAGCTGACCACCGGCGCGACCGTCTATGGTGCGGGTGGCACCTCGGTCGGGACGATCAAGGCTGTCGAGGGTGAATTCGTGACGCTGACCACGCCGAAGGGCGATGCGCGCCTGCCCAAGGGGTCGTTCGGCCCGGGTCCGCAGGGCGTGACCATCGGCATGACCGCCGCGCAGCTCGACGCTGCGATGGCCGGCAAGTAAGCGGCCTGACCGCGGGGTCGTTTGGCCCCGCGGTCACGTTACCCGGCCTGTTGCCGGAGAAGATCGGCCGCATTCGGCCGTAGCGCGGCCAGCAACGATTCAGGCGGCCGCTTTTGCCTCTTCCAGCGCATTGCGCACCGCGGCGAGCGCCTCATCGGCCTTGTCGCCGTCTGGGCCGCCGCCCTGCGCCATGTCGGGCCGGCCACCGCCGCCCTGCCCGCCGACGGCGGCGACCGCGCGCTTCACCAGATCGACCGCATTATAGGTTGCGACGAGATCGTCGGTGACGCCGACCGCGACGGTGGCGCGGCCGTCGTTGACCGCGACCAATGCGGCGACGCCCGACTCGATGCGCTTCTTGGCGTCATCGACGGCGCCGCGCAGGCCCTTGGCCTCGAAGCCGTTCAGCACCTGACCGACGAAGGCGACGCCGCCGACGGTTTCGGGACCGGCCGGCGCAGCGCCGCTGCCGCCGCCCATTGCGAGTGCCTTCTTCGCCTCCGCCAGTTCACGCTCCAGCCGGCGCTTTTCCTCAAGCAGCGAAGCGACGCGGCCGGGGACTTCATCGGGGGTGGTGCGCAGCGCGGAGGCTGCCTCGCGCAGCTTCTCGTCGCGCGAGGAGAGATAGGCGCGCGCGGCTTCGCCGGTCAGTGCCTCGACACGGCGGACGCCCGAGGACACGGCACCTTCGCCGATCACCTTGAACAGGCCGATGTCGCCCAATGCGTTGACATGGGTGCCGCCGCACAGCTCGACCGAATAGGTCTTGCCGCCGTCATCGCTGCCCATCGAGACGACGCGGACCTCGTCGCCGTACTTTTCGCCGAACAGCGCCATCGCGCCCATCGCGATCGCATCGTCGGGCGTCATCAGCCGGGTGGTAACGGGGGTGTTCTGGCGGATCTTGGCGTTCACCGCGGCCTCCGCATCGGCCAGTTCCTCCGCGCTCATCGCGCTGGAATGGCTGACGTCGAAGCGCAGGCGATCGGGCGCGACGAGCGAGCCCTTCTGCGCGACGTGGGTGCCGAGCCGCTGGCGCAGCGCCTCATGCAGCAGGTGGGTGGCGGAGTGGTTGGCGCGGATCGCGGCGCGGCGCGCGACGTCGATCGCGAGCTTCACCGTGTCGCCGACCTTGATCTCGCCCGCGCTGAGTGTCGCATGATGGACCCACAATTTGCCGAGCTGCTTCGAGGTGTCGGTCACCTCGGCAGCAAGGCCGGCCTCGCTGCTGATCGTGCCGGCATCGCCGACCTGGCCGCCGCTCTCGGCATAGAAAGGCGTCTGGTTGACGATCACGTCGACCTGGTCGCCGGCCGCGGCCTTTTCGACCCGTGCGCCATCCTTGACCAGCGCGAGCACGACGCCCTCGCCGACATCGCTGGAATAGCCGGTGAATTCGGTCGCGCCGACTTCCTCGGCGAGGTCGAACCACAATTCGTCCGATGCCTTCGCGCCAGAGCCCTTCCAGGCGGCGCGCGCCGCACGCTTCTGCTCGGCCATCGCGGCGTCGAAGCCGGCGCGGTCGACGCCGAACGACTGGGCGCGCAGCGCGTCCTCGGTCAGATCATAGGGGAAGCCGAACGTGTCGTAGAGCTTGAACGCGGTTTCGCCCGGCAGCACGTCGCCCGGCTTCATGCCGGCGGTCGCCTCGTCGAGCAGCTTCAGCCCCTTGTCGAGCGTCTGGCGGAAGCGGGTTTCCTCCTGGGAGAGCGTCGCCTCGATCAGCGGCTGCGCGCGGACCAGTTCGGGGTAAGCCGCGCCCATTTCGGCGACCAGCGCCGGCACCAGACGGTGCATCAACGGCTCCTTCGCGCCGAGCAGGTGCGCGTGGCGCATGGCGCGACGCATGATGCGGCGAAGGACATAGCCGCGGCCTTCGTTGGCCGGCAGCACGCCGTCCGCGACGAGGAAGCCGGCGCAGCGCAGGTGATCGGCGATGACGCGGTGGCTGGCCTGATTGGCACCGCTCGTCGCGGTGTGGGTGAGCGCGCCCGAGGCGGCGATCAGCGCCTTGAACGTGTCGGTATCATAATTGTCGTGGACGCCCTGCATGACGGCCGCGATCCGTTCCAGCCCCATGCCGGTGTCGATCGACGGGCGCGGCAGATCGCCGATGATCGCGTCGGCTTCCTGCAGGAATTGCATGAAGACGAGGTTCCACACCTCGACGAAGCGGTCGCCATCCTCGTCCGGCGAGCCGGGAGGGCCACCGGGGATATGTTCGCCGTGATCGTAGAAGATCTCGCTGCACGGCCCGCACGGACCATCCGAGCCCATCGCCCAGAAATTGTCCTTGGTCGGGATGCGGATGATGCGGTGATCGGGAAGGCCGGCGATCTTCTTCCACAGATCGAACGCCTGATCGTCGGTGTGATAGACGGTCGCGGTCAGCTTGTCCGCGGGCAGGCCCCATTCCTTGGTCAGCAAGGTCCAGGCGTGGGTGATCGCCTGTTCCTTGAAATAATCGCCGAACGAGAAATTGCCGAGCATCTCGAAGAAGGTGTGGTGCCGGGCGGTATAGCCGACATTGTCGAGATCATTGTGCTTGCCGCCGGCGCGAACGCACTTCTGCGCGCTGACCGCGGTGGAATAGGGCCGAGTCTCAAGGCCGGTGAACACGTTCTTGAACGGCACCATGCCCGCATTGACGAACATCAGCGTCGGATCGTTCTGCGGCACCAGGGGCGCCGAGGGCACGATGCTGTGCCCGGCCGAGCCGAAGTAATCGAGGAAGCTGCGGCGGATGTCGTTCGTCGAGGTCATGGCGTGCGACTTAATCGGCGGCGGGCGCGCTGACCAGTATCTCTATTCCACAAGTCTCAGCAGCCGGGCTGGCGGGACGCGCCCGCTTCATGCGAGAGGGGCCGGGTGAGCGGGATCGTCTATCTGGCCGCGGCGCTGGCCGAAATCGCCGGCTGCTTTGCCTTCTGGGCCTGGCTGCGGCTGGACCGATCGGCCTGGTGGCTGGCACCCGGGATCGGTTCGCTGTGCCTGTTCGCCTATCTGCTGACGCTGGTCGACAGCGACCAGGCGGGGCGCGCCTATGCCGCTTATGGCGGGGTGTACATTGCCGCAGCGCTGCTGTGGCTGTGGGCGATGGAGGGCGTGCGGCCCGACCGCTGGGACCTGACGGGCGCTGCCGTCTGCCTGATCGGCGCGGCGATCATCCTGTGGGGGCCGCGGGGCGGGTGACGGCGCAAGCGAACGTTTCCGCGTCCCGCCGCATAAACAGATGACGCGCCAGCCATAGCATTTGTGCATCACTGCTGCAGGAAACTGCCTTGTTCGCACCCGCACAGAGGCTTGACGTTGCGACGGCAATCCCCTTCATCACGCCGGATCGACATTTTCCTCCGTTCGCTCTGCGCTTGAACCGGATGGCGGAGGCACATTCCGGGAGCATCCATGGCCAAGCGCCTGACGTTATATATCATGATCGGCCTGGCGGCCGGTATCGTGCTGGGCCTGTCGCTCAACGCGTATTTCGACGACGGCACGCCAGCCTCGGCGGCCAAATTGTCGGAAATTGCCGGCTATTTCTCCATCGTCACGACCATCTTCCTGCGGCTGATCAAGATGATCATCGCGCCGTTGGTCTTCGCCACGCTGGTCGCGGGCATCGCGCACATGGGCGATACCGCCGCGCTGGGCCGGATCGGCGGCCGCGCGGTGGCCTGGTTCATCGTCGCCAGCCTCGTCAGCCTGACGCTGGGCCTGATCCTGGTGAACCTGTTCCAGCCGGGCGTTGGGCTCAATTTCCCGTTGCCGGCGACGAACGAATCGAGCGGCGTCGAACAGGCAGCGTTCAACCTCACCAATTTCTTCACCCACATCTTCCCCGCCTCCGGCATCGAGGCGATGGCGAAGAACGAGATCCTGCAGATCGTCGTCTTCTCGATCTTCATCGGCGTCGCGATCACCGCGGTCGGCGAGAAGGCCGCGCCGCTGGTGCGCGGGATCGAGGCGCTGGTGCAGGTGATGCTGACCGTCACCAATTACGTCATGCGTTTCGCGCCGCTCGCGGTGTTCGCCGCGGTGACCGGGACGCTGGCCGAGCGGGGACCGTCGATCATCGGCAACCTCGCCTATTTCATGGGCACCTTCTACCTCGGCATTATCGTGCTGTGGCTGCTGCTGATCGGCGTCTGCTACGCCATCGTCGGACGCCGCACGACGTTGCTGGTGCGTTATATCCGCGAGCCGTTGCTGCTCGCCTTCTCCACCGCATCTTCGGAGGCGGCCTACCCCCGCACGCTGGAGGCGCTCGACAAGTTCGGCGTGCCGCCGCGCATCGCCAGCTTCGTCCTGCCGCTGGGGTATAGCTTCAACCTCGACGGCTCGATGATCTACATGACCTTCGCGACGATCTTCATCGCGCAGGCCTATGGCATCGACCTGACGCTGTGGCAGGAAATCACCATGCTGCTGGTGCTGATGATCACCAGCAAGGGGATCGCCGGCGTGCCGCGCGCGAGCCTGGTGGTGATCGCGGCGACGCTGGGGTTCTTCGACATTCCCGAAGCGGGCCTGCTGCTGATCATCGGCATCGACCATTTCCTCGACATGGGCCGAAGCGCCACCAACGTCGTGGGCAACGCGGTGGCGGCCACCGTCATCGCCAAGTGGGAGGGCGAGCTCGACCCGCTGGAGCCGGACGTGATCCCCGATCCGCACGCGCCGGCCGGGGGCGGGCCGGCCTATCCGACGCAGAGCTTTGCCGAGACACCGAAGCTGGACAGCGACAAGCGCGGCTGAGCGGGAAAGCCGGGAAGAAGGAAAGGGCGTCGCGGGTGCGGCGCCCTTTTTTTTGTTGGGCGCCTAGCGGGTGGCTCGCTGGAACCGGAGCGTGCCGTCGTCGCGGTGGAGCGTCAGCGTGTCGCCCTCGACGGTGAGATACGCGCCGGTGAGGTCGGCGACGCCGACATCATTGGGCACCAGCTGGAAGATCGCGGTGCGGCCGGCCTGCGGGTCGAGCGGCAGGCGCGTCGACGGCAGGCGGTAGCGCGGCGCGACAAAGGTGACGAAGCGGGGCGTGCGACGCTCCGTCGCGGGCAGGATCCAGCGGTCGCCCGGCGTATAGGCGGTGAGCGGCGGGCCGGAGTCGAATTCGATCACGAAATCCACCGCGGGCACGTCGGCGCCATTGGGGGCAAGGACGCGCAGGCCGAAGAGGGCGCCGGGCGTGGATTGCGGCGGCGCCGGCTCGATCGCCGGCAGGCGCGGGCGCGGGTCGCTGGTCAGTTCGATCATGTCGCCGGCAAGGCGCCATTTGCCCTGCGCGGTTTCATCGAGCGCGCCGACGGTCAGCGCGTAGCGGAAGGTGCCGTCGGGACTGAGGCGGAGCGCGGCGACCAGCTCCATCTGCGCGGCGGTATAGTCACCGGCGAGCGCGGCGGCGCGAGCGGTCGCGGGCGGCGGCACCGCCTGCCCCGCCCCGGCCGGCGTGGTGGCGGCGAGCAGCAGCGCGGCGGGGAGGCGCCCGATCACGCGCGGTCAGGCGTAGGCATAGGGGCCGCCCTTGGCGAGTGCGGTCTGATAGGCGGGGCGGGCGTGGACCTTGTCGAGCCAGGCGATCGTCGCGGGACGGCTCTGGTTCAGGCCGCCGCGGCTGCGCGCCGCCTCCAGCGGGAAGCTCATCATGATGTCCGCGGCGGTCATCGTGTCACCGGCGAACCACGGCCGGCTGGCGAGATGCGCCTCGACATGATCGAGATGGGTGTCGATCATCGGCTGGATCCGCTTCTGCGCCATCTTGCCGAACAGCGGCACGCGCGTCAGCACCAGCTTCACCAGCAGCGGCGGCATCAGCGAGCCTTCCGCATAATGGAGCCAGAAGCGGTAATCGAGCGCGCCGCCGCGGGTGGCGGGGGCGCCGAGGCGGCCGTCGGCCTTGTCGACGAGATATTCGACGATCGCGCCGGTTTCGGCGATCACGCGATGCTCGTCACGGGTATCGACGATCACCGGCGACTTGCCGAGCGGGTGGACCCGCTTGAGCTCAGGCGGAGCAAGCATCGTCTTGCGATCGCGCTCATAACGCTGGATCTCATAGGGCAGGCCGAGTTCCTCGAGCATCCACAGCACGCGCTGCGAGCGGGAGTTTTCGAGGTGGTGGACGATGATCATGAAGCGGTCTTCCCCTGAGCGCGCGCGGTGACGATCCAGGCGGCGGCGGGGAAATCCAGCGTGGTGCCGGTGACCCGCGTGGCCAGGATCGAACGCAAACGTGCGAGGAGCGCGGGTCGATCCGTCTCCGCCGCCTCGGCGATCACGCGGGCGACCGGGCCGATGCGGGTGAAGAAGTCGGCGGCGTCACCGGCGGGGTCGTCCCCTGCCCCGGCGTGGTAGCGATAATCGACCGGCTGGAGCGCGACATCGACGAAGCCGGCGCCCTCGAGCAGCGCGGTGACTCGCGCAGGATCGGCGAAGGCGAAGGGGCCGGGGGCATAGGCCCCGGGCGGGTCGAGGTGGCCGCCCATCGCGGCGATCGTCTCGCTGGCCCAGGGGTTTTCGGCGGGGGCGCGGAAGCAGGAGAAGACCAGGGGTGCGCCGGGGCGCAGCGCGGCGGCGATGCCGCGGAAGGCAACGGCGGGATCATCGAAGAACATGACGCCGTGGCGCGAGAAAGCGAGGTCGAACGGCCCCTCCCCTGCCAGCGCATCGGGAACGGCGCCGCAGACGAAGCGGGCGTTAGACAGCCCGGCGCTGACGGCGCGATCCTGCGCGACGGCGACGAGCGGCGCGGACAGGTCGACGCCGAGGATCGAGAGCGATGGGCGGGCGGCGGCGAGCGCCAGGCTGGTGGCGCCGGCGCCGCAGCCGAGATCGGCCGCCTTCCCCTGTTCAGGCGCGAGGGCGAGGATTGCCGCGTCGAGCGCGCGGGCCAGATCGGCGAAGCTGCGGTCGGTGCGCTGCCATTCCGCGGCCCAGACGTCGCCGACGCGGGTTTGCCAGAGCGGGGCGGTGGTCATCGCAGCATCCTTTTACCGTGGAGGCCCTGAATGCCCGTCGCGCAGGGTCCCGGATAGAGGGCACGCCGCCGTTCCCGGCCGGTCGCAGCAGCAGGAGGCAGCGGCAACGAAAAAGGGCCGGCACCTTTCGGCGGCCGGCCCCTTTTCAGAAGAGCAGGATGGAGCGAACGGCGCCTCAGGCGTCGTCTTCCTCCGACGGACCGGCCATCAGCTCCTCGCCCAGACCGTCCTGGCGGGCGCGGATCTGGCGTTCGAGACGCTCGGCCACTTCGGAATTGTCGCGCAGATACCCCTTGGAGTTCTCGCGCCCCTGACCGATGCGGATCGAATCGTAGCTGAACCAGGAACCCGACTTTTCGACGAGGCCGGCCTTCACGCCGAGGTCGATGATCTCGCCCAGCTTCGAGATGCCCTCACCGAACATGATGTCGAATTCGACCTGCTTGAACGGCGGCGCGACCTTGTTCTTCACCACCTTCACGCGGGTCTGGTTGCCGGTCGCCTCGTCGCGATCCTTGACCGAGCCGATGCGGCGCACGTCGAGGCGCACCGAGGCGTAGAACTTCAACGCATTGCCGCCGGTCGTCGTTTCGGGCGAGCCGTACATCACGCCGATCTTCATGCGGATCTGGTTGATGAAGATGACGAGGCAGTTGGAGCGATTGATCGTGCCGGTCAGCTTGCGCAGCGCCTGGCTCATCAGGCGGGCCTGGAGGCCGACGTGGCTGTCGCCCATCTCACCCTCGATCTCGGCGCGCGGCACGAGGGCGGCGACCGAGTCGACCACCAGCACGTCGATCGCGTTCGAGCGGACCAGCGTGTCGACGATCTCAAGCGCCTGCTCCCCCGTATCGGGCTGCGAGACGATCAGTTCGTCGATGTTGACGCCGAGCTTCTTAGCGTAGGCCGGGTCGAGCGCGTGCTCCGCGTCGACGAAGGCGGCCATGCCGCCCGCCTTCTGGGTTTCGGCGATGGCGTGGAGCGCGAGCGTCGTCTTGCCCGAGGATTCCGGGCCGAAGATCTCGACGATACGGCCCTTGGGCAAGCCACCGACGCCGAGCGCGATGTCGAGACCCAGGCTGCCGGTCGACACCGTTTCGACCTTCATCGCCTCCTTCTGGCCCAGCTTCATCGCCGAGCCCTTCCCGAAGGCGCGGTCAATCTGCGCAAGGGCGGCGTCGAGCGCCTTCTGACGATCCGAGTTCGCGCTAGCCATGTTGTTTGGGATCACCTTGAGATTGGCGGCCATGAGGAGGTCTCTCGCTAGATCAAGCGCGCGAACCGTTCAACGCACGATCGCAGTCGTATCGACTTTGTTCCGAAAGAACAATAGTGGAACGCGAGATTTCCAACACGCCGCCACCGACGCCCCGATCGAGGCGCCGGCAGCATGGCGAAGGCTTATTGCAGGCTGGTGCCGGCGCTGCCCGGGGCCGGCGCAACCGCGGCATTGACAGCGACGGTATTGGTCGACGGCCGGGCCGCGATCCGCACCGCAGGTTCACCCTTCATGCCGGGGAAGCGCGGCCACATGCCCTGCGCGAGCGCGGCGCGGCTGACCGATTTGTCACGGCCGGTCTGCCCCTCGTACATCCAGTAGTTGCGCAGCACGGTGACGACATAGCCGCGCGTTTCCCAATACGGGATGCTTTCGATGTAGAGCAGCGGGTCACCGTTATCGCGCACCAGCGAGTTCCATTCGCCGACCGGGCGCGGGCCGGCGTTATAGGCGGCGATCACCTTTGGCAGCAGGCCCTGCGTCAGCCCCATGTCGCGCAGTCGCTCCAGATGGCGCTGGCCGATGTCGATATTGGTCGAGGGGCGGGTCAGCGCGGCCTTGTCCACCTGAACCCCGCGTTCGCGCATGTAATCGGTCGCGGCGGCGGGCATGATCTGCATCAGGCCATAGGCGCCGGCGGGCGACACCACCTTGTTGCGGAAACCCGATTCCTGGAGCGTGTGAGCATAGACCAGCGCCTTATCGACACGCCAGCCGGTGTCGGGCGTCCAGTTCGGCGTCGGGTAGCGCGTGTCGGCGGTGGCGACGAAGCCTTCCGGGCAATTGTGCGCGAGCCACACGACGCTGGCGGGCAGGTTCATCTGCTCGGTCACGCGGACCAGGCTGGCGAATTCCGCCTTGGGGCCGATCTTCGCCTGCTGGCGGATCACCTGGTCGGCGGCGCTGTCCTCGCCAATCTCGATCAGCGCGGCGGCGACGCGGATGTTGGGGCGGCGTTCCAGATTGGCCCAGTCGCTGGTCACCTTCTGCGGCTTGAAGGCGGCAGTCTGCATGCCGAGCGACTGCCGCGCGATCTGGCCGTAGAAGGTCTCGCTATATTGGGCGGCGTTCTTCAGCCGGCCCTCGACCCGGTCGGGGCGGCCGCACATCATGTCGGCGCGGCTGGCCCAATAGAGGCCGGCGGCGCGCATGTCGGTATCGCCTGCGCGGGCGGAGACTGCCTCGAACCCCTCACCGGCAGCGGCGCAATCATTCTGGCGCCAGGCGGCGAGCGCGGACGTCCAGCGTGCATGGGTGGCCCAGTCGCCCTGCCCGCGCGCAGCCTTTTCGCCGAGGCGGCGGGCATCGCCATCGAGCCCCTGGAGGAAATAGATCCAGGCGACTCGCGACTGCCATTCGGTCTGCGCCTCCGGCGTCAGGCCACTGGTCGAATCAAGCAGCGATTCCGCCGCGCGGCCCATGTCCGCCTTCACATAAGGCTGCATCTTGTTGGCGAGATCGGCGGCGATCGCATCGCTGCGCGTGGCACGGGCGCGCACGCGGGTGGGCGCGCCGTCCTGCCAGATGAGCCGCTGCGCCACCGGCAGCGGCGGCAGGTCAGCGGCGCCGCGCGCACGGGCAAGGCGGGCGAGCGATTCGGCCTGGGGCAGTTCGGGCGCCTCGGTCAGCAGGCGGACCAGCGGCTCAAGCTCCACGCGGGGCGAGCCCTTGGCGGTGTAAAGTTCGGCGCGGGCGTAGCTGTGCAGCGGGCCGGGGGCCATGCCGTCGAGCGCAAGCTGCGCGTCCTGCCAGCGGCTTTCGCGAATGGCCGCGAACACCGCGCGATACTGGCTGCGCTGCTCCGGCGAGAGCTGCGGCGGAATGACGGGTTTTCCGGGCGCCTCCTGACGCGCCGGTTCAGCCGCGACCATCGTTGGCGCAAGCGCCACGGCCGAGACGGCCGCAAGCAGCATCCGCATCACTCAAGTCCCCTTTTCAGCAATTGCAGATCCCTCCACGCGTCGGCCTTGAGCGCGGGCCGCTCCAACAGCATGCGCGGATGGAAGCTCGCGACGACCTCCGTCGTTTGTGAGACTCTATGGTTAAGTGCATGTAAACGCCCACGGGCTTCCATGACGTTCGCCGCCAGGATGGCACGGCTCGCCGCATCGCCCATCACCAGAAGCCGCTTCGGACCGGCCAGCGCGACGTGATGCCGCGCGATCTCGCCCAGCCGCTGTTCAAGATCGCGCGGCATCCGTCCCGCCGCCGGACGGGCGGCGCAGACGCTGGCGAGGTGCACATCGTCACGCGAGCGGCCGATCGCGGCGAGCATCCGGTCGAACAGCCGCCCGGCCATGCCGCCGAGCAGCGAATCGGCCGAGTCACGCTCCGGACAGTCGATCAGGATCATGAGGTCGGCGGTCGCCGGGCCGGTGGCGGTGACCAGCGGCACGCCCCATCCCGCCTCCGGCGCGGCGGTGCCGATGCGCCAGGCGAGCAGTTCCTCCAGCGTCGCCGGCAATGTCGCCGTGACGGGGGGATCGAGCGGCGCACCGCGTGGCTGTGCCGGTGGCGATGACGCTAGGGCAACCGGCTCTTCGCCGCCCAGCCAGTCGAACGGATCGTCGCCGACGAGCATGTCGACGCCCGCGTCCTGCCACCATTCGAGGACGCTTGCCGCGGCCAATCGCCAATTCGTGTTCTGATCTGCCCCCATAAGCCGCTTCATAGCGTTACGGTTGACGTAGCGGTCAATTCGCTCGACAGCCGATGGGGACAAGACGTTGCCGGCGCGCGCCCGATCGCTCGCTTACGATCGGGGCCGGCCAATGGAGAGAATGATGAGCGAACGCGAGTCGATGCCTTATGACGTGGTGATCGTGGGTGCGGGGCCGGCCGGCCTCAGCGCGGCGATCCGCCTGAAACAGCTCGCCGCCGAGAAGGAAGCCGACCTGTCCGTCTGCGTGCTCGAAAAGGGCAGCGAAGTGGGCGCGCATATCCTGTCGGGCGCGGTGATCGATCCCCGCAGCCTGGACGAGCTGCTGCCCAATTGGCGCGAGGACGGGTGCCCGCTGGCCGAAGTGCCGGTGACGCAGAACATCCACTGGGTGCTGAGCAAGCAGGGCAAGTTCAACCTGCCCCACCTGATGACCCCGCCGTTCATGCACAACAAGGGCACCTATACCGGGAGCCTGGGCAATCTGTGCCGCTGGCTGGCCGGCAAGGCCGAGGAACTGGGCGTCGAGATCTTCCCGGGCTTCGCCGCGGCCGAGATCCTGTTCAACGAGGACGGCAGCGTGAAGGGCGTCGCGACCGGCGACATGGGCGTGGCGCGCGACGGCACGCGCAAGCCCGATTACCAGCCGGGGCTGGAGCTGCACGCCAAATACACCTTCTTCTCCGAGGGGTGCCGTGGGCATCTGTCGAAGGAGCTGATGCGCATTTTCGACCTGCGCGCCGATTGCGATCCGCAATCCTATGGCCTTGGCATCAAGGAATTGTGGGACATCGACCCCGCGATGCACGAGCCGGGCAAGGTGATCCACACGCAAGGCTGGCCGCTGAGCGAAAGCGACACCAATGGCGGTGGCTGGATCTATCACCAGGCGAACGGGCAGGTTTCGATCGGCCTCGTCACCTGGCTGAACTATTCCAACCCTTACGTCTTCCCGTTCGCGGAAATGCAGCGCTGGAAGACGCATCCCGAGATCGCGAAGCTGCTGAAGGGCGGCAAGCGGGTGAGCTATGGCGCGCGCGCGATCAGCGACGGCGGATTGCAGTCGATCCCGAAGCTGGTGTTCCCGGGCGGCGCGCTGATCGGCGACAGCGCCGGTTTCCTCAACGTGCCGCGGATCAAGGGCACGCATACCTCGATGAAGAGCGGCATGATGGCCGCCGAGGCCGCGGTCGACGCGATCCTGTCGCAGCGCCAGGGCGACGAGCTGACCGCTTACCCCGAGGCGTTCGAGGCGTCGTGGGTGAAGAAGGAGCTGTCGATCGTCCGCAACGTCGCGCCGCTGGTGAAGAAGTTCGGCGATTTCATGGGTTCGGGCATCGCCGGCATTGCGATGTGGATGGAGAACTTCGGCCTGAAATGGCCGCTGACCATGAAGCAGCATGCCGACCATGAGACCTTGTGGCGCAAGGACATGGCCAAGAAGATCGACTATCCCAAGCCCGACGGCGTGCTGACGTTCGATCGCCTCTCCTCGGTGTTCCTGTCGAACACCAATCACGAGGAGGATCAGCCGATCCACCTGACGCTGAAGGACCCGAACATCCCGGTCGAATACGACCTGCCGCTGTATGACGAGCCGGCGCAGCGTTACTGCCCGGCGGGCGTGTACGAGATCGTCGGCGAGGAAACGGGCGATCCGAAGTTCGTGATCAACGCGCAGAATTGCGTCCACTGCAAGACGTGCGACATCAAGGACCCGACGCAGAACATCAACTGGGTGGTGCCCGAGGGCGGCGGTGGGCCGAACTATCCCAACATGTAAGCTGCCGGCAGCGGCGGCGCTTGCGGCGATCGTCGCCGCAGCGCCGGCGCATGCCGCCGTGCCCGACCTGCTCGCCTATCTGCAGGCGCGCGCCGCCGATGGCGAGGGCGCGGCCGAGGTCGCGGCGCAGCGCTACGCCGATGCGCTGGCCGCGACGCCGGGCGACAAGGGCGTCGCCGCCTACGCCTATCGCGAGGCGATCGAGGCGGGGAACCTGAAGCTGGCGCTCGACGCCGCGGTGGCGCTGGGCAGCGCCGCCCCCGCCGACGCCGACCTGCTGATCCTCGCCAGTGCCGCCGCGCATGCGGACCTCGACACCGCCGACGCCGCGATTGCGCGGATCGGCAAGGGCCAGTTCGCGGTGATGGCGCCGCCGCTCGCCGCCTGGGCCGCGTTCGCGCGCGGCAAGGACCCCCTGCCCCTGCTGGCGGTCGGCCGCAGCGACAGCGTGGCGCGGCGCTTCGCCGGCGAAACGCGCGCGCTGATCCTGATCGCGCAAGGCAACACCCGCGAGGGGCTGACCACGCTGAGCGCAATGCTGGGCACCGGCCAGGCGAGCGAGGACCTGCGCATCATCGCCGCGCGGCTGCTGATCGGTACCGGGCGGGCGGCGGAGGCACGCGGGCTGCTGGCCGGGGACGCGGCACCGATCGCGGCGCTGCGCGACCAGCCCGGTGCGGGCGCGCAGCCATCGCTGGCATTCGGCGCGTCGGCGCTGTTCACGCGTATCGCCAGCGACCTGATCCTCGGGCCCGACAGCCCGCTGCCGCTCGCGCTGGCGCAGGCGGCGGTGATGGCGGATGCCGGCAATGATCGCGCCCGCCTGCTGCTGGCGCATACGCTGTCGCGCGCCGGTGAACCCGCGCGGGCGATCGCGACGCTGAAGGCCATTCCGCCGACCAGCCCCTATCGCGACGCAGCGTGGGCCGGCCGCGTCCAGATCCTGGCCAGCGCCGACCGCATCGACGAGGCGATCGCGGCGGCCGAGGCCGAGGCGCGCGACAACACCCCCGCGTCGCTGCAACGCTATGGCGACCTGTTGATGACCGCCGACCGGCCGGCGGAGGCGGTGCCCGTGTATCGCCGGCTGATCGACAAGGGTGAGGCGGACTGGTCGACGTGGCTGCAATATGGCGCCGCGCTGGACGAAGCGGGCGACTGGCCCGGCGCGCACCGCGCCTTGCAGGAAGCGGTGCGGCTCGCGCCCGAGGAGCCGCTGGCGCTGAACTATCTCGGCTATGCGCAGATCGTGCATGGCGAGCCGGTCGCGCCGGCGCAGGCGCTGCTGGAAAAGGCGAGCGCGCTCAGGCCCAATGATGCCGCGATCACCGATTCGCTGGGCTGGGCCTATCATCTGGCGGGTGACAGCAAGCGCGCGCTGCCGCTGATCGAGCGCGCGGCGGCGGCCTCCCCCGCGGACGTCGAGGTCAACGAACATCTCGGCGACATTTACTGGACGCTGGGCAGGCGCGTCGACGCGCGATACGCATGGCGCGCGGCGCAGGTCGTCGCGGAACCCGAAACGTCCGCGCGGCTCGCGGCGAAGATCGCCAACGGACCGACGACGCAGCAATGATTTCCAGCGATGTGATTGTGGAGCCGGCGCCGGCGAAGCTGAACCTTGCGCTTCACGTCCGCGCGCGGCGGCCCGACGGCTATCACGATCTGGAGACGCTGTTCGTGTTCTGCCGCGACGGCGACGTGGTGACGATCGCAGACGCGCAGGACGACAGCTTCACCATCACCGGGCCGTTCGCGAGCGCGCTGGCGCTGGCGGCGACCGACGCGGTGCCGGCGAATCGGGCTGGCTGGGCCGACAATCTGGTGACGCGCGCCGCCGATGGCTTTCGCGATACCTTTGGCGTCGCGCAGCGCCATGCGATCATCCTGGAAAAGAACCTGCCCGTCGCGTCGGGGATCGGCGGGGGTTCGGCCGATGCGGCGGCGACGCTGCGCGCGTTGGCGCGGCGGCATGGCGTTTCGGCCGATGATCCGCGGCTGATCGCCATCGCTGCCAGACTGGGCGCCGACGTTCCCGCCTGCCTGGCCGGGCGGACCGCCTTCGGCACCGGCAAGGGCGATGCGCTGGCGCCGCTGGATGGCTGGGCCGGTGCGCCGGTGCTTCTGGTCAATCCGGGCGTGGCGGTGTCGACCGCGGCGGTCTTTGCCGCCTGGGACGGGATCGACCGCGGGCCGCTGGACCCGGCGAACCCGATCGGCGGGCGCAACGACCTGGAGCGGGCGGCTCGCAGCCTGGCGCCGGAGATCGACCGGGTCATTGCGGTGCTTGCAGCGCAGCCCGGCGTGATACTGGCGCGTATGTCGGGATCGGGCGCGACGTGCCTCGCGCTGTTCGAGACGGTTGCGCAGCGCGACCAAGCCGCCGCCGCGGTTGCCGCCGCCGAGCCCGGCTGGTGGCAGATGGCGAGCGGGCTGGCATGATCGGGTTTGAGATGGACGGGGCGATCGCGCGAATCACCCTCGCCCGCGATGGCCGGCGCAATGCGATGGGGGCGGCGCATTTCCACGAGCTGGCCGACGTTGCCGCGGCGGTCCCGCGCGAGGCGGCGGTCGTTCTGCTGCGATCGGGCGTGCCGGGGATCTTTTCCGCCGGCGCTGACCTCAGCGAAGCCGCGCGGCTTGCCGACGCGCCCGAGCTGCGCGCGCCCTTTCGCCTCGCGATCCGCGCGGCGGTGGAATCGCTGGCGGCGCTTCCCATGCCGCTGGTCGCCGCGATCGACGGCGGCTGCCATGGCGCTGCCGTCGCCCTGATGCTGGCCGCGGACGTGCGGGTGGCGAGCAGCGACGCCAGCTTCGCGATCCCGCCGGCGCGGCTGGGCATCGGCTATCCGGCGGAGGATCTGGCGCGGCTGCTGGCGGTGGTCGGCCCGGGGCAGGCGGCGCGCCTGCTGTTCACCGCCGCGACGATCGACGCGCACGAGGCGCTGCGCATCGGGCTGGTCGACGTGATCGGCGATGGGGCGGCAATCGCGGCGCAGATCGCCGCCAACGACGTGGGCGCGCTGGTCATGCTGAAGGCGATGTTGCGTGATCCGGCCGCGCCCGACCATGCCGCCGCCTTCGAGGACAGTTTCGCCAACCCCCGCTTTCGCGCGGCGGCCCAACGCTATCGTTGATCGCGTCGCCCTGACGGGCGATACCGTCGCCATGCCGATCGACACCGACCGCCCGTTCCTTCCCGTCAACATCGCCGTGCTGACGGTGTCGGACACGCGGGGCCTGGCCGAGGACCGCTCCGGCGATACGCTGGTCGCGCGGCTGCTGGAGGCGGGGCATGTGCTGGCGCAGCGGCAGATCCTGCGCGATGACGCCGATGCGATCGTGGCGCAGCTTCACGCCTGGATCGAGGACGAGGCGATCGATTGCATCATCACCACCGGGGGCACCGGCGTGACCGGGCGCGACGTGACGCCCGAGGCGGTGGAGCGAGTCGCCGACAAGATGATCCCGGGCTTTGGCGAGCTGTTCCGGTGGCTGTCCTACCAGACGATCGGCACCTCCACCGTCCAGTCACGCGCCTGCGCCTGCGTGGCGCGAGGCACCTATATCTTTGCGCTTCCCGGATCGACCGGCGCGGTGAAGGACGGGTGGGACGGCATCCTCAAGGACCAGCTCGACAGCCGCCATCGGCCGTGCAATTTTGTTGAGCTGATGCCCCGCCTGCTGGAACGCTGAGCGCCGGCAATATTGCGCAACGCGGCGCACATCCCGCCGCCATAATCGGACACGGATCGCGGCCCGTGCGCGTCCATTTTCACATGATTTGTCAAAATGATGATGACGTGGGTTGAACATAGCAACCAACGGCGTTGCCGAACATTTCGATGTGCATGCCCACTTTCTTTTTCCGTGTCCGTACACCAGACCAGATGACCCGCCGCGCGGAAAGCTTCGAACTGCCCGATCTCAACGCCGCGCTGATCCAGGCGCAGCGGTCCGCGCGATCGCTGGTGCGCACCCCGGCACGCCGCGGGATCACCACGATGAAGGGCAGCCTGGACATCGAAAACGAGCTGAATCAACCGCTTGCCCGCCTGACTCTGGCCGAAGTCGCGCACCAGATTTCCTGAGCACCAGAGCTCCTGCCGACAGGAGCCGTCCGCGGAGAGGATGCGCGCGCCGGTGGCCGATGCCGCCGGCGCGCACCCGTGCCTGGGGTGGGATCGGGCTGTCTGGCCCCGGCCAGACAGCCGCCGCGTAGAGCGCGACCGGTCGGTCGACACCAGGGCCGGCAGAGCGGCTACGGCGTTCCCGTTTGCGGCCTTTCCGGCGACACGCACGGCACATTGTCGGCCGTCCAGTCGAGATCATAGGTCGCGGGCACGGTCTCGCCCTCACCCACCGCGGCCTTGCGACCCGCGGGGTCGTAGAAGATCCAACCCATGCTGTTGTCGAACTTGGCGATCCGCGCATTGTCGCGCTCGGCCGACGCGGCATCGGTCTCCGGCCGCTCGACGCGCGATCCGCGGATCATCCGTATCGCGCCGTCGCGCATCTCCCAGGCACGGTGATAATGCCGGCCGAACAGGCGATTGTCGTAGCTGGGCTTCGATGACCATTGTTCAGGCTTCGTGGATGTCGGCAAGCGCACCGTGGTGACGTGGCAGATATATTCAGGCTTGCTGTAATAAGGTGCGTTCTGGTTTGGCCCCGGCGAACGAGCGCGGCGATCGGGCGGGCTGAAGCCACCACCGGGCAACGCCAGCGACTTCCCGCCGCCGTCGCCCTCATCCCAGGTCATCCTGGCCGTGCCGGAAATGGTGAGGACGCTGGCACCCGCCTTCTGATCATAGCGCCACTGGACGTCGTCGATCGTCTGCCAGAACTCGCCGATCGCATTCTGGCGAAAGCCGTCGAGCAGCTGCGGGGCGCTGATGGCGGCGAATTGCAGCTGGTTCTGCAGTCCCTTCACGCCGCGGATAATCTCAGTCGTGACAACGCGGGGCGGCGTGTCGAAGCCGGCTCGCGCGTCAATCTCGAACAGATTGATCGTGTCGGGCACTGTTGCCGGCCCCCAGGGCAGCTGCTCGAGTGCGCTGCCGGCCCGGGTGAGTGGCAGGACCCAGCCCACCGGGAACACCGGCTGTGCGCTTGGCGTGGCAACCGCGGGCAAGGTGCCGTCCAGCCAGGTTTGCTGGCCGTCAATGCGGGCGCGGACAAGCACATGATCAAACACCTGCGGCAACGCGAGTCGTTGATCGAGCCCGTCGTCGTTGCCGTCGGCATTGATGAGGACCGCCTCTGCCTCAATCCCAAGCTCCGCCAGCAGCGCGAGAAGCAGCGCGGTCTTGCCCTTGCAGTCGCCGTAGCGGCGCTTCCAGGTTTCGTCCGCCGACGCCGGGATCACGTTACCGCCATTCAGGCCGACGTAGATGTAACGCACACCCTGCTGCACAAGCTTCAGCGCCGCGGCAGCGCGATCGACCGGCCGCGTGTGAGCCGCGGCAATGCGGGCTGCTTCGCGCCTGATCGGAGAGTCGGCGGCGAGGGTAGCGGCCTTCGCATATATGGGCGCGAAGTGACGCGACAGTGCAGCCCAGTCGGCAAAGTCGCTGTATTCCACGGCGCGCTGCCAGAGATAGCGTGGTGGCGCATCGCGCGGCGGCGATAGCAGCGCGGGATTGTCGAACCGGAATTCGAGCGCCCGCTCCTGCTTCACCATTGCCGACGTCATGTCCGGAGCAATCCTGAGCCGCGGCTCGTGCCCGGCATCCCAGCTCAACCGCAGCCGATAGCGGCCGGGGGCCGGCCCCTGCCCCAGCAACAGCATGCCCGAATCATACGACCCGAGCCCCGGATCGCGGGAGAAGCTAGTAAACTGCACGTCCAGTTCGTCGCCGACGCGCAGATCAGGGACGCGAAGCACGGCCGTCAGCAACCCGTCGAGCATTGCCGCTTCGAGTTGATCCTCTCGCCGCAGGATTTCGAAAGAGGCGCTCTTCAGAACGTCGACGAGCTGTCCGTCGCGCAACACGCTGATGCCATGAACGATCGGGGCTCCGGCGGCCGGGTTCCAGGCAATGGCAATATTGCCGACCTGCAGCGCGCTGGAATCCAGGATCTTCACGCGGTAGCCGAAATATTGCGCCTGGCCCTTGTCGCTCAAATGGACCAGCACATCCTGACGCAGGAATATCAACGGACCGGTGACGGTAGCCGGCATCGGCAACAACTCGGATGGGCCCACCCAGGGGGGAGCGGGACCACGAGAGACCTTGTCGGATTGTGCATAAGCAGGCCCGGCAACAAGCATTGACGCCGCAAGCAGCAGCCCAGCACGAACATTCATCGATATTGCCCCCAACCCCTCAGGCTGCACCTGTGGCAGAAGCAGGTCACTTGCAAGATGTTGGTGTACGATAACGGGCCGCACACGCCCGCGGCTTTCGACGTGGCCGGCCACGCACGATGCGCCGGCACGCGACCACCGTCCGCGCAGTGCGCGGGGATGGTGGCAAATTTTTCTTGAAATCTCTGGTCGGGGCGACAGGATTCGAACCTGCGACCCCCACACCCCCAGTGTGATGCGCTACCAGGCTGCGCTACGCCCCGACCGAGACGCGCGGCCCTACGCGGGCCGCGCGGGATATGCAAGTCGTGATCAGATCAGCTGGCGCCAATGCTGCCCGTCCCAGGCGTCGATCGACATGGCGGACGGCGAATGGGCACGCAGCGCGCGGCCGAATGCCTTTTGATGATCGGCCTGGCCGTGCGCGGCCAGCGCCTCCGGAGTCGCCCAGCGTTCGGCGACGCGGACCAGATCGGGATCGGCCGCGTCGAACGCGAAGCTATATTCCTCGCAGCCCTCTTCGGTTTTCACCACCGCGGCATGATCGGCGAACAGCGACGCGGCCTTTGCGCCCTCTCCGGCGCCAAGCTTGATCGTACCCATTACCAGGATCGTCATTACCTCTCCTTCTCGCTCGTTATCCGCGCTTCCTTACCACGCGCGTGAGTTGCGCCAAGGCCGTGGCAGTGATAGCGGCGCACGCTTCCCTTGAGGTCCGTTCTGCGGGCCTCATGACCCATGTGCACGCAAGGACGGCATGTTCATCTCTCCAGCTTATGCCCAGACGGCCACGGGCGCTTCCTCGCAGGGCGGCATGGCAGGCTTTCTCAGCCTGGCGCCGCTCATCCTGGTCTTCGTCGTCTTCTACTTCCTCATGATCCGACCGCAGCAGCGCCGCATGAAGACGCTGCAAAATGCGATCGCGGCGGTGAAGAAGGGTGACACGGTCGTTACCGCCGGCGGCCTCGTCGGCAAGGTGACCAAGGTCGAGGACCAGTTCGTCGAGGTCGAGATCGCCGCCAACACCCGCGTGAAGGTCGTCAAAGCGACCCTCGCCGAGGTGACGGCGCTCGGCGCCAAGCCCGCGAACGACTGAGGCGATCCGCTCTTATGCTCGATTTCCCGCGGTGGAAGGTCATCTCGATCTGGGCAACGATCATCGCGCTTGTCGCGCTGGCGATCCCCAGTCTGTTGCCGCAGCGCATCACCGATTCGTGGGGTGCCTTCCCGCACCCGCGGATCAACCTGGGCCTTGACCTCGCGGGGGGCAGCTACCTGCTGCTCGAAGCCGATGTGAACGACATCGCGTCCGGCCGGCTCGAGGCGATGCGCGAGCAGGTGCAGACCGAAATGCGGCGCCAGCGGCCCCGCATCGAGATCGGCGACATTTCCGTCCGCGGCGGGCGCCTGTCGTTCCTGCTGCGCGACCCGAGCCAGGTGGACGCGGCGCGCGAGCGGCTGACCCAGATCACCGGCGGCGGCGTTGGCCTGACCGGCCAGCGCGAATGGGACATCCAGGTCGTCGATTCGAGCCGTATCGTCCTGACCCCGACGCAGGCTGGGCTGACGCAGGCGATCGACACCGCGATGGGCGACGCGACCGAAGTGGTCCGCCGCCGTATCGACGAACTTGGCACGCGCGAGCCGACGATCATCCGCCAGGGATCGAACCGTATCGTTGTGCAGGTGCCGGGCCTGCAGAACCCGCAGGCGCTGAAGGACCTGCTGGGCAAGACCGCGAAGCTCGAGTTCAAGCTGGTCGACGAGACGGCGACCCCGCAGCAGCTGGCCAGCGGCCAGGCGCCGGCGGGCAGCCAGATCCTGCCCTATCCCAACAATCCCGCCGGCCTGCCGGTCATCGCGGTAAAGCGGTCGGCGATCCTGACCGGCGACCAGCTGACCGACGCGCGGCAGGAATTCAGCCAGCAGACCAACGAGCCGCAGGTCGCCATCACCTTTGACAGCCAGGGCGGCCGCAAGTTCGCCCAGGTGACGCGCGAGAACGTGAACAAGCCGTTCGCGATCATCCTCGACAATCAGGTGATCTCGGCCCCCAACATCAACGAGCCGATCCTGGGCGGCCGCGCACAGATCTCGGGCAGCTTCACGACGGAGAGTGCCAACGCGCTCGCCATCGCGCTGCGGTCGGGCAAGCTGCCGGTGACGCTGAAGGTGGTCGAGGAATCGACCGTCGGGCCGGACCTGGGCGCCGAATCGATCCGCGCCGGCATCCTCGCCTCCGCCGTGGCGGTCGCGCTGGTCGTGGCCTTCATGCTGGTCACCTATGGCCGGTTCGGCGTCTATGCGAACCTCGCCGTCGTCATCAACGTGTTCGTCATCGTCGGCGTGCTGGCGCTGATCGGCGGTACGCTGACGCTGCCGGGCATCGCTGGCTTCGTGCTGACGATCGGTACCGCGGTCGACGCCAACGTGCTGATCAACGAACGTATCCGCGAAGAGCGGCGGCGCGGGCGATCGGTGGTCCAGTCGGTGGAACTGGGGTACAAGGAAGCCAGCCGCACGATCTTCGAGGCGAACATGACCCACGCCATTTCCGGCATTATCATGTTCCTGCTGGGCTCCGGTCCGGTGAAGGGCTTCGCGGTCGTGCTGCTGATCGGCATCGCCACCAGCGTGTTCACCGCCGTCCTCTTCACCCGCATGCTGACGGCGCAGTGGCTGCGTCGCGCCAAGCCGAAGACGATCAACATATGACCTGGGGCCGATCGATGAGCGACCGTCGCCCCGGGAACATGCCGGGGTCTCGTGCCGCAGCGGCACGTACCAGCAACAAGGAAACCCCGGCTGCGGCCGGGGTGGCGGGTTGAGACTATGAAACTGCTGAAACTCGTCCCCGACGATACCAATTTCGACTTTGTCCGCCTGCGTAGCTGCGCATTCGGCCTGACGCTGATCCTGTCGGTGCTGGCGATCGGCGTTACCTTCGCCAAGGGCCTGAACTTCGGTGTCGATTTCGAAGGCGGCCTGATGATCGAGGAGCGGTTCGCGTCTCCGCCCGATCTCGACAAGCTGCGCTCCGTGGTGGACGCGCAGGGGCTGGGCGAGGCATCGCTGCAGCAGTTCGGCGATCCGCGCACGCTGACCATCCGCCTGCCCGTGCAGGAGGGCGCCGACGAAGGCGCGACCAACGCCGCGGTGAAGAAGGTGGAAGTCGCGATTGCCGAGGCATTCCCCGGCGCGACGTTCAGCCGCTATTCGACCATTTCCGGCAAGGTTTCGGGCGAGCTGATCCGCAACGGCATCCTGGCGGTCGTGCTGTCGATCCTGGGCATCGGCCTGTTCGCCATCGTTCGGTTCGAATGGCAGTTCGGCGTGTCCACGATCGCGGCGATCATCCACGATCTGTTGATGACGCTCGGCTTCTTTGCGCTGACGCAGTTCGAGTTCGACCTCAACATCGTCGCCGCGGTGCTGACCATCGTCGGCTATTCGATCAACGACAAGATCGTCATCGACGACCGTATCCGCGAGAACATGCGCCGGTATCGCAAGATGGACATGCGCGAGATCGTGAACCTGTCGGTCAACGAGACGCTGCCGCGTACCGTGATGACGTCGGTCACCATCCTGCTGGCGCTGGGCGCGCTGCTGTTCCTGGGCGGCCATGTGCTGCGCGGCTTCACCGCGGCGATGATCCTGGGCATCGTGGTCGGCACCTATTCGTCGATCTACGTGTCGTCGTCGCTGCTGATCACGCTGGGCCTGCGCTCGGATCCCACCATCGAGCGCGCGCCGCGCGGTGGCGGGATCGACAATGCCGAGCGGATCGCCCCGCGCGAGCCGCGCGCCGAGTGACCAGCGCATGAAGATGAGCCGGGAGCGTGACGCGGGCGGGCCGATCGTGCGTGGCCTGTCGGCGGCGGGATTCCGGCTCGACGAGACGACCGTCCTCAGCGCGGCGTTGCTGACGGTCTCTGCCGCCGAGGCCTGGACTCCCCCGCCGCTGGCGGAATTGACCGAGGAAGCGCTGGCGCCGATCCTGGAGCCGGCGCCCGAGTTCATCCTGATCGGCACCGGCGACACGCTGGCGCGTCCGCCGCGTGCACTGGTCGATGCGCTGGACGCTCGGGGGATCGGGGTAGAGGCGATGGACAGCCGCGCCGCGGCAAAGGCGTGGGGTGTGCTGCGCAGCGAAGGGCGGCAGATCGGCGCCGCGCTCTACCCGCTGGGTGGTGATCCCCAGCGCTGAGCTCACCGGCCCCCACTCAACAAACAGCACCGCACAACAAAAAGGCGCCCGGCAATCTGCCCGGCGCCTTTTCTTTTGTCGTGGCGGCAGCGTGCGCTGCCATCCGCGGGGAGCGCCACGGCGCCCCCCTTCCCCGTACGGTCAGGCCGCGGCGGGGCGGCGGGCGAAGACGCCGAAGCTCAGGATCACCGCATAGCAGGCGACCGGCAGGATGAGCGCGAAGGCGAGGCTGCCCGTCATGTCCGCTACGGTGCCGTAGAGCGGCGGGATGACCGCACCACCGACGATCGCGGTGGCGATGACGCCCGACCCCTCTGCCGCGCGCCGCCCGAGGCCTTCGGAGGCGAGGCTGAAGATCGTGGGGAACATGATCGAATTGGTCAGGCCAACCGCGATAAGCGCCCAGCCAGCGGCGGTGCCGGTGGTGTTGGCGGAGAAAGCGAGCAGCGCGATCGCGCCGGTGCCGGCGAATGCGAGCACCTTGCCCGGCGAGACAAGCCGCAGCACGGCCGAGCCGATGAAGCGGCCGAGCAGCGCGCCACCCCAGTAGAAGGGCACGTAATTGCCGGCGATGTTGAGCGGCACGTTCCACACGTCCGGCTGCGCCAGATAGACGACGAGGTTCGACCCGATCGCGACCTCCGCACCGACGTAGAGGAAGATGCACAGCACGCCGAACGCGAAGCGCGGGCGTGACAGGAGCGTCAGCGCGTGGAAGATCGAGCCGGTCTGCTCCTGCTCCTCCTGCAGCCGGTTGCGGCGCGTCCACACGACAGCAGCAATGACCAGCAGCGCAACGGCGAGGCCGATATAGGTGTGGACGATCGTCCGCGACGCCTCGATGCGGTAGGCGTCGAGGGCGGGGCCGCTCAACGTCGCGGCGCTGACGCCGGCGAGACCGCCGAGGATCAGCGTCGAGCCGACGCGCGGGAAGATGGTCGTGCCGAGCGAGTTGAACGCCTGCGCAAACGTCAGGCGGCTATGCGCGGTGCGTGCCGGACCGAGCAGCGAGATGAGCGGGTTCGCGACGACCTGCACCACCGTGATGCCGGCGCCGAGCACGAAGAGCGCGAGCAGGAACATGCCGAACGTCGCCGAGCTGGACGCCGGGATGAACAACAGGCAGCCCACCGTCATCGTGACGAGGCCGATCGAGGCAGTGCGCATGTAGCCGGCACGACGAACGATCGCGGCGGCGGGCAGCGAGAACAGCAGATAGGCGAGGAAGAACGCCGAGTTTACCAGATTTGCCTGCGCATGGCTGAGCGTGAACAGCTCCTGCAGCTTGGGCATGATGATGTCATTGAGGCTGGTGATGCCGCCAAAGATGAAAAACAGCGCAAAGACGAACCAGCGCAGGTCCGGCGCATCGACGTGCGCGCCGTCCCCCGTATCGGGCGACGGATCAGCGCTGTTGCTGGTCGTCGCGCCGTGAGCGAAAGCCATGAAAAATCCCCTCCGAGAACATGTAACCGTTTACCGCGAAAAACGGCGAGGACAATCCGGGCCTTGCCTTAGTCGTGTCGAGGGAACCACCACATCACGGTGGCGGGGAATGGCGTCCAGCGCCCCACCCTGACGCCGGCGAAGCGAAGCGCCTCCCCCACCCAGGCGTTGCAGGTGTGGATGGCGTCGTAGCGGCCGCGCGCCTCGTAGAAGGCGTCATTGCCGAAATAGCCGGGATAATGCGCCCCGCCCGGAACCAGCGACGCCTGGATGAAGGCGGCGAGCCGGCGGTATTGCGCGGGCGTCACGACCAGCCGGCGTGCCTCTCCCGTCGGCGACGGGGCCGGCAGGTGATCGACATGGACCAGGGTGCGATTGCTGCCGATCGCCGCGGCCACGACGACGCCGGGGCGCAGATCGGCCCAGGTCGGCGTCTCAAGGTAGAAGTCATGCTCCCCCCAGCCGACCGATACGTGATCGTAAGCGGCAAAGCGCGGATCGCGCAGGTCACGCGCCGGGAAATACCGGCGCCAGTCCACCCCGGCGGCCACCTTGGGCATAATGATGCCGGTGTGGATGCCATTGGATTCGACATAGAGGGTGATGCCCTGCGGGGGAGCTACCCAGTCGCGGTTGGCGGGAAGCGCGCCCCCGAGCAGCCCGGCGAGCGGATAGGCGGCCAGCGCCAGCACCACGGCAACCAGGATGAGAAGCGGGCGACGGCGCATTGCAGGGAACGTACCAGCCGGCGCGGCGCAGCACACCCCGTGGCGCGCGCTGTTTCCCGTCGCCGCAACACCGCGCGACGACAGGCGTTGATCGATCCGGAAAGCGCTTACCAGGTCGACCGAGGCCGCAGGGTCGGTCGAATGACCCGAAAACAAGGAACAGGATGCAGATCGACCGGGAGGCCATTGCCGATTTCGCCCTGAAGACCATTGTCGCGATCGGCCTCGTCAGCCTCGCCCTGCTGGTGTGGAAGTTGCGCGATGCGGTGCTGCTGGTGTTCGCGGCGGTCATCACTGCGGTGATCCTGCGGGCCTTTGCCCGCGCACTGCAACGGGTGATGCCGATGGGAGACGGCATCGCATTGTCGCTCGCCACCGTGATCATCGCCGTGGTGGTGATAGGCGCGGTCGCGCTGTTCGGGCAGGAAGTGTCGACCCAGATCAGCGCATTGGCGAACATGCTGCCCGGCGCATGGGATACGCTGGTCGATACGGTGGGCGCCGAGCGGCTCGACCAGCTGGTCGATCGCTTCATGCCGGAGGGGGCGACGATCGCCTCGATCGCGCAGTCGGTCATCAGCGTGGTGGTCAGCGCCGCTTCCGGCCTCGCGCTGGCCGTGCTGGGCGGGATCTATCTCGCGCTGTCGCCCGATACCTATCGCCGCGGTGCGCTGCGGCTGCTGCCGGCGAGCGCGCAGCGGCGCGCGACCCGGGCGATCGATCAGACAGGCGATTCGCTGCGCGCGTGGCTGATCGGACAGATCCTGCTGATGCTGCTGGTCGGGGTCGTGACGGGCGTCGGCCTGTCGGTGATCGGCGTGCCGTCCGCCTTCGCCCTGGGACTGATCGCCGGGCTGCTCGAGTTCGTGCCGCTGATCGGGCCGATTGCCGCCGCCATCCCCGGGGTGCTGATTGCACTGACCATGGGGATTGAGACCGCTGCGCTGACCGCGGGCTTCTACCTCGTCGTCCAGCAGTCGGAGGGGAACATCCTAGAGCCGCTGGTGATGCGCAAGTCGGTGTCGATCCCGCCGGCTATCACGCTCTTTGCGATCTTCCTGTTCGGCGCCTTGTTCGGGCCACTCGGCGTTCTGCTGGGCGGGCCGCTCACCGTCGCGGCGTTCGTGATGGTGCGGGTGCTGTGGTTGAACGATGACCTGAGCGGCGGTCGGCAGGCGAAAGGTTGGGACCCGGCGGCGGATGGCGCCGCATAGCAAAACGGCCGCATCTGGGAGATGCGGCCGCTTGGCTGGTCAGTCCTGATCCGCTGCCTGTTCAGGCGATCAGTTCAGGCGACCGATTCCGGCAATCGTCCCGTTGACCAGCGCGCGGTCGGCATCAGGGCCGAGCCGATCGGCGATCAGCGCCGACGCGGCGTCCGCTGCCGCGGCGGCGGCGCGGGCACGGACCTCGTTCACCGCGGCGCGTTCAGCCGCTGCGATCTTGTCCTGAGCCATCTTTGCGCGGCGGTTCACGAGTTCGTCGGCATCGACCCGGGCCTGGGCCACGATGACTTCCGCCTCGTGATTGGCCTGCTCCGCCATCTCGGCCGCGGTCTTTTCCGCGTCGGCGATCTTGCGGGCATATTCGTCGCGCAGCGCCTCAGCCTCGGCACGAAGCGCCTTTGCCTCGTCAAGCTGCTGGCGGATGCCGGCGATCTGGCGATCGAGGCCGCCGACCAGCATGGCCGGCACCTTCTTCGCCAGAAGAATGATGATGAGCACCAGCATCGCCAGCGACACGATCACCGTGCCATTGGCAAAGCCGAACAGCGACGGATCGACGTGGTGGTCCGGGCCGCCCTCGGCGATCGAGGTGCTGAGCGCCTCGGTCCCCTCGGCGGTCATGCCCTCTGCCTCGGCCGCATGGGCGAGGTTCTGGGCAACCTGGGCGGAACCGCCGGTCGCGGCGGAGAGGATGATGAACTCAGCCATTCGCCATCGACGCCTTCACGGCGCCCCTCGCTTCGTCGGTCGACACCTGGATGCCGGACACGCGGGCCACGATCTCCTGCGCCGCTTCGGCGGCGATCGTCTCGATCTCGCCCAGCGCACGTTCCGTGGCCGCCTTGATATCCGCCTCAGCGGCCGCGATCTGCTGCGCCTGATCGGCGGCAGCCAGCGACAGCCGTTCCTCGGTAGCCCTGGCCGCCCGCTGACGCGCCTCGGCGACGAGCGCCTGCGCCTTTTCACGGTTGGCCTGGTCGCGCACGCGCCAGTCGGCTTCCACCTTGTCGGCAGCGTCACGCGCAGCCGAGGCGGCGGCGAGATCAGCCGCGATCGAGCGATCGCGCGAATCGATCGTCTTCTGCACCTTGGGCAGCATGCCGCGGCCCACGACGAAGAAGACGATGCCAAAGGTGATCACCAGCCAGAAGAGCTGGGACGCCCATGTCGCGGCAAGTTGGGAAATCTGAGGCATCGAAAATCCTGCCTGAACAGGGCCGGCGTCAGGCGCCGGCCCCGTCAAGGATCATGTTAGGCGACGAACACCAGGATCATCGCCACGACGAACGACAGCAGACCGAGAAGTTCCGCACCGGCGAAGCCGATGAACAGACGGCCCTGCTGCGCGTCTGCCGCACCCGGATTGCGCAGCGCGCCTTCGAGGAACTTGCCGAACACGTTGCCCACGCCGAGCGAGGCGAGGCCAGCACCAACGGCCGCGAGACCGGCGCCGAGCAGCTTTGCGGCTTCTGCGTCCATTTCAGTAACTCCCTATCAAAAATCAGATGGTTGGAAAAAACAGGTGAAAACTCAGTGCAGGTTGACCGCATCGTTGAGATACAGCGAGGTCAACAGCGCAAAGACATAGGCCTGGATGCCGGCGACGAGCAGCTCGAGCGCCGAGATGCCGACCATCAGGCCGAAGCTGGGGATACCCACCAGCAGGCCGATGCCGAGGCCGGCATTGCCGGCATTGACGACGAACCCGGCCAGCACCTTCAGCAGGATGTGCCCGGCGGTCATTGCGACGAACAGTCGCAGGCCGAGGCTGAACGGGCGCACCATGAACGAGACGAACTCGATCAGCGGGATGACCGGCAGCAGCCACCAGGGCGTGCCGTGCGGCACGAACAGGCTGAAGAAGTGAAGGCCGTGGCGATAGAAGCCGACCACCAGCACGATCGCGAACGACAGGATCGCGAGGATCCCGGTGATGGTGAAGTGGCTGGTGAAGGTGAAGGGATGGACGCCGATCACGCCGAGCGGCAGCAGGCCGAGCACGTTGGCGAACAGGATGAACATGAACAGCGAGAAGACGTAGGGAACATAGCGCTTCCCTTCCGGTCCGATGTTCTGCGCCAGCATGTTGTCGATGAAGCGCACGAAGCCCTCCACCATCATCTGCCCGCGCGTCGGCACAACCTTGCCCTTCGTGCCGAGCGACATGAAGCCGATCAGCACGATCGTGGCCACGGCCATCCACATGGCCGAGTTCGTAAAGGCAATATTGTATCCGGCAATCTGCCAGTCCTGGGTGCCGAACAACGGCTCCACCAGAAACTGGTGCATCGGATCGATCTTGCCGCCGCCTTCCGCCACGCCTGTATTTCCCTAACGAAAGCGCCCGATTGTCACTTCGGGCGCTTGGTCGAAATCCGAATGATGTTTCTGAACGCGGCGATCGTCCCGAGGGCGAGCATCACGAGCAGACCCCAGGGCTGCGTGCCCGCAAATCGGTCGATCACCCAACCGATCAGCGCGCCGCCGACCATTCCCCCGGTCAATTCGGCGAGCACACGGTTTCCGAGGCGATAACCGCCGTCGGATTCCACCGCGCTCGCCTTTGTCCGGCTCGCCTCGTCCGCCTGCGCCGCCTTCAACCGCTCATCGAGCGAGGTGAGGCGTGCATCGTTGCCGAGGGAGTCTGGTCCGGGCTCTTTCTCGACCATTCGCGCACTCCCCAATATTGGTTGGGCAGGCGCGAAGAAGCCAAGTGGCGAGCCCGCCAAGGCGCCGTCCGGTTAGCCGGGGGGTCCGGGGGTGTCAACACTTGGCCACCCCTTGCCCCCCTTCGCCGGCACCTTATCAGCCCGTTAGCGGGCGCATTTGGGGCCGACTCAGATGCAGCGCGGATCGCGGGTCGGCGCACCGGCCCCGCGAGTCTGCCACACGCCATCGGGCGTGCGGTACTTCTCACCTGCCTGAGTCTGCTGGATGAGGTTGCAGCCGCTGGTGAAGGCTAGCTGTTCGACCGTCGCGCCCGATGCCTGCGCCTTTTGCGTATAGGCGGCCTTGCGCTGGATATTGATCGCGTTGACCAGCGCGCGCAGCTCCGCATTGCCGGCGCCGACCACCCCGAGATAGCCGTCCGGCTGCTCCCCGACCTGACCCGCCGCCCGCGCCGCGGCATAGGCCGGATCACGCTGCGCCAAGGCAACGCTCGAGACGCCGCTGAGCGCCAGCGCCCCCGCAACCATCCACATCACCTTCTTCGTCATGTCAAAAGATCTCCGGATTCTGCTTGATCAGCGATTTGGCCTCGCTGTCGAGGCGATACACCACCTCTTGCGTGACGCTGATATTGAGGTTGATCACGATCGGCTTGTCCGGCGCGGAGACGTTCACGCACGCCCCCGTGGCCAGCACCATTGCCGCCAGGGCCTTCCCCTTCAGCACCGCAGAGATCGTGCGCCCTCCATCAATGTTCAACGTTTCGTTCATGGCATCATCTCGCTTGCGGAGGGCTGAATGGCGGGTGGTTGGCGGGCGGGCGGCTGGTTCGGGAGCGGTTGGGCACGCCGGTTCTGTTCTTCGATCAGCGCGGGCAGGTTGCGGTCGATCAGCCGCTTCGGATCGTAGAAGCTGGCGACCGAATCGATCAAGCCGCGGAAGGGCGCGGTGATGCGGATGTTGAACACGAACGGCAGTTTCTGCAGGCGGCGGACGAGGAAGTTGGACTTCGCCCCCTCCCCCTGGCTGATCCCGGCGAACTTGACCTCGGTCACCATCTCGCCGGCGAGCGGGCCGTTCATCACCAGCTCCAGATTGCGGTAGCGAAGCGAACGGAGCGCCTGGAACGCGATATTGCCCCAGGTGCCCAGATCCTCCTCGGTCAGTTCACCGAGATAGGCGATGCTGCCGCCGCCCTCTCGCATCACCAGCCGGCCGTTTTCAATTCGCCCGCCGCTCTGGTCGAAGATCATCGGCAGGACGCCATCGGCGACACCGGTGGCGTCGAGGTTCTTGAAATCGAACTTCTGCAGGAAGTGGCGCGCCTCCATCCCCTCGATCAGGAAGGTCATGTGGCGTTCCTGCGGGGAGGAGAAATCGAGCAGCGTCGGGCGCAGCGTGAGCGTGCCGGAGGCGAACGGCCAGACCCCGCCATTCACCTTCACCCGCAAGTCGCGCAGCAGTTGATAGTCGATCACGCCGTCGGTCACCGCGACGCCGGGGTTGATCTCCGCGACGGTGACGGTCTGATTCGGCGCCGATTCGAGTGCGAGCAAATCGGTGAAGCGAACCTGCCCCTTGATCCCGGCGACCGGGCCGAATGCTGCGGCGAGATCAAGCTGGTCGGTGGCGAAGGTGCCGGTCGAGGTCACGCCATCGGGGGACCAGTCGATGTTCCCGACGCCGCGCACGCTGCCGCGCACATCGGCGATGACGCCAAAGGTGAGCGGGGTAAGCTCCTCCGGCTGGAAGCCGTCGCCGAAGGTGATGCCGGGAACATCGAGCCGTGCGTTGCCGGCGCCGCTCGACAGCTGATGCCGGATCGTGACGTTGGCGACCTTCACGTTCTTCGCCGGTTCGAACAGCGCGCCATCGGCGGTGATGACGTTGTCGGCGAGGCGCAGCGTCACGGTGCGCGCGGCGAGCGGGCGGAAGCGGGCGCTGTCGGCCGTGTCGCTAACCGACAGGGCGCCATCCAGCGACAGGACCGATGCAGCGAAACGCCAGTCACCTGCGGCGTCGGCTAGGTGGAGCGGGACCGCGCCGATCCGTCCCGAGCCGCCAGCGAAGGTGCCGAGGATGCCGCCCGATGCGACGCGGCCGACCAGCCGGGCGAAATCGAGCTGGGTCACGCTGCCGGTGCGGCCGATCCGGGCGGCGACATCGTCGAGCGCGAAGGATGCGCCGGCGTGGCGCCATTCGGCACGCGCGGCGCGGAGCTGCAGCGGCGTTCCGCCCAGCGCGCCGGTGAGCTGCGGGCTGGCGATCGCGATTCCCCCGCCGACGCCGCCCCGACCGAGGCGGAACATCGCGCCGTCCACCGGGCACAGCGCGAGGCGGATGTTGCTCAATGCGAGCCCCGACAGGGCGAGGCGGGTGAAGGAGGCGTCGGCGCAAGCGCGGTTGAGCGTCAGCGCGCCACGCTCGTCCAGCTGCGCCGCCAGCGGGATGCGCAATTCCTCCACCACGCCGCCGCTGAGCGGGCCGGTGAGTGTGGCGATCGCCTGGAGCGAGGTGCGGCCATCAGGGGCCGCGGTGAAGCGCGCCGGGGTGAGTGCGAGCCGGGCGCCGCCGGCGGCATAAGGCGCGACCTGCGCACCGCCCGAGATCGGCCCGCCCGGACGTTGCTGCGCGATGCGGACACTCGCCTCGGGCAAGCCGCCGCCGCTGAGGCGAAGCGTGCCGTTGGCGCGGATGCCGGCGGGGTGACCGAGGATCACTTCCCCGCCCTCGCCGAACTGCAGCCTCGCGCCGCTGGCCGACCGCACGGTGAGCTCGCGCAGAGTCGCGAGCGGGCGGTTCGTGGCGGTGCCCAGCGCCGCCTCGCCGGTGATGGTGAAGTCCGCACCCGCGCGCGCCAGAGCAGTGCCAGCCGCCGTCGCGAGCGGCGCGAGCGGGGTACCGGCGGCGCTATCGCCGGCGGCGGCGAGCTGGCGCTGCATCGCCGAGGGCAGCGCCACGTTCTGGCCATCGAAACGGCCGGCCACGATGGCGCGACCATTCGTGAGCCGCCACGTGCCGGCGAACCCGGCCTGGCGGCTGCTGGCGCCGGCGACGCTCACCTGCTCGCCGCGCAGCTGTGCGCGGCCCTCGGTCCTGGTCTTGTCGCCGGTGAAATCGACCTGTCCGGTCAGTGATGCGGTGCGCGCGCCGCTGCCGGCGATCGCGCCGCTGCGGAGCGCGGCACTGCCGCTCCACCGAGTCAGCGCGGCGTTGAGGCTGGCGTCCAGCCGCGCTGCCGGCTGCTCGGCGCGGATGCCGGCGCATGACAAGGCCATGGCGCGCAGCGGGCCGGCGACGTGCGGCGCGGCCTCTCGCACGCGGATGTCGAGAAACGCGGTCGGTCGCTGGATCGCGCAATCGCCGACGGTGACGCCGGGCGCGACCGCGGCGAGTGTACCCCGGAAGTCCTGATCGAGCCGGCCGCGCCCGGACAGGCGGAGGCCGACGACGCCGAGCGGCGTTTCCAACCGCATCCGCGCGTCCTCGACGTCGACGCCGAGCGCCGGCAGTGCGAAGGGCTGGCCGGACGGCGCCGGCAGGAGGCGATCGATCGCGCCGAGGGACAGGCGCCCGTCCACCAGCCGCCCGCGCAGCCGCACATGGCCGGCGCGCACCGCATCGAGGGCGGGAACACCCCCGCGCAGCGCGATCCGGGTCTCGATCCAGTCCGCCACCAGATCGGGATTGTCCGGATCACCGATAACGACATTGGTCAGCCGCTGCCGCCGGACGCCGAGATTGTCGATGCGGTAGCTGGCGGGAACATCGCTTGCGGCGAAGGTGCGGTCGATGACCCCCGAGGCGATCGGCACGCGCGACAGCCACAAGGCGGCAACGCCCAGCAGCACGACCAGCAAGAGGACGAGCAGCCACCGCCGGGACATGCGGCGGCGTTGCTGTGCGACCTCTCCCGCTGTCACAATGCCCCTTCTCGATCCCAGAACAAAGCGCACCTCTAGGGGGTGATCATGGCACTTGGAAGAAGCACGGTGGCGGACCTGCGGCAGCGCCGTCCACCATCGGGATCAGCCGCGCCGCGGCGCGATTGCGCGCGGGGGTCGCGCGCCCTAGCCTGACGCGTAATGGCCGACGACGAACCCGCCGCATCAGACAATCACGGCCATCGCGCGCGGTTGCGCGGGCGGTTGCTGGCGGGTGGCGGCGACGCGCTGCTGGACCATGAGCTGATCGAATATCTCCTGGCGCTGGCGATCCCGCGCCGCGACACCAAGCCGCTCGCCAGGGCGCTGCTGCGCGAGTTCGGCGGGATCGGCGGGCTGCTGACGGCGGATGCCGAGGCGCTGCGGCGAGTGCAGGGAATGGGCGAGACCAGCGTCGCGGCGATCAAGATCGCGCAGGCCGCGGCGATCCGCCTGCTTCAATCCGACGCGGCGGCGCGGCCGATCCTGGGCAATTGGCAGGCGCTGCTCGACTATCTCCACGCCGACATGGCGCATCACGTGATCGAGCGGGTGCGCGTGCTTCATCTCAACAGCCGCAACATGCTGATCCGCGACGAGGTGATGAGCGAGGGATCGATCGATCAGGCGCAGGTGCATGTGCGCGAAGTGATCCGCCGTGCGATCGACCTGGGCTCCGCGGCGATCATTCTGGTGCACAACCACCCGTCGGGCGACCCCTCCCCCAGCCGCGCCGACATCGAGATCACGCGCGCGATCATCGATGCGGGCAAGGGCCTGGGCATTGCGGTGCATGATCACCTGATCATCGGCACCAGCGGCCATGTGAGCCTGCGTGCCAAGGGCCTGATGTAACCGCCGACGTAGACTGCAATTAGTGGCCGGCGTTCTTTTCGGCCTTTTCCTCCGCCGCGGTCTTCGGTTCGGACATTTGCGGCGGCTCCGAGGTGATCATCGACCCTTCCAGCGCAATGTCGAGCTTCGCATCTTCATCGAGCGGATTGCCGTCGGCATCGGTTTGCGCCAGCGGATCGGTCTGCGCGGGATTGAGCGGGGGATTGGACATGAGGGTCTCCTTCGCCGCATCAACGGTGAAGAAGGCGTGGCCGTTCCGCTTTGCTCATTTGGCGTGGTAGAAGTCGTACACCTGCTGCGCGACGCCGGCGCTGACACCGGGCGCCTTCTGCAGATCGGCGAGGCTGGCGTTGCGCACCGCGCGCGCGGTGCCGAAGTGCATCAGCAGCGCCTTCTTGCGCGCCGGACCGATGCCGGGGACTTCGTCCAGCGGACTCGCCCCCATCGCCTTGGCGCGTTTGTCGCGATGCGCGCCGATGACGAAGCGGTGCACCTCGTCGCGTAGCCGCTGAAGATAGAACAGCACCGGCGAATTGACCGGCAGCGTCAGTTCGCGCCCGTCCATCAGGTGAAACACCTCGCGCCCCTCGCGGCCGTGGTGCGGCCCCTTGGCGACGCCGACGAGACACACGTCCTCAATGCCGAGATCCTCCAGCACTGCCTTGGCCGCGTTCAGCTGACCCCGCCCGCCGTCGAGCAGCACAAGGTCGGGCCAATTGTCGCCGTCACGATCGGGATCCTCCTCGATCGCGCGGGCGAAGCGGCGGGTCAGCACTTCGCGCATCATCGCGAAATCGTCGTCGGTCGCCGCCTGCTTGATGTTGAACTTGCGATACTGGCCCTTGCGGAAGCCCTCCGGCCCGGCGACGACCATCGCGCCGACCGCGTTGGCACCCTGAATGTGGCTGTTGTCGTACACCTCGATCCGCTGCGGCGGCTCGGCGAGTCCGAACAGGTCCGCGACCTCGCGGTTGAGCTTCGCCTGAGTCGTGCTTTCCGCCAGCCGGCGTTCCAGCGCTTCCGTCGCGTTGCGACAGGCCTGTTCCATCAGCCGCTTGCGCGTGCCCCGCTGCGGCACCTCGATCGACACCTTGCGCCCGGCCTGGGTCGTCAGCGCCTCGGCCAGCAGGTCCGCCTCCGGCAGCACGCGATCGACCAGCACCGCCTTTGCCGGCGGCACCTCCTCGTAGAATTGCATGAGGAACAGGGTCATCACCTCTTCCTCGGTGACGTCGGCGGTGTGCGCGGGGAAGAAGCTGCGGTGCCCCCAGTTCTGGCCGCCGCGGATGAAGAACGCCTGGATGCCGATCACGCCTTCATGGCTGGCGAGCGCGAAGATGTCCGCGTCCCCCACCCCTTCGGCGTTGATGAATTGCGAGCCCTGGATGAAGGTGAGCGCGCGCAGCCGATCACGCAGCACGGCGGCGAGCTCGAAATCCATCGCCGCCGCCGCAGCTTCCATCTGCGCGCCAAGCTTCGCCTGGACGTCGGTGGTCTTGCCGGCGAGGAATTTCTTCGAATCGGCGACCAGCTCGTCATAGCCGGCCTTGTCGATCCGACCGACGCACGGCGCCGAGCAGCGCTTGATCTGGTACAGCAGGCAGGGCCGGTCGCGCGTCTTGAAGAAGCCGTCGGTGCAGCTTCTGAGCAGGAACAGTTTCTGCAGCGCGTTCAGCGTGTTGTTGACGCTGCCCGCGCTGGCAAAGGGGCCGTAATAATCGCCCTTCGCACGGCGGGCGCCGCGGTGCTTCTGAATGCGCGGGAAGTCGTGGTCGGCGCGCAGCAGGATGAACGGGAAGCTTTTGTCGTCGCGCAGCAGCACGTTGTACGGCGGGCGATAGCGCTTGATCAGCTGCGCCTCGAGCAGCAGCGCCTCGGCCTCATTGTTGGTCGTGACGATCGTCATCGACCGGGTCTGCGACACCATCCGCTGGAGCCGCTTCGACAGGTTGTTGATCTGCGTATAGTTGCTGACGCGGTTCTTCAGCGCGCGCGCCTTGCCGACGTACAGCACGTCGCCGCGCGCATCCTGCATCCGGTACACGCCCGGGCGCAACGGCAGCGTCTGAACGACATTGCGGATCGCCGCCACGCCAGCCTCCAGATCGGGCTGGTCGCTGCCGCGGATCGCGAATGTCGCTTTCTCTTCGTTGAACCGGTCAGGCGGGCCGTAGGAACCTTGCATCGTTCTCGCGATCTAGGGCCGGGCGGCCGGTTTTTGAACCATGAAGCGACGAAGCGGCCGGGTGCGAAGCGGCTGGGCGCGCGGCGAGGCGGGGAACGCGCGGCTTGGCACAGGTGTTGAGCGCGCATGACCCAGAAACGCGAGAGCAACGGCCGCTTCAAGGCCGATCATCACCAGCGCAACGTCGCGATCGGCGCTGCCACCGCGATCGGCGCGATCGCCACGGGGCTGGCCAGCGCGATCCATTTCGGCCTGTTCGACCGCTTCTTTGCGCCAAAGGACGGGCATCGTGCGCCGGACCTGGAGGGTGACCATCATCCCGGCCCGAACGAGCGGGCGCCGGACCATTTTCGCCCCGATCCGACGGCGCCAGTGCCGGCGTCGGAGCGTGAGGCGCTGCGCCCGGCCACCGGCCCGGCGCCCGGCTTCGCCGCCAATCGCGGCGACCTGCGCAGCGAACCGTAAGGCTGAGCCGAACTGGCCGATGACGCGCGCTGCCGGCAGCGTCATCGGCCCGGTTTCAGCAGGCCTTACTGGGCAGGTACCTTCACGCCCTTGGCGCGATCAAACACCTTCTCCCCGCCGACCCAGGTCTGTTCGACCTTGATGTTGCGCAGGCCCATCGCGTCGACGGTAAGCGGATCGCGGTCCACGACGATGAAGTCGGCCTTCTGGCCGGGCGCGAGATTGCCGAAGTTCTTTTCCGCGAAGCCGGCATAGGCCGCGCCCCCGGTGAACGCCCACCACGCCTGTTCGCGCGTGACCGCTTCCTCCGGGTGCCAGCCGCCGGGCGGCTGGCCATTGGCGTCCTGCCGCGTGAAGGCGGCGGCCCAGCCGGCCCAGGGATCGGGCTTCTCGACCGGGAAGTCGGAGCCGAACGCCAGCTTGCCGCCATTGTCGAGCACCGATTTCCACGCATAGGCGCCGTTCAGCCGGTCCGGGCCGAGCCGCGCCTCCGCCATGGTGCGGTCGCCAGTCTGGTGAGTCGGCTGCATCGAGGCGATCGTGCCATATTTGCCGAAGCTCTTAAGATCGTTGGGATCGACGATCTGGGCATGTTCGATCCGCCAGCGGCGATCGCCGCCATAGGTGGCGTTCAGCACCTGGATGGCATCGAGCACCTGCGAATTGGCCTTGTCGCCGATCGCATGCACGGCGAGCTGGAAATTATCCATCGCCGCCCGGCTCATCTGGTTCTGCAGCTGCGTGTCGGACAGGAAGCTGAGGCCCTTCTCTCCCGCCGCATCGGCGTAGGGCGCCTTCAGCGCCGCACCGCGCGACCCGAGCGCGCCGTCGAGGTAGATCTTCACCCCGCCAAGGCGCAGGCGATCGTCGTACAGCCACGGCGTCGGCCCCTTGCCGCCGATCTGGCTCGCGGTATCGACACCGGCGGCATAGCTCATGACGCGCACGCGCATCGCACCGATATCGGCCATGCGGCGATAGCTGAGCCAGTCATCGACCGTGGTGCCCATGTCGGCGACGGCGGTGATGCCATTGGCGAGAAGCGCCTGCTGCGCCTCGAGGAAGGCGGCGTCGCGCTCCTTGGGCAGGGGCTTGGGCACCGCCCGCTCGATCAGCTGCATCGCCGCGTCGACAAAGACGCCGGAGGGCGCATTGCCGCTCTTCTCGATCCGGCCGCCGGCAGGCGAGGCGGTCGCCGCGGTGACGTTCGCCTCTCGCATCGCCGCAGTGTTGGCCCAGCCGGCGTGGCCGTCGGCGCGCTCCAGCCAGACGGCGCGGTCGCCGACCACCGAATCGAGATCCGCGGCGGTCGGGAAGCGGCCGAGGCCCCATGCCTCCTGGTTCCAGCCACGGCCGGTGATCCACTTGCGATTAGGGTTGGCGCGCGCATAAGCGGCGACCATCGCCTTCGCCTCATCCAGCGAACGCGCGCCCGACAGGTCGAGCGACAGCGCGCCGAAGCCGAGGCCCATGACATGGCCGTGCGCGTCGATGAAGCCGGGCAGCACCGTCTTGCCGCCCATGTCGATGCGCCAGTCGTAGAGCGGCTTGCCGGCGTTCTTCTTCAGCTCGCGGCGGCTGAGCTTGGGCGGCTGCTCGCCCGGGGGCACCAGGCGGGTGACACGGCCCTGCTGGTCGATCAGCAGCGCCTTGAACCGGACGACCTTGCCGTCGGCGGTGGGCGCGATTCCGTTGACGTTGTCGACGAAGCCATCGGCGCTCGCCGGGACCGCCATCACGGCCGTTGCGAGCAGGAGAAGAGCGCGCTTCATCGCGGCAACCTCCGCACCAGCGCACTCGTATCCTGCCTGCCACCACCCATTTTCTGTACCTCGGCGTAGAATTGATCCACGAGCGCCGCCACCGGCAGCACCGCCCCGTTCCGCTTCGCCTCATCCAGTGCAAGGCCAAGATCCTTGCGCATCCAGTCGATCGCGAAACCAAAGTCGAATTCGTCGCGGGCCATGGTCGGCCAGCGGTTCACCATCTGCCAGCTTTGCGCCGCGCCGCCGGAGATCGCCTCGAACACCTTGTCGAGATCAAGGTCGCTGGCCTGGGCGAAGCGAAGCGCCTCCGACAGGCCCTGAACGACGCCGGCGATGCAGATCTGGTTGACCATCTTCGTCTGCTGGCCGGCACCGGGCGCGCCGACATGGACGATCCGCGCCGCATAGGCCTCCATCACGGGGCGGGCGCGGAGAAAAGCGGCCTCGCTGGCGCCGCACATGATCGACAATTGGCCCTTTTCGGCCCCTGCCTGGCCGCCCGATACCGGCGCGTCGACGCTGAGCGGCCGCGCCGCAGCGAGCCGCCGCGCGATGTCCGCCGAAACAGTGGTATGGTCGATGAACAGCGCATCGTTGGCCATCGCGCCGAACGCACCATCGGTACCCAAGGTGACGGCGGCGAGATCATCGTCATTGCCGACGCAGGTGATCACCGCATCGGCGCCTGCCGCCGCAGCCGCGGGCGTATCGGCGATGGTGAGCCCGGTCGCCTCCGCCTTTTCCCGTGTCCTGTTGTAGACGGTGACCTGATGGCCGGCGCGCGCCAGATGCCCGGCCATGGGTGCACCCATGACGCCGGTGCCGATGAAAGCGATCCTCATGCCCGGCGGGATAGGGCCTGTTTGCACCGCGCGCCAGATGCTCCTACTGGCGACCTTTGCGAACCAGGATCGATGATCCCGTTCGGGCCGAGCATGTCGAAGCCCCTGCCCTTCTTCTCCGAAGAAACGACAGCCCTTTCGACATGCCGGGGCGAGCGGCTGGTAGGACCTATGCGTATGGCGACTGCGGTGCACCCGACGACCGAAACCCTTCCCGTCAGCATGGCGGACGTGCGTGCCGCCCACAGCCGAATTCGCGATTCCATCGTTCGGACGCCCACGCTGATCAGCAAGACGCTGTCGGCGCTGGCCGGCGCGACGATCTACCTGAAGTTCGAGAATTTGCAGTTCACCGCGGCGTACAAGGAGCGCGGCGCGCTCAATACGCTGCTGCTGCTGGACGACGATGCCAAGGCGCGCGGCGTCATCGCCGCATCGGCCGGCAACCATGCGCAGGGGCTGGCCTATCACGCCAACCGGCTGGGCGTGCCCGCGACGATCGTCATGCCGACGACCACGCCGATCGTGAAGATCGTCCAGACCGAGGGCCATGGCGCGACGGTGGTGCTGCACGGCGCGACCTTTGACGAGGCCTATGCCCATGCGCGGGTGCTGGAGGCGGAGCGCGGCTATACCTTCGTCCATCCGTTCGACGACGCGCGCGTCATCGCCGGCCAGGGCACGGTGGCGATCGAAATGCTGGAGGAGATCCCGACGCTCGACACTTTGGTGGTGCCGATCGGCGGCGGCGGGCTGATTTCCGGCATGGCAACGGTGGCGCGCGCGGCTGACCATCCGATCGAGGTGATCGGCGTTCAGGCCGAGCTGTTCCCGTCGATGTACAACAAGCTGCGCCACACCGACCTTCCGTGCGCCGGCGACACGCTGGCCGAGGGCATTGCGGTGAAGCAGCCCGGCGGCGTGACGGCGAAGATGGTCGAGGCGCTGGTCGACGACATCCTGCTGGTGAGCGAGCGCAGCCTGGAGGAATCGGTCAGCCTGTTGCTACAGATCGAAAAGACGGTGGTCGAGGGCGCCGGGGCGGCGGGCCTTGCCGCGGTGCTGGCGAACAAGGATCGCTTTGCGGGCAAGTCGGTCGGCATCGTGCTGTGCGGCGGCAATATCGACACCCGGCTGCTGGCCAACGTCCTGCTGCGCGACCTCGCCCGCTCCGGCAGGCTGGCGCGGCTGCGCATCCGGCTGCAGGACCAGCCGGGCGCGCTCTACAATGTCGCGCGCATCTTCGACCAGGAGCGGGTCAACATCCTGGAGCTGTCGCACCAGCGCATCTTCACCAACCTGCCGGCGAAGGGCCTGAGCCTCGACGTGGAATGCGAGACGCGCGACCGCGCGCATCTCGACCGGCTGCTCGCCGCGCTGGACGTGGCGAAATATCAGGTCAGCCTGATCGAGCTTGCCTGAGCAAACCACCGGCGGCGCGCGATATTCTGCCCCACATTGGGGCATTTCGCCGCGCCGGTAGCAATTGCTTCACCCATCCACGGCAAAACGGCGGCGCGGCGGCTTCTCACGGGGGCGGCGTCTCTTCATATCGATCACGGCACGCGCGCGAGGGCCGCGTTCGACTGGAGTTCCGTCAGCGGTGACCGCCTCTTTCCGTTTTCCGCGTTTCTTCGTCACCAGCGCTGCACCGTGCCCGTATCTGCCCGGGCGCGAGGAGCGGAAGGTGTTCACCGAATTGTCGGGGCCGAACGCGGCGGAGCTGAACGATGCGCTGGGGCGGATCGGGTTTCGTCGCAGTCAGTCGGTCGCCTATCGCCCCTCGTGCGCCGGGTGCAGCGCCTGCGTGTCAGTACGGGTGCGCACGACCGAGTTCGTCCCCAATGCCAGCCAGCGCAAGCTGATCCGCCGCAGCGCCGACCTTGACGTGGCGGCATGCAAGCCATGGGCGACGGACGAGCAGTTCCAGTTGCTGTCGCGCTACCTGACGCATCGCCATCCGACGGGCGGCATGGCCGGGATGGACGAGCAGGACTATGCCGACATGGTCGAGCATTCGCCGGTCAACACCGTCATCGTCGAGTATCGCGAGCCGGCGCGAGATGGGCGGCCGGGGCGGCTGATCGGCGCGTGCCTGACCGACCAGCAGGCCGATGGCCTGTCGATGATCTACAGCTTCTTCGACCCCGACCTGCCGACTCGTCCGGGGCTGGGCAATCTCATCATCCTCGACCACATCCTGCGCGCGGCGCGTGCGGGGCTGCCCTATGTGTATCTTGGCTATTGGGTGAAGGGCGCGGATCGGATGGCGTACAAGACGCGCTACCAGCCGCTCGAGGCGCTGGGCCCGCGCGGCTGGGCGCTGATGGAGGATGAAGGTGAAGCCGCGTCGGCCGAGCAGATCGCCTGACGTTTTCGGGCGCTTAGTCCGCGCCCTGCACCGTGACGTCGACCTCCAGCGCCTCGCGCCCATCGCCGAGGCGTGATCCCGCCACCGGTGCCGCCTGCGCCGCATCAAGCGCGACGGCGACGCGGACGTGATGCTCCTCCGGCGATTGGCCGAGCCAGGGATCGAAGCCGACCCAGCCCAAGCCTTCCTGCCATGCCTCCGCCCAGCCATGCGGCGTGGGGCGGTGATCGCCCGCGAGGTCGCAATAGCCCGAGACGTAGCGTGCGGGCACGCCGATCGCGCGGGCGGCGCCGATGAACACCTGCGCCATGTCGCGCGCGGTCAACGCGTCGCGCGCGAATGCGTCGGTGACGGCAAGGCCAGCCTCCGGCCGGCCGCAATCGTCGGCGAAGCGATCACGCACCGCATGGTTCAGCCGGTGCAGCGCGGGAATGTCGGTGCCGGCGGCAGCACGCGTGGCGAAATCGGCAATCTCCGCGTCGGCCGCGGTGGTCGGCGTCGTGCGCAGGAAGAAGCGCGGCGGCAGCAGCTCATGCGCGCCGTGCAGCACGCCGGCCGACGGGCTGGTCACCACCTCCCCTGTGACGGTCAGCTCAAGCTGGTCGAGCGGGCCTTCGCAATAGAGCATGGTGGTGGCATTGCCGAAGCCGTCGCGATGGTGCGTCATGCGGGCATCGCAATCGACCGCGATATGCCAGGAGGCGACCGTCTGGTCGTGCAGGTCAGAGGGGGTGAGCCGCAGCAATTGCACGACACGGCCCTGCGGCGCGGTGAAGGCGTAAAAGGTGCGGTGATCGATCGACAGGCGCATCAGGCGAACTTGAACTGGCGGCCGATCGCCGCGTGAAGTTGATCATTCTCGGCGATCAGCGCCTCGAGATGCTGGTGCAAGCCGGACACGATGACGTCGCTGGTGCGCGTCTTGCTGACCCGCGCGTGGCGGGTGCGGGCCATGCGATCCGCCTCGCCATTGGTGCCGGTGCGCTTGGCAAGCTGGGTCAGCACGTCGGTCACCTCCTCGATCGCGCCGGCAATGCTGCGCGGCAGTTCAACGCGCGAGAGCAGCAGGTCGATCACGTTCGCGGGCTGCAGCCCGTCATTGTAGAGCCAGCGGAAGGCGGTGACGGCCGACACCGTCTGCAGGATGGTGGTCCATTGATCGCGATCGACCGCGCCGCCGACCTCCTGCCCTTCGGGAAGGAGGATATGGTATTTGACGTCCAGCAGACGCGCGGTGTTGTCCACCCGCTCCGTCGCCTGGCCCAAGCGGATGAACAACGTCGTCTGGTTGCGCAACATGCGGTGCAGCGCGCCCTCGAACCCGCGAGTCTCGGCCTTCACCGCATCGACCAGCGCCAGCGCACGATCGGGATCGAGCCGGCTGACGCGCTTGTCGAACACCAGCCAGGCGCCGTTGATCGCGGACCAGGCCTCTCGCGTCAGGGCGGTGCGCACGGCGCGGGCGTTCATCCGCGCCATGTCGAGGCTGCGCACGAGCGAGCCGGGGTGCGACGTATCGCTGGTGAGGAAGCGCGAGACGGCCTCGCGCGTCAGGCTGGCGCCGGTCGACTTGAACGCAGCCTCCGTATCAGTGACGGTCAACGCGGAGAGCCACGCCGCCTCCCCCGCTGGGCGGGCGGACAGGACATCGAGGCGGATCGTCGCCTCGACCAGCCGGGCGATGAAATCGGCACGTTCGATGTAGCGGCCGAGCCAGTAGAGCGAGCTGGCGGTACGGCTCAGCATCGCGCGCCCCCCCAAACGGAGCGGCGAAGCGCGGGGCTCACAGGCTCTGCTCCTGCGTCATCGTGCCCATCGTCTGCGACTGGCGCCACTGATCATCGAGCAGCACGAACGAATCCTTGGTGCCGCCGCCCTGCGACGAATTGACGACCAGCGATCCTTCGCGAAGCGCGACGCGGGTGAGGCCGCCGGGGACCACCTGAACGCCTTTCGAGCCGGTCAGGACGAAGGGGCGGAAATCGACGTGGCGCGGTGCGACACCCTGATCAACCAACGTGGGCACAGTCGAAAGCGCGAGCGTCGGCTGCGCGATGTAGCGATGCGGCTCCTTTTCCAGCACGGCGCGGAAGGTGGCGACCTCCTCCTTGCTGGCCGTCGGGCCGACGAGCATGCCGTAGCCGCCCGAGCCGTCGACCAGCTTCACCACCAGTTCGTCGAGGTGGTCGAGCGTGTAGCGAAGCGCCTCCGGCTCACGGCAGCGCCAGGTTTCGACATTGGGCAGCTTCGCCTCGGCGCCCGAATAGAAGCGGACGATTTCGGGCATGTAGCTGTAGATCGCCTTGTCGTCGGCGATGCCGTTGCCCGGCGCGTTGATGATCGCGACGTTGCCGGCGGCATAAGCGGCGATGAGGCCGGGGACGCCGAGCAGCGAATCGGGACGGAACACCAAAGGATCGAGGAAGTCGTCGTCGACGCGGCGGTAGATCACGTCCACCTTCACGCGGCCAGCGATGGTCCGCATGTAGACCATGTCGTCATCGACCACGAGGTCCGCCGCCTCGACCAGCTCGATGCCCATCGAATCGGCGAGGAAGCTGTGTTCGTAATAGGCGGAGTTGAAGTGGCCGGGGGTCAGCACGACGCAGGTCGGGTTCTGCGCGCAGCCGCGCGGCGCGACCGAGCGCATCGTTTCCAGCAGGCGATCGGGGTAGCTGTCGACCGCGGCGACACGGAACTGCTCGAACAACTCGGGGCAGAGCCGCACCATCGCCTCGCGATTTTCCAGCATGTAGCTGACGCCAGATGGCGTGCGGGCATTGTCCTCCAGCACGTAGAATTCGTCGGCGCCGGTACGGACCAGGTCGATCCCGCAGATATGCGCCCAGATCCCGTGCGGCGGGCGGATGCCGAAGATCTCGGGGCGGAACTGCGGGTTGAGGAAGATCAGTTCCTCCGGCAGCACGCCGGCCTTCAATATCTCCTGCGCGCCATAGATGTCGTCGAGGAAGGCGTTGATCGCCTCCACCCGCTGGACCAGCCCCTGCGACAGGCGCGCCCATTCGTCCGCAAGAAAGACGCGCGGCACGATGTCGAACGGGATGATCCGCTCGCTCGCGTCGCTATCGCCGTAGACCGCAAAGGTGATGCCGAGCTGGCGAAAGGTGGTTTCGGCCGCCTCCTGCCGCCGGCGCAATTCGCCGGACGGCGTTTCGTCCAGCCACCGGACAAGATTGTCCATTTCCGGGCGCGTCTGCGCACCCAGCCCCATGATTTCGTCGAATGCCCGAGTCCCCATCCGACCGATAACGCTCCAAGATCGTTTCGGGTGCATGCTGTGCGATAATGTTGCGCCGCACAAGAGCGCGGCGACAGCCGCATACGAAAACGCCGCCATTGTGGCGGCGTTCCGTCGTGCTCAGTCCGCGTATTTCACCGAACAGCCATAGGGGCGCGCCTCGGGCACGGACACTTTCTTGCCGGCCTTCACCTCTCCCAAGGCGGCGAGCAGGTGGTTGCGCGCGCCCGGAATGTCGGCCTTGTCAGCGGTCGGCTTGTCGTCGATCCCGCCCTGGTAGACGAGCTTCCCAGAGGCATCGATCAGATACATGTGCGGGGTGGTCTTGGCGCCATAGCCCTTGCCGACGCGGCCCTGCGGATCGAGGAGGTAGGCGGTCGGCTGCGCCTTTTGCGCGGCGAGAAACGCCTTTGCCTCGGCGCCGGTCATATGGCCCTGCTTGCCCGGGGCGCCGGAATTGATGGTAAGCCACGCGGCGCCCATCGCCTTCGCCTTGGCCTGCGCGGCCCGCATGTTGCCGCTGTCGTAATGCTTTTGCACGAAGGGGCAGCCGGGGTTGTTCCATTCGAGCACCACGGGGCGGCCCTTGAACTGCGACAGCGTCACCGCCTTGCCATCGGCGTCCATGAGGCGGAAGTTGCCGGCGGGCTGGCCGGTCGTCTGTTCGGCGGCGGCGGGCGTCGCGACCAGGGCCACGATCGCAAAAGGAAGCAGGCGCATCATCGCTCTCCTCAACTTTTCGTGCCCCCCGGCAATGCCGCCAGCATGCCGCTGGTCAGCAATTGCGGCAAGACCTGCGGCCGATCGGCGCCGGTCGGATACCAGAGATAGAGCGGCACGCCGGCGCGGTTGTGCGCTTCGATGAAGCGGCCGAGCGCGGGATCGCCGTCGGTCCAGTCGCCGACCAGCACCGCGACATTGCCATCGGCAAAGGCCTGGCGCGCGGCGTCGGTCTCGATCGCGGTCTTTTCATTGACCTTGCACGTCACGCACCAGTCAGCGGTGAAATAGGCGAACACCGGCCGCCCCTCGGCACGCAGCGCGGCGAGTCGCGCCTCGGTGAAGGGCTCACCGGTGGCAGAGGCGACCGCGGCAGCGGGCGGCGCGGCACGGACCAGCAGCACGCCGGCCAGCGCCAGCGCGATCGCTGGTACGGCGGGCCACCATACACGCTCGCGCCCAGCGGCCTGGCGGCGACCAGACCACCACAGGCCGAAGGCGGCGAGCAAGGTGGCGCCGAGCCCGATCGTCATGCCGTCGACGCCCGCCTGACGCCCGAGCACCCAGGCGAGCGCCAGCGCGGTGAGGAACATCGGCACCGACAGGATGCGCCGCAGCCGCGCCATCCACGGCCCGGGCTTGGGCAAGCGGCGGCGCAGCGCGGGGACGAAGCCGATCGCAAGGAACGGCAGCGCGATGCCAAGTCCCAGCCCGGCGAACACCAGCATCGCAGCAAGCGGCGGGAGGACCAGCGCGGCGCCCAGCGCCGCGCCCATGAACGGCCCGGTGCACGGCGTCGCCACGAACGCCGCGAGAGCGCCGGTGGCAAAGGCGCTGCCGGTCCCCGAGCGGCTGGCGAAGCGCGGCGTCGGCAGCTCGAAGAGCCCGGCGAGGTTGAGCGCGATCCCCATGACCAGCAGCAGGAGCACGCCGATGACGCGCGGATCCTGCAACTGGAACGCCCAGCCGACACTGGCGCCGCCAGCGCGCAAGGCCAGCAGCACGCCGCCCAGCGCCAGGCAGACCAGCACGACACCGGCGGTATAGGCCAGCGCCTCACGCCGCGCTGCGCTCTCCGTCTCACCCGAACGCGCGAGCCCCAGCGCCTTCAGGCTGAGGATCGGGAAGACGCAGGGCATGATGTTGAGCAGCAGGCCGCCGAGCAATGCGCCGGCAAAGGCGAGCAGCGCCGGCATCAGCGCGCCGGTCGCTGCCGCGGGCGCCGGCGCAGCGACGCTGCCCGGGTTGGCGCTGATCGCGAAGCCCTGCCCGTCGCCGGTCGCCAGCACGCCCTCGATCGCGCCAGTCGCAGGGGTCGATGCGGCCTTTGTTGCGACGACGAGCTGGTCGCCATCGCGCGTCACGCTCTGCGGCGCGGCATAATCGATTGCGCCACCGGCGAGCGGGTAGAAATAGGCGTCGCGAATGGACGCATCGGCAGGGAACGGCACGGCGAGGCGGAACTGGCCATTGGCTGCCTGCCATGTCGCGGTCGAGCCCAGGGGCCGGGGCAGCTTCTGGCGCCATTGGTCGAAGCGCGCGCGGGTTGCGGGATCCACCGCGCCGTCGCCGACGACGAGTTCGGTCGACAGCGTCTGGCTTTCCGGAACGCAGATCTCCTTGGTGCAGACCAGATAGTCCGCCTTTACCGACACCGGCAGGCGCGTGCCGGCGGGCAGGCCGGCGGGGATCTTCAGGTCGACCAACTGGGCGAAGGGCGCCTCATAGACATAGTTCATCAGCCCGCCGACGATCAGCCGCTCGGGCACCGGATAGCGCAGTTCGCCCGCGCTCACGCCCTCGGGCAGTTTCCAGTCGAGCTGAGTCTCGATCCCGGCATCGCCCGGATTGCGCCAATAGCCGTGCCATTCCGGCTCGGGCCGCGAATCGAACGCGAGCGTCACGGTACTGCCGGCGGCCGGGCGCGCCGTCTCGGGCACCAGGGTGATCGCCACATGACGGGTCTGCGCCGGCGCGACAGTCGCCAGCACCGTCATGACCATGAAAAACAGGGTCGCTACCCAAGCTTGCCTCGCCGTCATGCCCGGCACATACCCCGCCTCGTCGCCAAGCACCAAGGTTCATGATGAAAGCTCTTCTCGCCGCGCTTCTTGCCTCCATCGCGCTTCCGGCTGCCGCGCAGGAGGCGGTTCTCGAATCCGCCCAGCCGCCCGCACCCGCCCCCGTTCCCAGCAATGCGGTTACCCCGCGTACCCCGCCCAAGCTGATCGTCGCGATTTCGGTGGACCAGTTCTCCGCCAATCTGTTCGCGCAATATCGCAACCGCTTCACCGACGGCTTTGCGCGGCTGTTGCAGGGCGCGGTGTTCCCCGCGGGTTATCAGAGCCACGCCGCGACCGAGACGTGCCCCGGCCATTCGACGATCCTGACCGGGATGCGGCCGGGCCGCACCGGCATCATCGCCAACAACTGGATCAACCAGGACGCGCCGCGCGAGGACAAGGAAGTCTATTGCTCCGAGGATGAGCGGATCCCGGGGACCGATCACCGCAACTACAAGGTCGCGGATCTTCACCTGAAGGTGCCGACGCTGGGCGAGATGATGAAGGCGGCGAACCCCGCCAGCCGCGTCGTCTCGGTCGCGGGCAAGGATCGCGCCGCGATCATGATGGGCGGCCACCAGGTGGACGAACTGTGGTTCTGGGACGGCAAGGATTTCGTCTCCTATGACCAGCGTCCCGTGCCGCCAGCGGTGCAGCGCGGGCGCGAGGCAGTCGCCCGCCTGATCGCGCAGCCGCAGGAGCCGCTGGCGGTGCCCGCCTTCTGCCGGCCGCTGATGCAGCCGATCACGGTTGGCGGCCAGACGATCGGCGACGGGCGCTTTGCCCGCGCGGCCGGGGACTTGCGCGCGTTCCGCGGCTCCCCAGCGCTTGACGGCGCGGTGTTCGCGATCGCCGCGGGGCTGATCCAGGACATGAAGCTCGGCAAGGGCGATGCGCCCGACATCATCTCGATCGGCGCGTCGGCGACCGATTATGTCGGCCACGGCTATGGCCCCGGCGGTGGCGAGATGTGCCTGCAGATGGCGGAGCTCGACAAGACGCTGGGCGGCTTCTTCGCCGCGCTCGATTCCTGGGGGATCGACTATCAGGTGGTGCTGACCGCCGACCATGGCGGCCATGACGCGACCGAGCGGCAGCAGCAGCGCGGCATGCCGGGCGAGACGCGAGTCACCCCCGCGCTGTCGGTGCGCGACATTGGCGCCGAAATCGGCAAGCAGCTGCGTATCGCCGGACCGGTGCTGCTGGGATCGGAAGGTGACGTCTATGTCTCCAACACGGTGCCGGCGAACCGCCGCAAGGCAGTACTCGCCGAGGCGGTGAAGCGGATCAGCGCCTTCCCGCAGGTCGCCACCGTTCTGACCCGCGAGCAGATCGCAGCGGCGACGATCCCGGACCTGCCGCCCGAAGCCTGGACGCTGGAGCAGCGCGCGCACGCCTCCTACGATCCCGAACGCTCGGGCGACCTGCTGATCATGCTGAAGCCCCGCGTCAGCGGGATTGCGAAGCCGGGCCCGGGCTATGTCGCCACGCATGGCAGCCCGTGGGATTACGACCGCCGCGTGCCGATCCTGTTCTGGCGCAAGGGGATGGCCGGCTTTGAACAGCCGCAGTCGATCGAAACGGTGGACATCGTCCCGACACTGGCCGCGACGATCAACCTGCCGGTGAAGAAGCTGGATGGCCGCTGCCTCGATCTGGACAGCGGGGCGGGCGACACCTGCCGCTAGTCGACGGCGGAGCGCCGGCTGTCAGGGTGGCAGCCGGCACTCTTCGCCCCAATCAGGGCTGGCGCACCTCATAGGCGCGCACGCCGGCACCGAGCTGGTTGGCGCCGATCGCCAGCCGGTCACCGCTGACATTGGCGACAAAGGCGGGGCTTTTCTGCTGACCGGGCGCGAGACTGGCGACATTGTCGTGGATCGAAAGGCCGGCGGCGCTGTATTTGCGCTGCTCGGCCGAGACCACGATCATGCCGCCCCAGTTTTCCTTGCGCGGTCCCTGCACGAAGGTGTTGCGCGCGATCTCCCCGGTACCGCCCTCCGGCAGATCGATCATGTAATTGGTGCGGTTGCCGGCGCTGTCGTCGAAGCTGTTGTCGATGATGCGCACGCGCGGGGCGCGGAGCTTCACATAATGGCCGCCCTCCCCCCGCTCGAACCGCGAATTGGTGATCGTCACGCTGCCGCGGTTGGCGAGGTAGATCGAATGGGCGCAATCCTCCGTCTCATGGCATTGGCCAAGGCCCGAGAAGGTGGAGCGGTCGATCGTGACGCTCGCCGGATCGTCGGTCGCACCCAGGATCCCCTCCTGACTATCGAGGAACATCGAGTTGCGCACCACCAGGTCGCCGATCTCGATGCGGATGCCCGCGCCATTGCCGTCCGGTACGCGGATGCCGCGGAAGACGAGGCCGTCGACGGTCGATCCCTTGCCGCGCAGCACCAGCGCCGCCTTCCCCTCGCACGCGCCCTCGAAGATCACGGTGCCGGGCTGCACCGCCTTGAAGGTCACCCGGCCGGCCTGCTGGATCGCACATTCGCGGTAGGTGCCGGGCGCGATCAGGACGGTGAAGTCGCGACCGCGATTGGCCTGAAGCGCATCGTCCAACGTGCCATAGCCCTCGCCCGTCTCCGCCACCGTGAACGGCGCCGCGCGCTGCTGGCTGGCCACCGGGGCGGCGAGGAGAAGCGCAAGGAGGGCGGAAGCGGTGCGCATGGTCGGGTCCCTTTGTCGGTCACCGCGTCGGGCCGCGCGGCGAGCAGGCTCCCGTGGCGATAGTGGCGCAGGGCGGGCCGCGCAGCCCATGACGGGCGCGCCCCTTGTCCCGTCGCGGCACGGCCGCAACGTGTCGCGTTTCCTGTTGCAACTGACTTAATCGCGCCCCACACATGAAGGGAAACGCCGATTTCAAGAGACGGAGAGGCATCATGCAGAGCTATCTGAAACATTATATCGACGGCGCCTGGGTCGACAGCGAAGGCGGCAAGCGCCACGAAGTGATCGATCCCGCGACCGAGCAGCCCACCACCGAAATAACGCTGGGCAGCGAGGCGGACGTCAACAAGGCGGTGGCCGCCGCCAAGAAGGCGTTCAAGACCTGGTCGCAGTCGACGGTCGAGGATCGTATCGCGCTGCTCGAGCGGATCATCGCCGGCTACAAGGCACGTATCCCCGACCTCGCCGCCGCGACGAGCCGCGAAATGGGTGCGCCGATCTCCTTCGCCAACATGGCGCAGGCCCCCGCTGGCCTCGGCCATTTCATGGGCACGCTGGCCGCGCTGAAGGAATTCAGCTTCTCCGAACAGGCCGCCAAGGGTGCGCGCGTGGTTCACGAGCCGATCGGCGTCGTGGCGATGATCACGCCGTGGAACTGGCCGCTGAACCAGATCTGCGCCAAGGTCGCGCCGGCGCTGGCGGCGGGCAACACGATGGTTCTGAAGCCGTCGGAAGAAGCCCCCACCAACGCCATGATCCTGGCCGAGATCCTGGAAGAGGCCGGAGTCCCGGCGGGCGTGTTCAACCTGGTCAATGGTGACGGCCCGACGGTCGGCGCGGCGCTTTCGGCGCACAAGGACGTCGACATGGTGAGCTTCACCGGATCGACCCGCGCAGGCGTTGCGGTCGCGACCGCGGCCGCCGCGACCGTCAAGCGCGTCCACCAGGAACTGGGCGGCAAGGCACCGAACGTGGTGCTGGAAGGCGCGAAGCTGGGCGAAGTCCTGCCGCCGACGCTGGCGGGCGTCATCGCCAACACCGGCCAGAGCTGCATCGCTCCGACCCGCCTCCTGGTCCACAAGAGCCAGGTGAACGAGGCCGAGGAAGTCGTGAAGGCGATCATGGAGGCGACCCAGGTCGACAGCCCCGACAAGCAGGGCGCGCACATCGGCCCGGTCGTCAACAAGGCCCAGTTCGAGAAGATCCAGGACCTGATCCAGTCGGCGCTGGACGAAGGCGCACGTCTCGTCACCGGTGGCGTAGGTCGCCCCGATGGCCGCAACGCCGGCTATTATGTGAAGCCGACCGTCCTCGCCGATGTGACCCCCGACATGCGCATCTATCGCGAGGAAACCTTCGGCCCGGTCGCGACGATCACGACCTATGAGGACAGCGAGCAGGCGGTCGAGATGGCCAACGACACCGATTACGGCCTGTCGGCGACCATCTCCGGCGATCCTGCCGAGGCGTCTAAGATCGCCGGCAAGCTGCGCGCGGGCCTTGTCACCATCAACGCCTGGGGGCCGAACGGCGCGACGCCCTTTGGCGGCTACAAATCCTCGGGCAACGGCCGCGAGGGTGGCAAATGGGGCCTGACAGACTTCATGGAAGTGAAGACCATCATCGGCGAAAACGCCGCCTGATGAAAACAATCGCGGGCGTCCCCAACAAGGGGGCGCCCGTTTTCTTGAGGGGAGAGGAAAATGATCGTCAGTGTGCTGTACCCGAATCACGACGGCGCGAAGTTTGACGCGAGCTATTACAAGGCGAAGCACGCCGAGCTCGCCAAGGAGATTTGGCAGCCCGAGCGAGTCGAGCTGATCGAAGGTCAGGCGCCGGGCGGCGGGGCTGCGCCCTTTGCGCTGATCGCGCATTTCCATTTTGCCTCGCCCGAAAGCATGGGCCAGGCGATGGCCAATCCGCGCATCGGCGAGCTTCAGGCCGACGTGCCGAACTTCACCGACATCACGCCCACCATCATGGTTGGCCGCACGCTCTGAGCGCCGGAGCCCCCGGTCGGCGAAGCGCCGGCTGGGGGCATCCTGTCGATGCTGATTATCTGCGTATGCGGGCGCGACGATCGCTGCCACTGCAGTGCCCCTTAGGCCTGTGAGCCGGGCCACTCCCTCCGGATAGGCGCAACGCCGCGCGACTGATCGGCCGCGACCACGGCTGTCTCGGTCAAGAGCCCGTTCGCGTCCAAGGCCGTGTGGCACATAAGAAAACACCGCCGCCGCTAGGAGCGACGACGGTGCGAAATCATTCAGGTTCGTGCGAGGATCAGCGACCCTGGGGCGGAGCCTCGGCACCCGGCATCGCAGCACCCGGCATGCCGGCTGCGCCGCCCATCTGCTGCTGCTGAAGCTGGCGGATCACCGCCTCAGGCAGGAAGTCGAGCAGCTCGACGTCGAACACGAGCGTGGAGTTGCCCGGGATAGGACCCTTGGTCTCGGCGCCATAGCCAAGCTCCGGCTTGATCCAGAAGCGATACTTGGCCCCCTTCGGCATCAGCTTCAGGCCTTCGGAAAACCCCGGAACGACGCCGGTGACCGGAAACGGCGTGGGCTGCTGCGACTTGTCGAAGGTGGTGCCGTCGAGGAGCTTGCCCTCATACATCACCAGCGCGACGTCGGTGTCGGTCGGCTTCGCTCCCGAACCCGGCTCGATCACCTGATACTGAAGGCCGGACGGCGTCGTCACGACACCCTTGGCACGGGCGTTGCGGGTGAGGAAATCATCCCCCTGCACCGCCAGCGCGGCGGCGGCCATGACCGCGGCGATGATGCCCACGATCAACCAGACGACATAGCTGCGCTTCACCGGAGCGATCGGAACAGCGGTAACGGTCGACATGGCGATCCCCGTAAAGGCCGGACGCGGCGTACCGCCCCCGGGTGGCAACATCAGATATCTTTGATCGAGTCGGCCAGCACTGTTGGCGGCGAGCCGACTCGAGAAAGCCGGTTCTTACCGGGCGCCGTCACGCTCGGCGCGCTTGCGCTCCAGCTTGCGCGCACGACGAACCGCAGCGGCACGCTCGCGAGCGCGCTTTTCCGACGGCTTCTCATAGTGGCGGCGCAACTTCATCTCGCGGTACACGCCTTCACGCTGCAGCTTCTTCTTGAGCGCACGCAGGGCCTGGTCGACGTTGTTGTCGCGAACGATGATCTGCATAAAACCGACACTTCTCCGAGATCTGAAACAGCCCGATTCCGTCAAACGGAAACGGCGGCACCAAGCATCGCCTGCGCCGTGAACCCGCTGCGTCTACCACCAGCCCGCCACCCGTGCAACCCGCTGGTCTGTGGCGATTACATCACAGCGCCAGACCCGCCCTTTTCGGCCGCCGATCACGCGGGTAGAGCGCGGGCATGACGCCGTTATCGCTGTACGACAGCCTGTCGCGCTCCCTGCGCGTTTTCGAACCGCTTGATCCGCAGCGCGGGGTGCGAGTCTATTCCTGCGGCCCGACCGTCTACAATTACGCGCATATCGGCAATCTGCGCGCCTATGTGTTCACCGACACGCTGTCGCGCACGCTGACGTGGAAGGGTTACGCCCTGACCCATGTCATCAACATCACCGATGTCGGCCATCTGACATCGGACGCCGATGCCGGTGACGACAAGATGGAAGCGGCCGCCCGACGGGCGGGTCAGGACATCTGGGCGATCGCGCGTCATTACACCGACGCGTTCAAGCGCAACCTGGCGGATCTCAACATCCGCAACCCGACTCACCTGCCGCTGGCGACCGATCACATCGCGGAGATGATCGATTTCGCCGCCGCGATCGAGCCGAAGCATTGCTACCGTCTGGAAAGCGGGCTGTACTTCGATGTGACGACGGTGCCGGATTACGGCCGCCTTGCGCGATTGAAGGACGATGCGGGAGAGAGTCGGATCGATCCGGTCGACGGCAAGCGCCATGCGCAGGATTTCGCGATCTGGCGCACCTCCGCGCCGGGTGAGAACCGCCAGATGGAATGGGATTCGCCCTGGGGCCGCGGCGCGCCAGGCTGGCATCTGGAATGTTCGGTGATGAGCCAGAAGTATCTGGGCGAATCGTTCGACATCCATACCGGCGGGATCGACCATCGCGAGATCCACCATCCCAACGAGATCGCGCAGAATCAGGCGCATTGCCACTGCGCCGACACGGGTGCCGCCTTCTGGATGCACAACAACTTCCTGGTCGAGCGGGCGGGCAAGATGAGCAAGTCGTCGGGAGAGTTCCTGACGCTGCAAGCGCTCGTGGACCGTGGCTACCATCCGCTGTCGTACCGGATGCTGTGCCTGCAGGCGCATTATCGCAGCGAGCTGGAGTTCTCGTGGGAGAATCTGGCCGCGGCACAGGTGCGATTGAAGCGGATGGTGCAGGCGATCGAAGGCTTGCGGTCGCGCGCGGACGGCCCGTCCAAGGGCTCTGCCGCCGAGTATCGCGCGCAGCTTGATGCCGCGATCTCCGACGATCTGGCAACGCCGCGCGTGCTGCCCGTGCTCGACGCGTTGCTGGGAGACAAGAAGGTGTCGGCCGGCGATCGGCTGGCCGCGATGGGTGACTTTGTCGAGGTTCTGGGCCTGCCGCTCGATAGGCTGCGGCGCGAGGACCTTCGCGTCCGACCGTCCACGGCGACGATCACGGCGGAGGTGATCGAGGCACGGCTTGAGGAGCGCAAGGCAGCGCGGGCCGCGAAGGACTTTGCCGCATCGGACGCGATCCGCGACGAGCTTGCGGCAGCCGGCGTCGAGGTGATGGACGGCGATCCGCTGGGCTGGGACTGGCGCGTGCCGGCCGCCTGAGCGGCCGGCCCATTACTTCATCGGCTGGTCACGCCCTGCGAGGATCGGCGGGATGACGGGGCGCTGTTGCTCTGCGAGCGACGCGGCCGCGGTATCGATCGCGGCGACGCGCCGCTTCGTTGCCGGATGGGTGCGGCTGCGGAACAGCCCGCCATCGATGTCGCCGCCGCGCTGCTGCCAGAAGCGCGCGGCGGACGCCGGATCATAGCCCGCATTGTAGAGCAGGACGACGCCCAGTTGATCGGCCTCGAGCTCCGCCGCCTGCCCGAGGCTGGCGTTGCGGCCGATCTCCCCCAGCAGCCCGCCCTTCACGCCCGCCGCCTCCAGCCGGACGCGGTGGCGCAGGATGTTGTGGGCCAGTTCATGCGCGACGATCACGGCAACCTCGTCATCGCGATAGCGCTCAAAGAAGCGGACCCCGATCTGCACAATCTTGCCATCTGCCTGCGCCGTCATCGCGGGGCCGAGCAGAACCTCGAACCGGCTGCGGCAGCCGGCGGGCGCGTTGATCGCGATGTCCTGTGCCGCGCCGCCGCCGCGCGTTACCGTAACGCGAACAGGCGACGCGGCCCCTTCCAGAAGCGAGAGCGCCAAATCGCGATCAACGCTGGAGGGCGGCGCACTGGAGGCGGTCAGCGCGCGCGCGCCGATCGACAGCAGGCCATCATCAGCGGAGACGCCCGCCGCCGCGGCGGCCGAGCCAGGCACCACGCCCTCCACGGCGATCGGGGCGGAGAAGCCGAACACCTGCCGCGCGGCAGGCTGGGTATCGCGGTCATATTGGTTGATCGCATGAACCACCATGCCGGTCGCCGGCGCCTGATCCTGGCACAAGGGCGCGTTGGCAGTGACCAGGCGGTGCGCGATGGTGGCGAGGCGTAGATCGATCGCGCGCAGTGCTTCAAGGCTGGCGGCGTCGAGCCCCGCGGCCGGAGCGGGCATCGGGGCGGCGGCGGCGATGAGTAAGGCAATCACGCGTTGATGATAGGCGACCCCTGGATCACGCGCTATCACCCTTGTCCATGAAGGCTGTTCTCCCCGCGCTCGCCCGTCCGCTGCTGGAATCGCAGCTCCCTCACGATCTGGAGGTGGCATGGTGGTCCAGCCCTGCCGACGCCAAGGAGATGATCGGCGACGCCGAGATTGCGTGGGTGGACATGCAGCCGACGCGGCTGACCGAGGAAACGCTGCGCGCCGCGGGGCCGGCGCTGCGCTGGGTGACGACGATCTATGCCGGACTGGATGCCTTTCCGCTCGACACGCTGCGCGAACGCGAGGCGACGTTGACCAATGGCGTCGGGATCAATGCCATTGCGGTGGCGGAATATGCCGTGTTGGGCGTGTTGGCCGCGGCCAAGCGCTTCGACGAAGTGGTGCGCGCCCAGGATCGCGCCGAGTGGCTGCGCGACTCGCCGGGCAAGATCGAGCTTGCCGACACCAAGGCGATCATCATCGGCTATGGCGCGATTGGCCGCTTGATCGCCGAGCGGCTAGCGGCGTTCGGCGTTGAGGTGACGGGTGTCACCCGGTCCGGCAGCGACGGGACGCTGACCCCGGACGCATGGCGCGCGCAACTGGGCGATTACGACTGGGTGATTCTGGCCGCGCCGTCGACCAGCGAGACGAAGGCGATGATCGGGGCGGCGGAGCTCGCGTCGATGAAGCGCGGTGCATGGCTGATCAACATCGCTCGCGGCGACATGATCGATGACGACGCGCTGCTGTCAGCATTGTCGAGCGGGTCGATCGGCGGCGCCTTTCTCGACCCGACGAATCCGGAGCCGCTGCCCGCGGATCATCCGCTGTGGATCGCGCCCAATTGCATGATCTCGATGCATCTGTCGGGCCGCAGCCAGACCAAGATGTTCCAGCGCGCAGCCGCTTTGTTCCTGCGCAACCTGGCCGCTTTCCGCGCGAAACAGCCGATGGAGAATGTCGCCGATCTCGACCGGGGCTATTGAGCCGCGACGAAGGTCCGCGATCAGCCGATCAGGCCGCCCTCGTCGGCGGCCAGCACCCGACCCATGGCATCGAACAGATTGTCCATCGCAACGGGCTTGAAGATCACGTCATCAGCGCCCGCCGCAAGACAGCGTTCGCGCAGGTCGACCGCGGTATCGGCCGTCACCACGATGATCGGCACCCGGCCCTTCTGATCAGGGCGCGCGCGAATGTGACGAATCGCGGTGATACCGTCCATGCCCGGCATGCGCAGATCGACCAGGAGCATGTCGAAATCCTGCCCATCGAGCAGCCGCAGCCCCTCTTCTGCGCTTTCCGCCTCGATCATGTCGGCACCCGCCACGTGAAGCATGTCGCGGACGACCCGACGATTCATCCTGTCGTCCTCGATGAAAAGGACGTTCATGGGCGTTTGCCGGAGAGGCAGTCTGATTGTTCCATTGCCGATACTATTATCGTCTCAAGCCGCCTCGAAGACAAGTCCAGTTGCGTTCTGTTCGGCTCCGAAAAGGGCGTTAACCAAGTTATCCTTGCGATGGGCTTTACGATGAACTGCGACACGCCTGATACGGCAAGTGCGGACTGCTCTTCCTCGGCCATCGCCGGGCCGAGCAACGTGATCCTGGCGTGCGGGGCGGCTGCTGCGATCTCCTCCACCGCAGCCGCTGCATTCTCCACAGCTTGAAGCGTTGCGTGATCGATCAGCACGATGGCGGGCTGGCGGTCGCACAGTATTTCGGTTGCTTCGCTGGCGCTGGCTGCAAAGGCGACGGTGCCGCCGCGCGGCTCGAGCAGCGCCTTGAACATCGCGCGCGTGATGGGATTGCGATCGATCACCAGCACACCCTCGCCTGCCGGCTGCGGTGAAGCCTCCTCCGCGGGCGCGGCGGGTTGATACGGCAACTCGAGCGTGAAGGTCGCTCCCTTGCCCTCTTCGCTGGAGACGGTGACGTCGCCCCCCATCGCGCGCGACAGGTTGCGGCAGATCGACAGGCCCAGCCCCGTGCCGCCGAACTGGCGCGTCGTGCCCGTATCGGCCTGTCGAAACGGTTCGAAGATGATCTCGTGCTTGTCAGGGGCGATACCAATTCCGGTATCGGCGACGGTCAGCCGCCACCGATCGCCGTGCACCGCGGCCTCGACCCGCACCGAGCCGGCGGGCGTGAACTTCACCGCATTGGAAAGCAGGTTGAAGATGATCTGGCGCAAGCGCATGCCGTCGACCAGCGCCCATTGCGGCGCATCGGCAATGGCGAGGTCAAACGTCAGCTTCTTGTCGCGCGCGGGGCCGACCCACAATTGGCCCGCCTCCTCCAGCACGCGCCGGATGTCGGTCGGCGCTTCCTCCAGCGTCATCTTGCCCGTTTCGATCTTGGCGACGTCGAGGATGTCGTCGACCAGCGCCCGCATCGTGATGCCGGCGCCCTGAACGACCGCCAGCCGATCGCGTGTCGGCGCATCCAGCCGCTCGTCGGCGAGCATCACCTGCGTCATGCCGAGGATGCCGTTGAGCGGGGTACGGATCTCGTGGCTGGTGGTCGCGAGGAATTCGGTCTTCGCCGTGAGTGCCTTGCCGAGCGCGATATTGGTCCGCGCGAGCGCGTTGCGGCTGCGCCGGATGGTGATCAGGCCGAATGCCAGCAGGCCGATGATCAGGAGCGTCGTTGCGCCCACCCCAAGCGTGATCCATTGTTGCGTCTGCGTGCGTGCGCGTTCGAACGCGACGGTCTTCTGGAGATCGGCCGCTTTCAGCTGGGCGATGCGCAGTTCCTGATTGGCGAAGTCGAACCGCGCCGCGGCGATTGCGGCACTGTTGGAGCGCGCGGTCTCGGTTGCGAGATCATCGAGCCGCTTCAGCGCGGCCAGGTGCTGGAGGGCGAGATCGCTGCGGCCCGCCTTTGAGTAGATCTTGTACGCAACATCATGTGCCTGACGGTCAGGAGACAGCGTGGCGGTGAGATCCGTCCCGGCGAAGCGCTGCGAGATCAGCCGCTCGGCGGTACCGACCGCACCACGCCGTATTGCCGCGTCTGCCGCAAGAACGACAAAGCTGGGATGATAGGAGGATGCTCCAGGTTGGCGCGTTAAGGCCAGACCTTCATCGATGGCGTCATCCGCGCTCACGGTCTTGCCACGATCAAGCCGGACATCAGCAATATTTGTCAGGGCTTGAGCATATACCAGCTTGCTCTTCATCTGCGCTGCGTAGTGCAGAGCTTTTCCGAATTCCGCCTCGGCCTGGGCCAACCGGCCGAGATCCTTGAGAGCAAGGCCGCGACCATTATGGATCGACAACAACAAGCCTGGGTCGCCGCGGTAAACCTCCAAGGCTTGATCGAAATAGCGCAACGCCGTCGCATGGTCTTTGCCAATCGAGTGAACGACGGCGAGCATGATCAGCGCTTTTGCGCGCCCGCGCGTGTCGCCCAATTCGCGGAACATGTCGTGCGCTCGGCGCAGATCGTCGAGCGCACGAGCCAATTTGCCCGTCGCATACAGAACACCGCCCTCTGAGAGGAGAATGTCGGCATTCAACTGTGATCTCGGCGCAGTGCGCTCAACGAGGACGCGGGCGGCTGCAAGGTCCTGCTCCGCAGCCTGGTGTTGGATGATACGGCTCTTCGCCTCCCCGCGCAGCCATCGCGTAGTCGCCTCCATGTGCGGCGACTTGGCCCGCCGGGCGTAATCCAATGCGGCAGACGCTTGATCGACGGCACTCGCGGGATCCGTCAGTATCTCCGCCTTGATCCCCGCGATCATGACGTCAAATCGCGCGTCGCGCGTCGACGCTGCAAGCGCAGTTCCCGCGAGAAGCAGCGGGAGGATGCTTGCGACAATGCGGGCCAGGAAGCCCCGCGTCATCACCCGCGCTTCCACGCCGTCGCCAACCCGTTGAATGAAGCGCGGCTATCTCGCGAGACATGATGGTGCTGGTCCTCCTCAAGGAAGGCCATCAGCGCCGGCAGCGCGACTGGGCGGCTGATGAGAAATCCCTGCACCATGTCGCATCCCATGACGGTCAGCAGGGCGAGCGCCGCATGCGTTTCCACGCCTTCGGCGACGACCTCCATCTCCAGGGCGTGCGCCAGATCGATCGTCGAGCGCACGATGAGGGGGTCGCGGTTCGAGCTGGTCAGCTGCGTGACGAAGAGCTTGTCGATCTTCAGCTCCCGGGCCGGCAGCTGCTTCAGATACGCCAAGCTCGACAGGCCGGCGCCGTAATCGTCGATTGCGACGATGATGCCAATGTCGGCGAAGCGTTGCAGGTTGGCGATCGCCGATTCGGGATCGCGGATGACGGAGGTTTCCGTCACCTCGAACCCGAGCTTGGCGTCCGCCTCGGCAACGAGCCGGCAGGTGGCATCGACGAAGGTCTGATCGGCAAGCAACTGACCCGAGATATTGATGAAGATGCGCAGGTCATGCCCGGCGGCAAGCAGCGTGCGCTGATCGTCGATCGCGCGGCGAATGGTCCACAGCGTCAGCAGGTCGATGACCTCGCCGTCCTCTGCCGCGCCGATGAAGTCGCCCGGCAGCACGAGGCCGCGCTCGGGATGGTGCCAGCGTACAAGTGCTTCGGCGCTGCTGATCTCCTGCCGCCGAACGTGGATCTTCGGCTGATAGGCGAGCAGCAGCTGATCCTCGGCAATCGCCGTGCGCAGTTCATCCGCCACGCGGCGAATGTCACGCGCTTCCGGGCCCACCAGGTCATGCCGCACCGGCGAGTGTGCCGACCGGGCCTCGACCAGCGCCGCCTCCGCCTCCTCGACCAGCCTGAGTTCATCGGTTTGCGGCACGCGGCCAGCCGCTGCGCCGAACACGACATCGACCTGATACATTTCGCCGTCCAGATCGAACATCGGCTCACACAGGTCGCGCAGGCGATCCAACGTCTCATCCAGGTCCGCCGCTCGACCACCCTCGAACGCAATCTCGATGCTGGTTCTGCCGGTCACGAGAAGGCGCAGATCAGGCAGCGCAGCCTCAATCCGGGATTGGACATCGGTGATCAGGAGGTCAGCGCGCGCGCAGCCAACATGCCGTCTAACACGCGCGAAATTGGCAATCTCCGCGAGGACCAGGAACCGCCAAGCGGGACGTTGCGCCGCCAAAGCGGAAAGCGTTGCCAGCGCCTGCTCTCGCGACGCGGGGACTTCGGGTTGTGAGCCGGGGCCAGCCATACCGTGCCGCAGCTAGCGCACCATGCCTAAACATACCTTTAATCACCGTCCAAAGTCGGGACGATCAAGATGGGCCGAATGAATGCGCTTGTGATATGGTAAACAAATCGTTAAATCACAGCATGCACCGTCAAAGGTGCTAAAAAACTAGGGAGTTCAACATGCTCGCTTTCATCATCGCGCTGATCTACGGCACCGAAATCAAGCCCTGGTAAGGGTTTCGTTCGGTCAGGTTGATCGGCAGAACTGCGGCTAGGCAGTATTTTTCCGATCAACAGCCGGACTGGTTCGCATTTGCGGACCAACACATGTTAAGATTAGCGTCTTGCGCTAATGGAACAGGGAGCCCTCATCGTCAGCGATGGGGGCTTTTTCCTGTCTTGTGCAGGTGACCGGCCTGGTTCGGCCGGTGCATCAGCCGCCCTCGGGCAGAAGAACGGCGCTCCGCCAGACGACATGAAAAGAAGACGCGCCCTGCAACGCCGCAGGGATCGCTCCCGGGCGTGCCCTCAGCCGCGCGGATGAGCGTGCCGGTAGACGTCGAGGAGGTGCGCCGCATCGACCGCGGTATAGATCTGAGTCGAACTCAGGCTGGCGTGACCAAGCAATTCCTGTAGCGCGCGCAGATCCGCGCCCCGGCCCAGCAAATGGGTCGCGAAGGAATGGCGCAGCGCATGCGGCGTCGTTCGGTTGGGCAAGCCCAGCGCGCCGCGCGCCGCCCTTACCTTTGCACGCACCACGCCTGCCGACAGCGGCCCGCCCCGTTGCCCTCGGAACAAGGGTGATTCACGGTCGATCGGCCAAGGGACGGCGGCCAGATAGGAGTCGAGCGCGCTGCGGACCGGAGGGATCAACGGCACGATGCGTTGCTTGTCGCGTTTCCCGGTGACGCGGATCGTCTCTCCCAGCGGCAGGACGGCGCCCGTGAGCCCCAGCGCCTCCCCGATTCGCAGCCCCGCCCCGTAGAGCAGGAGCAGCAAGGCCCAGTCGCGCTGGCCAATCCATGGCTCTGCCGCGCCCTCCGCCACTTCTTCCGCAAGCGCGACTGCCTCATGCGGCGCGACGGCGCGCGGCACGCCCTTGCGTACTCGAGGGCCCTTGAGCATCGGGACGCCGCTTGCGCCGGTGCCCCATTCCAGGAAAGCCCGCGCAGCCGACAATTCGCGCGCCGCCGAAGCGTTGGAGAGCCCCTCGCCCCGGCGCCGCGCGAGGAAAGCGCGAAGTTCCGCGGGCGTCAGGCCGGCGAGTTCCGCGCGACCGACCGGCATGCCGAGATGATCCTGCAGGAAGTCCACCAGGCGCTGTGCCGTGGCGCGATACGCCCGGACCGTGTGGATCGAGCGGCGTCGGTCACGAATCAAATGCTCGGCGAAGCTGGCGGGCAGGTCTTCCACCGCGAAACCGTATCACCTGCTTTCCTCCGAGTCGCCTGCGCCCCATATGCGCAGGCCGATGTCCCGTGCCCGTGTCCTTCTCCTCAATGCCGCTCTGGGTCCGCTCGATTACCGGGTGCCGCATGGCATGTCGGTCGAGCCAGGATCGATCGTCGTCGCCCCACTCGGCCCGCGCCAGTTGGTGGGCGTGGTCTGGGAGCCGGAGCGGATGCCGTCGGATGCGGAGGTGGGTGACAATCGCCTGCGCAACTTGCTGGCGGTTGCCGATGCGCCGCCACTGCGCCCGGCGCTGCGACGCCTGATCGAGTGGACGGCGGATTATTATCTCGCGCCGCCAGCGTCGGTGCTGCGCATGGCGCTGTCCTCCACCTCTGCGCTGGAAGGATCGCGGCTGGCGACGGAATATCGCGCGACGGGGCGCCTGCCGGAGCGGATGACGCCGCAGCGCGAGCAGGCATTGGAGCGAATCGGCGAGCGGCAAGGATTGATTCGCGAGCTCGCCACGATCGCCGATGTGTCCGACGGCGTGATACGCGGACTGGTGAAGCTGGGCGCGATCGAAAGCGTCGAAGTCGATATCGACAGCCCCTTTCCGGTCCCCGATCCCGATTTTGCACCGCCGGAACTGTCAGACCTTCAGCGGGCCGCCGCCGATTCGCTGGTGCGTGACGTCGTTGAAAAAACGTTTCGCCCGACGTTGCTCGACGGCGTTACCGGGTCGGGCAAGACCGAGGTCTATTTCGAGGCGGTGGCAGAGGCGCTGCGACAGGGGCGGCAGGTGCTTGTGCTGCTGCCGGAGATTGCGCTGACCGAACCGTTTCTTCGGCGGTTCAACGACCGGTTCGGCTGCGAACCCGTGCCGTGGCACTCGGGGCTTCGGTCGACGCAGCGGCGCCGTGCATGGCGCGCGATCGCGAGTGGAGAGGCGCGCGTGACGGTGGGCGCGCGATCCGCCTTGTTCCTGCCCTATGCCGATCTGGGGCTGATCGTCGTCGACGAAGCCCATGAGACGAGCTTCAAACAGGAAGACGGCGTTCATTATCACGCGCGCGACGTCGCGGTCATGCGGGGCAAGTTCGAAGACTGCCCGGTGATTCTTGCGTCTGCCACGCCAGCGATCGAGACACGGCAGCAAGTGACGCTGGGCAATTATGCCGAGGTGAAGTTGCCGGGACGGTTCGGTGCGGCGACCATGCCGGCGATCGAGGCGATCGACCTGCTGGAGCACAAGCCGGATCGTGGCCGCTGGATCGCGCCGCCGCTGGTAAAGGCGATCGAGGAAACGCTCGAACGGGGCGAGCAGTCGCTGCTGTTCCTCAATCGCCGCGGTTATGCGCCGCTGACGCTCTGCCGGCATTGCGGGCATCGCTTCCAATGCCCGAATTGTACCGCCTGGATGGTCGAGCATCGCCTGACGCGGCGGCTGGCGTGCCACCATTGCGGCCATGTCGAACCGATACCGCGCGCCTGCCCGGAATGTGGCGAAGAGGACAGCCTGGTTGCGTGTGGGCCCGGGGTGGAACGGATCGCTGATGAGGCGATGGCGCTGTTTCCGGAAGCACGAGTCGCGATCGTCACGTCCGACACGATCTGGTCACCGGCCAAGGCCGCCGAGTTCGTCGCGCGGATGGAGGAGGGCGCGATCGACATCGTGGTCGGCACGCAATTGGTGACCAAGGGCTATCACTTCCCCAACCTGACGCTGGTCGGCGTGATCGACGCCGATCTGGGGCTGGAGGGTGGCGATCTGCGGGCGGCGGAGCGGACGTTCCAGCAGATCCGGCAGGTCTCGGGGCGGGCCGGGCGTGGCGAGAAGCCGGGCCGCGTGTTCATCCAGACCCATTCGCCCGGGGCGCAGGTGATGCAGGCGCTGATCACCGGGGATGCGGATGCCTTTTACGCCGCGGAGGTGGAGGCGCGGCAGGATGCCGGGGCGCCGCCGTTCGGGCGCTATGCAGCGATCATCGTGTCGAGCGAGGATTCCGCCGCGGCGCAGGAGACGGCGCGGCTGATCGGGCGGAGCGCGCCGAAGGTGGAGGGGATGCATGTCTATGGCCCAGCCCCTGCCCCGCTCGCCATGCTGCGCGGACGGCACCGGTTCCGCCTGCTGGTGCATGCCAAGCGCACGCTGGACGTGCAGGACGTGATTCGCGACTGGCTGGGGGCGCTGGACTGGCCCACCAAGGTGCGGGTGGCGGTGGATGTCGACCCGTACAGTTTTCTCTAGCCGCCGCCGTCAGGCGCGAGGGCGGCGCAGGACGATGTAGAGCGCGCCCTGCCCGCCGTGACGGGGGTGCGCGTTGCGGACCGCGGCGATGGCGGAAGCGTGGCGGGAGCCGGCCAGCCAGTCGCCGATCGCGGCGCGGATCGCACCGCGGGCGTGGGGGCGCTCGCTCTCGGGGCGGGGCGGTTTTCCGGTCACCAGAAGCACCACCCGGTCGCCGTGGGCGATCGAGCGGGCGAGTGCGCCGTCGAGCATGTCATAGGCGGAATGGAGGGTGTGGCCGTGGAGGTCGATGGTCGCGTCGGGGCTGACGAGACCGCGCGACAGACGCTTGTCCCAGCCGCCATCCAGGGTCACGCCCGGCCCCGGACGTACGGGCGGCGGGGTCTTCACGGGGGTAATCGGCCTGTTTGCGGAGACTTTTGGCCTGCGATCAACCGGTGCCGGCCCCGGCACCGGGCGCGGCACGATCGTCACCGCCGCCGCGCGCAGCGGACGGACGGTGGCCATCACCCGCGCCCAGAGCGCGGCCTCGTCAGGATCAAGGGCGCGCGACACCGAGCCGGGCCAGCGTGCCCACCGGCACCAGCAGGAATGCGGTGCCGCGAGCGCTCATCCCGCCGGCGATCGCGCGGGCCTCCGCCCCAGCGCCCCAGAAGGTGTCGAAGCGGTTGGTGCCCTTGATCGCGCCGCCGGTATCCTGCGCCACCCAGAGGCCAGTCGCGTCGGTGCGGTCCATCGAAAGGAACACCGGCGCGCCAAGCGGCACGAAGCGCACGTCGGCGGCGACGGTCGCCTGATCGGAGACCGGCAGGCCCATCGCGCCGAGCGGTGGCCCGTCGAGTTCGCGGAAGAAGACGTAGCTCTTGTTCTCACGCATGATCTCCCGCCCCTGCGCGGGATTGGCGTGCAGCCAGGCGACGATGCCCTGCATGCTCGCCTCGCCACGGCCGATCAGCCCGCGGTCGAGCATCAGCTTGCCGATGCCGGTATAATCGCGGCCGTTCTGCGTTTCATAGCCGATCCGCAGCACCTGGCCGTCGGGCATGCGGACGAGGCCCGAGCCCTGCACCTGAAGGAAGAACAGCTCCACCGGATCGACGGCATAGCCGAGGATCCGCGCCTTGCCGGAAAGCGCGCCTTCCTCGATCATGGTGCGATCGTAATAAGGCACGAAATTGGTGCCTTCGACGCGGCCGCGGATCTTCTTGCCCTTCAGCGCCTCGGAAAACTGGCCGAGATCGACATCGACGAGATCGCTGGGGCGGCCGTAGATCGGCGCATAGCCCGGGCGGTGCGTGCGCGAGCCGGCGATTTCAGGGATGTAATAGCCGGTGGCGAATGCCTTGCCGTCGCCGACCTGAACGGTTTCGAACCAGCGGGTGAAGAAATCGCGCGGGTCGCCGCCACGCGCCGCGGCCTCACAGGCGGGCTTCCAGTCGGCGCCGCGCGTCAACCCGGTGGGGTCGGTACGGCGGACCAGCGAGGGGCAGCTGATGCGGAAGGCGGCCAGCGCGCGCGCCGCAGCGTCGCGGGTGATCGGCAGGCTGGCAACCGAAGGCCCCGCCGCAAGGCCAGCAGCGACGGCAGTGGTGGCACCGGCATTGGTCGTGGCCGGCAGCGGCGCCATCGGCGTCGCGGGCGTGGGCTGGCGTACCGGGCCGCTGGTGCGCGGCGGCTGTTGCTGGGACGTGCCGCGCGGCGGCGCTGAACCCGGCGTTGGCGGCACGACGCCGCCGACACAGGCCGACAGCGCCAGCGCCGCGGCCAGCGTAATCCCCCCCCGAAGATGCATCACGCTTCGTCGGTGTCCGACAGCTTCCAGTTGGGATCGCTGCTGCGCAGCGTGCGGGCGAAGGTCCAGACGTCGTGGGTTTCGAGCGCGTCGCTGGTCGACCCGGCGATCACATTGCCCTCCGCATCGCGCGTCACCGCGGCGATCAGCGCATCGAAGCGAACGGTGATTCGTGCTTCCTTGCCCTGCAGCGAGGCACCCGTGATCGTCGCCTTGTCGATCGACACCAGGCGATTGTCGAGCACCTGGCCCGCCGCCTGACGTGCCGCGATCGCATCGCTGAACGCGCGGCCGACATCGGGCGAGACGAGATCGCGGAGCGTATCCTCGTCACCCTTCCAGAAGGCCTCCAGGATCATGCGGTACGCCGCCTGCGCGCCATCGACGAAGCGATTGACGTCAAAGCCCTGTTCGGCGGCGATGATCGCGCGAATGCCAGGCTCGGCATTACCCTCAAACGGCTTCACCACCGGCTCACGCGGTTCGGCGGTCGTTTCCACGGCGCGCGGCAATGCACTGGCCACGACGCGGTCCTCCGCCGGCTTGGGCAATGGCTGCTCATGTCCCGTACGCTTGCCCAGCACCGAATAGAGCCGGAGCGCAAGGAATGCCGCAACCATCGCAAGAAGGACTATGTAGAACACCCGACCTCCGATACGCTAAGGTTCCAACATAGGGCGCAACGCGCCACGTTTCAAATGGGTGCCGGCGTTGAATCCGCCTTTGCCCCCTGCTAGGCGCCGGCCGCATGTGCGCGGCACCCCGCGCCCCCATCATCCTCAAGGAAGATTGACATGGACGAGCAGGACAACGGCGCCGGAATCGGCAACCAACCCGGCCAGGACGGCGCGCTGCCCAACGGCGCGGACAATGCCCCCGCCGTCGGCCTGCTGTCGCAATATGTGAAGGACCTGTCGTTCGAGAACCCGAACGCACCGGCCGTCTTCCAGGACGCACAGGGCCCGGAAATCAACGTCCAGTTCGACATCGCCGCCAATCAGGTGGCCGATGACGCGCACGAAGTGACGCTGAAGATCGAGGTTCGCGCCGAGACGCAGGGCCGTGTCACCTTCCTTGTCGAGCTGGCCTATGCCGGCCTGTTCGGCGTGCGCAACGTGCCGATGGACGCGCTGCAGCCGTTCCTGCTGGGCGAGGCACCGCGCCTGCTGTTCCCGTTCGCGCGCCGCGTCGTGGCCGACACGATCCGCGACGGCGGCTTCCCGCCGCTGCTGCTGGAGCCGATCGATTTCAACTCGCTGTACATGCAGCAGGCCGAGCAGCGCGACGCGCAGATCGCCTCGGGCAATTTCGGCCAGGCCTGAGCCTGATTGGGGCCATGATCCGCGGGCTGGCGCTGTGACGTGCCGACCCGCGGACGGCCTTCTGACCGGCGCGCCCGCCACCGGTCGGCAATGACCAGGCGGGCCATCCAGCGGGCGACCACGCGCATCACCAAGCGGGCGCCACGGCCATCCGGCGAGCGGAACCTGACACGATGAACCTGACGCGTGCGCTCGGCTCCGTTGGCGGGCTGACCCTGGCCAGTCGAATCCTCGGACTGCTGCGCGATTCGCTGTTCGCGCGCTTCGTCGGCGCAGGGTTCGCCTCCGACGCCTTCCTGATCGCGTTCCGCCTGCCCAACATGTTTCGGGCATTGTTCGCGGAAGGCGCCTTTTCCGCCGCCTTCATCCCGATGTTCAACCGCAAGGTCGCCGACAAGGACGGCCGCGGGCTGAACGACGGGATCGGCTTTGCCAGCGATACGCTGTCGATCCTGGTGCCCGTGCTGATCGTCTTCACGATCATCATGGAGCTGGCCGCCTGGCCGGTGACCTGGCTGCTGTCAGGCGGGTTCAACGATGCGACGCGGGCGGAATTCGCCTATGCCGTCGAACTGTCGCGGCTGACCTTTCCCTATCTGATGCTGATCAGCCTGGTCTCGCTGCTGGGCGGGATCCTCAATTCGCTGCACCGTTTCTGGGTCGCGGCGGCGGCGCCGATCCTCCTCAACCTGACGCTGATCGCGGCGCTGCTGTTCTTCCATCATCAGGACAATCTGGTGACCGCGCGCAACCAGGCGATCGCGGTGACGGTATCTGGCGCGTTGCAGCTGATCTGGCTGATCTGGGCGTGCCGCAAGGCGGGCGTGGTGCTGAAGCTGAAGCGGCCGACGCTGACGCCGGACGTGAAGCGGCTGATGTCGCTGATCTGGCCGACCGCGGCGGGCGCGGGCGCGGTTCAGATCAACCTGGTCATTTCCACCGCGCTGGCGGCGAGCCTGCTGTCCGCGGGCTCCGTCAGCTACATTTATTATGCCGACCGCCTGAACCAGCTGCCGCTGGGCCTGATCGGGATCGGCCTTGGCACCGTCCTTCTCCCGACGATCTCCGCGCAGCTTGGCCGGGGCGAGGACGCAGCGGCGATGGAGACGCAGAACCGGGGCATGGAGCTGGCGCTGTTCCTGACATTGCCGGCGACCGCCGCGCTGATCGTGTGCGGCCAGCCGATCGTCGCCGCGTTGTTCCAGCATGGCGCCTTCACCCCGGCGGACACGGTGGCGACGGCGCAGTCGCTCGCCGCCTTCTCGGTCGGGCTGCCGGCGTACATCTTGGTCAAAGTGCTGACCCCCGGTTTCTATGCGCGGCAGGATACGCGCACGCCGGTGCGCTATGCCACGGCGTCGATGGTGGTGAACCTGGTGCTCAACCTCGCCTTCATCTACCCGCTGGGGCATATGGGGCCGCCGCTGGCGACGGCGCTTGCCTCCACCGTCAATGTCGTCCTGTTGTGGCGTGCGCTGGTGGCGAAGGGGCATTTCGTCGCCGACGCGCAGCTCAAGCGGCGGGCGTGGCGGCTGGTGCTGGCGGCGCTGCTGATGGGCGTGGTCATGTGGTTCGCCAACGACCTGTTCCGCCCCTATACCACCGGGCCGAGCCTGCACCGCTGGGGCGCGATGCTGGTGCTGGTCAGCGCGGGTGCGCTGGTCTATTTCGCCGCCACCTTCCTGTTCGGCGCCTTTCGGATGGCCGACGTCAGAAGGCTTGTTCGTCGATAGGATCCCCCCACAATGCGCGTCGTTTCCGGCATCAAGCCCACCGGCAATCTTCACCTCGGCAATTACCTGGGCGCGGTGAAGCAGTGGGTGGCGATGCAGGACGAGATCCAGGCCGCCGGGGGCGAGACGATGTATTTCATCGCCGACCTTCATGGCCTGACCGAATGGATCGCGCCGGCCGAGCTGACCGCCAACACGATCGAGATGACCGCGACGCTGGTCGCCGCCGGGATCGATCCCGAGCGATCGACGCTGTTCAACCAGACGCGCGTGCCGGCGCACAGCGAGCTGGCCTGGCTGCTCAACAATGTCGCGAGGGTCGGCTGGCTGAACCGCATGACGCAGTTCAAGGACAAGGCGGGCAAGAACCGCGAGGGCGCGAGCGTCGGCCTGTATGATTATCCGGTACTGATGGCGGCGGACGTGCTGCTCTATAACGCCACCCACGTGCCGGTGGGCGAGGACCAGAAGCAGCATCTGGAGCTGGCGCGCGACATCGCGACGAAGTTCAACCAGGATTACCAGACCGAGCTGTTCACCCTGCCCGAGCCGCTGATCAGCAAGGCCGCGCCGCGGATCATGAGCCTGCGCGATGCGTCGGCCAAAATGTCCAAATCCAACCCGTCGGCGCAGTCGGTGGTGAAGCTGATCGATAGCGATAGCGAGATCGCCGACAAGTTCCGCAAGGCGAAGACCGATCCCGACGCGCTGCCCGACAGCTGGGAGGCGCTGGCCGAGCGGCCCGAGGCGCGCAACCTGGTGACGATCTTCGCCGCGCTGGCGGATCGTACGCCCGAGGATGTGGTGGCGGAATTTGCGGGGCAGGGTTTCGGCCAGTTCAAGCCGGCGCTGGCCGACTTGGCGGTGGCGAAGCTGGGCCCGATCCGTGACGAGATGCTGCGCCTGCTGAACGATCGCGGGGCGATCGACGCTATCCTGGCGCGCGGGGCGGAGAAGGCGCGCGATCTGGCGGCGCCGGTGCTGGCGGACGCGCAGAAGGCGATGGGCCTCCTCGCCTGAGGTGATGGCGGGCGCTGGTCGCTGGCGGTCAGAGCGTCGCCGCGGCCAGCGCGATCAGCGACCAGAGTAAGGTCGACGCCGCAATCCAGAAGCCGAGGCATGCCGTCCCCTTTCTCCATGTCCGATGGACCGTTTCGGGCAAGCGGAATTGAGAACGGGACTCGGGAAAGCCAGCGCATCAGGCGCGGCAGGATGACGGATGTTGCCCGGGCCATCCCGTTCAACCTGTCAACCTGGAAGCCCGTCAGGACGAGAGGAAGGCTGCCAGCGATGCCACGTCCGTCGCGCAATGCCCGCCATAGAGCGGGTGCCACTGTGTCGTGACGCCGCGGCGGCGCGCCATTTCGACAAGCTGCTGGGAGCCCTCGAAGTTGCCGTATGCGTCATACAGGCCGTTGGAGACATAGAGCGCCGGATAGGCTGGCCCCGCCCGCTTGATCAGGGCGAGCGGCGATACGCGCTGCCACTCGGCATCGTTTGCCGCATATCTGCGCGCCATCATCCACACGCCGAAGACGATCTTGGGGTTCGCCCCCGTGCGCTGCATCGTCGCGCGTATCGTGGACAGCGATGCGAACGGCGAGATCGAATAGACACCGGGGCACAGGGCCGCGACCTTGGCGAACCGCGACGGATAGGACAGGCCGGCGATCAGGACGTTGAGGCCGCCCATCGACTCTCCCACCAGGAGGCGCCGACGCGGACGCCCGATCTTCGCCTCGATCGCGGGCAGACGGGCCATCAGATCATCGAGCAGGCCGCTGTCGGGCTTCTTTCCCTTCGGGGTCAGCAGCCAGGTCGAGCCATAGGAGACGGTGACGACGGTCGGCGGCAGCTCGGGGCGGCGCTGCCATTCCGCCTGGACCAGAGCCGTCATGTAGGTGTCGTCGTTCCAGATGCGTTCGTCGAGGTTTCGACCGTGCATATGGTAGACGACATCGCCGTTGGTCCCCCGCCGATCGCGATAGACGCAGTACCGAAGCGAGCCCGATGTGTCGCACGCTTCCTCCGCCGGGCGGAACGATACCTTTTGAGCGCCCCGCGTTCGCGTGACCTGTCCCCATGCGTAGTAGATCAGGGCGGCGATGATCGCGGCAATGAGCCAGTATAGATAGCGGCGCGTCATCATCAGCCGGGCCGCACGGCGGAGCTTGCTGGTTTCGGTGGAGGCCGACATGCGATCAGGCCAGTCCAACGAACAGGTGGCGGTCGGACAGCGTGCCGTCCGTCTCACCCCGAGCGCGGGAAACCACGCTGGCACCAACCCCTGCCCGCTTCGGCAATGCCAGCAGGCTCAACGCGTAGCCGATGATCGCGCTGCCGCCATAGCCGACGATCGGCGTCGGATAGTTGCCGACGGCTGCCGCCAGGATCGCGGCAAACCAGACCGCGCCGAAAGCGGCGTAGGTCGCACGGTTGCCGGAATCGCGCCGCCAACCGACGATCGCCGGGACAAGGAGAAGCACCAAGCCTCCCAGCACGGCCAGGCCGGCAGCGACATGAACGTTGAAGGACGAGTAGAGAACTTGTTCGACATGCGGCACCGCCGGCAAGGGATCGGCACGAGCGAGCGTCACCGCGAAGCCGGCGATGCTCGCGATCAGTACCACGGTGGAATGTCGGTCACGGCGGATCATCGCGAGCGTCGCGAGGCCAAGGACAAGCATCCCCGCCATCGCCCGGTCGGGTTGCAGCGCGATCGCGGCAATGGCGGCGATGACGCCCGCGGTCGTCACACCGCTTCGGCTTCGTGAGAAGGCGACAATCATCACCGGCAGGAGGATCAGGCTCGGCTGGAGTGCGAAGCCGCCAAGCCGTACCCAGCGCGATATGCCTTCGACCTCATTGCCGATGAAAGCCGTCGCCAGCAGCGCGACCGCCATCGCGATCGTCGCGCCGCCCATCCATTGGCGGCCCGGCGGGAGAGTGCGGCCGAGCAGCGCCAGCGTCGCCAGGCCGATCGCCAACGCGCCGACGTTGACCCCAAGGTAGCGCGTCGGCGCACCGGCGATCACCAAATAGGCAAGGCCGAGAATGACCGCCCCGACCGCGCAGGCGATACCGAGGGCGCGAGGGCGAAGCATCATGGCGTCGATGATCGTCATGGCGGTCGATCGTTCAGAGAACGACGTGCCTTCACCGCTCAGCGCCGCAAACGGCTTAAGCAGGTGCGATGCGACCGCGCGGGGCAGGAGCCCGCACACGCTGTGAAGCGCGAACAGAAGCGCCTCTGTGTCGTCCGGGATGCCGGCCGTCTCGCACCGGATTGCCCACCCCCACGAATGTAGCGAGGGAGGCAGCGTCGCTTGCAAGGCACGGCAGGCGAGATCAGCCAGACCGCGGCGGAGGCCGGCGCTCATATGGTCGCCTCTTGAGGTCGTGTGGTGGGTGTCGCCTTACTAGCGGGGGGATTGGCGCGGGCGAGTTGCACGCCGCTCGCCGTCAGACGGTAGGCGTGCCGCGGCGGCCGCCCTCCTTCCGCCGGGTGCTGCCATTCCGCCTCCAGATAGCCTTGCGCCTCCAGACGGATCAGGAGCGGATAGAGCGTCCCGGATTTTACATCGGCACGCCGCGCTAACTCATAGCCGTGGGACCACTGGCCGTCGGCATCGAGCAGGACGGCGAGGACCATTCGGGCGTGAGGCGAGAGTGCGCGTGTTCGGGACATAGGCAACAAGTCTACCTAGGTAGACTTTACGTCAAGCGGTGATTTTGCCTGCCCGCCCGGCGCGGACCGTCATGCCATTCTCAACAGGCCGGTCTTTAGAAGCCGTATGTTTTCCCGATGGGGGCGGTGGCGATCTGCCTGGCACGCCGCCTGCTGCGGCGAGCCCGCCTAATCGGCCGGGTAGTAGCTGGCGTAGCGTTTGGCGTAGCGGTGCATGCCGCCGGCGGCGCGGGTGGCGGGGTCCACCTGGGTGAAGAGGACGCCGACCGGGTGGCCGCCGTCGTGCCGCAGCCATTCGACCGCCGATACCGCCGCCGGGACGGGCGTGCTGTTCCACTTGATGACCAGCACCGTCGCGTCGGCCATCGCCGCGAGGAGGCGGCCGTCGGCCAGCCCGACCAGCGGGGGAAGATCGAGCACGGCATGGTCGTAGCGGGCTCGCAAGGTGGCGAGCAGCTCCTCCATCCGGCCGTTGCGCAGCAGCTCACCGCCGGCCGCCGAGGGGCGCGCGACGAGGAGGTGATCGAGCCCCGCGACATCGCCAGGCTGGATCGCGTCGTCGAGCGCGGCCTTGTCGCGCAGCACCTCGAGCAGCCCGGCGCCGGGCGCGCGGGCGCGCACCATCTGGCGAACACTGGCGCGCCGGGTGTCGCAATCGACCAGCAGGGTGCGCGTGCCGGTCAGCGCGAGGGTGCGGGCAAGCGCGATCGCCGAGGTCGACTTGCCCTCCGCCGGCAGCGACGAAGCGATGGCGATGACCTGTGGCGTGGCGTCGCGGCGAGTGCCCTCTCCCCCGCGGCCAAGCGCGGCCAGCGCCACGCGGAAGCTTTCGGCGAACATCACCGTCGGGCGTTCCAGCATCAGGTCGAGCGGGTTGAGCCCGCGCGCTACGGCCGGGACGGTCGCGAGCACCGGCAGGCCCAGCCGCCGCTGTATCTGCTCGACCGAGGCGAAGCCGCCACCGACCATGTCGAGCGCGAGGATCGTCACCGACCCGGCGATGACGCCGCCGAACAGCGCCAGCGCATAGAGGATCGGCCGATCGGGCGCGGCCGGCTGCAGCGGCGGCTCGGCGCGTTCGATGACCTCCGCCTGCGCCATCGACAATCGTGCGTTCTGCATGCTGTCGAGCGAGAGCTGCGACATGCGATCGTAGAGCGCACGCTTGGCAGCGGCCTCCCGCTCCAGCGCGGCGGCGGTCACGGAGTCTCGCGTGCTGCGCGCCCGCTCCTGCTCGAGGCGATCGAGTGCCCCGCGCAGGCTGGCGGCGCGGGCATCGGTTGCCGCGGCGCTCGCCTGCAAGGCGCCGATGACGCGGCGTGATTCGGCCTCCAGCTGGCTGTCGAGCGCGGCGAGTTGGTCGCGCACGCGGATGCTCTCCGGATGCCGCTCGCCATAGCGGGCGTCGACCTCTCCGCGGCTGCGCAGCGTCTCGGCGCGCTGGCGGCGCAGGTCGGCAATGACGGCCGAGCCCAGCACTTCGGACACCGCATCGAGCCCGCCATGCGCCACCTGGATGCGCGCGGCGGCGAGGTTCGAGCGGGCGGCGGCCGCGTCCGATTCCGCGCTGGCCAGGTTGCTGGCGAGCGGCGCGACCTGCTGATCGGTGATCGTGCCGAGGCCAGCGCCCGATCCGCCTTCGATGATGCCGGTCGCCGCGCGGAATTCGGCGGCGCGGGTCTCGGCGGCGCTCGCCTCGCGCCCCAGTTCCTCCAGCCGCTGCTGGAACCAGGCGCTCTGCCGCGCCGCATGGCCGAGCTTTCCCTGAGTCCGCCGCTCGATATAGCCGTCGGCAAAGGCGTTCGCGAGCGTCGCCGCCTTGACCGGATCGGCGGTGGTGAAGCGCACGTCGAGCACGAAGGCGAGCGCGGCGCGATCGACCGACAGATGCGACAGCACCGCCGCCGGCACCGCCAGCGAACGGACGGCGGCGGGATCGAGCGTGGCGGTGAAGTCGGGATCGGCGAAGAGGCCGAACGATCGCGCGATGCCGGTCGCCAACTCCAGCGAGCGTATCGCACTGACCTCCGTCTCGATCGCTTCGGGAGTGAGTTCGCTGCGCTGCGCCTGCGCGTTGCCGGCCAGCGGATTGCGCGAGGGATCGAGGCGGATGCGCGCGGTCGCGGTGTAGCTTGGCGGGACGCTGCTGATCAGCAAGGCGCCGATGATCGCGACGAGGATCGTCACCGCCGCCAGCATCGGCCAGCGCCGGCTGAGCAGATCTCGCGCATAGCCCAGGGTGTCGGCCAGCGGTGGATCGTCGTCTTCTGCCCTGGGGCCAGCCGTCATGCGCATGTCCGATGTCTCAAAGGTGAAAGGTGAGGCCCGTCTGGCCCCGTGTGTCGCGCACCGCGGTGGCGGCGCCGTCGCGCACGACATGGCCGATCGCGGCGTCCAGGGTGATCCGGCGCGAGACGAGGTAGCGGGCGCCCGCGCCGACGCGGCGGATCGTGCGGCGGTTGGTGGCGGCAATCCCCGTCTGGCGGGCCGCGTCTACGGTAGCGGTCAGGATGAGGTTGGCGAGCAGTTCGTAGTCGGCACCGGCGGACAGGCGATCGTCCCAGAACGGCCGGGGCAGGCGATTGCCGTAGGTCGCGTCCTCCAGGCTGCGGCGCGCCTTTGCGTTGAGCGTCAGACGCTGCGTCGGGAACAGCTCCAGCGCGCCTTCCGCGACCACCCCGCCGCGACGTTCGCCACCGATGTAGCGGCAGTCGACATGGCCGATGGCGATGGTGCCGCGCGCGCGCTGCGCCAGATCGACATTGAGGCCGGCGGCGAGGCGGATCATGTCGGACCCGAGCGGGGCGCGGCCGGGGGCGGTGAAGCGGGTGGTGGTGTGCCCCGCCTGGACGAACAGCGACAGGGCGGGCGAGCGGGCATATTCGAACTGGCCGGTGACGCGGATCACGTCGCGATCACGGCCGCTTTGGTCGAGGCGGGTGCCGTCGGCACGGCGAACGGGCGCGAAGCGGAAGGTGGCGGCGTCGGCGATGACGAAGGTGCGTATGCGGCCGCTGACATGTTGCACCCTGACGGACGCAAGATCGCGGCGGAAGCGCGACACGGCGGCCTGCGCCGCATCGACCTCCCCCGATAGCGGCCCTTCGACCTGTTGCGACGCTGCGAGACGCGGGGTGGCGCGCAGGGTTGCGCCAAGCTCCAGCTCGCCCTCTGAGGCCAGCGTCCATGTGCGTTCGTTGCGGCGCGGTTCATTGAGGTAGCGGCGGTCGAGCGCCTCGACCTGCAGCCGCAGCGCGTGGCGCGACCAGAGCGAGGCGACCTCAACGGCGGGCGCCAGCGAGACGAAGGCGGATGGGCGCCCATCGCTGGCCGTCAAATAGCTGTTGGACGTGCCCCCTGCGGCCGTGCGCAGGCGGGGAAAGATCATCAGCCCGCCGATCCGCGCACCGCTGGGGGTGTAGGCGGGACGAAGGCGCTGGGCGACGCTGAGGTTGCGGCCGCGATCGACCCCCTGCGGGATCGCCGCGGACACGATGAGCCCGTCCTGCGCCCGCGCGCCCTGCGCCGCGAATGCCGTGGCAAGCGCGAGCAACGCGCGCCCCAGCCGCCCCATCCACAATGCATGATCCCCCCCGAAACCAAGCAGATAGTGTGGTTAACGCCTGCGCAACGCAATACCTTTTCGCCGGTCGTCAGAAGAAGCGTTCACCGATGCGGAGCGTGTCGCCGGGGCGCACGATCAATTCGGGGGTCAGGCGATAATTCACCTCTGCTGCAGTCCCCTCCCCCCGGATGCGGACCACGGCGCGATTGGCGCGCGGCGTGAACCCGCGGGCGAGCGCGACGGCATTCATCGCGGTCATGCCGCTGGCGTAAGGATATTGGCCGGGCGCCGCGACCTCCCCCATGATGTAGAAGGGGCGAAAGGCGACCACCTCCATCGCGACGATCGGTTCGCGCAGATAGCCATCGGCGAGCCGCGCCCGCGCCTCCGCCGCGACTTCGGCCACCGGTTTGTCCCGCGCCGGGACGCTGCCGATCAGCGGGAGCGACAATGTGCCGTCGGGGTTGATCCAATATTCGCCGCTGAGCCCGGGTTCATTGTAAACGCTGACCTTCACCTTGTCCCCGGTGCCGAGGCGATAGTCAGCCGTCAGCGCCTCGGCTGCGACGTAGCGGTCGCCGAAGGAGAGCACCGGCCCCTCCCCCTGTTCGGCACAGGCGCCGCATAGCGAGAGGATGCCGAAAAGAAGTGCTGCCCGGCCGATCATCGCGCCCCCGTTCGCGTAAATCATTGTTTCGGCGACGCTTGCACAGGAGAAGGGTCGACGCAACGACGCGCCGCAGCCTGGAACTGCCGGATAAACAGGCGCTGGCGGATCAATAATCGCGCGAGATACGCACGTTCGCGCTTTGCCGGCCGAGGGTGGAAATGCTCGACAGCAAGGAGAGCCAGCGGGTGACCTGATATTCGACGCGGGTGGCGGAATAGCCCTGACCGTCGGTGACGATCTCCGCATAGAGCCGGCGCGTCACATATTTGCCGGCGGCGATCGACGTGCTCTGCCCCGTTTGCGGATCGGCGGGAAGGATGCGCAACCGGTCCAGCCCCGCCGCGCGGCGCACCGCGTTGATCGGATTGAGCCCGCCGTCGCCATCGCGCAGCGCAGCGACCGCGGCGGCGAGCTGAAGCGCCTCGGGCGCCGACAGATTGGTGATCGACGTGCCGAACAACAGCCGCGAAAGCAGTTCGTCCTGCGGCAGCGCCGGCGTGCTGCTGAAGGTGATTTCGGGCTTCAACGCGACGCCGGTCACGCGGATCGAGGCGTTGAGCCCGGTCGTGTTGGCATCCGCCTCGATATCGAGGGCAGGATTGGCGGGCACTTCGCCGGCGAAGCGGATCACGCCGCGCGACAGCTCAAATTCACGCCCGGCGAATTCGTAATCGCCGCGGACGAGATCGGCCCGGCCAGTGATCGCCGGATTGTCCGGCGCGCCGCCGATCGCGAGGTCGGCGGACCATTCGCTGGTGAGGCCTAGACCTGTGACGAGCAGCTGGTCGCTGGCGCGCGCGCGGATATCGAGCTGCCACGGGGCGGGCGGGGTGGTGACGTCGCTGCCGCCGCCCGGTTCGTTGATCTCCCGGATCTTGAGGCGCGGGACGGCGCTGGCGGCGGTCGCCTGGCCCAGGCGGTAGCGGCTGCGATCGAGCTTCACCGCGCCCGAGATGGTGCCGCCACGGCCGCTCGACTGGAAGCGCAAGGGACCGGTGACGGTGGCGCCGATGTCGTCGCGGTTGATCATCACCGCGCGATTGGCGTTGAGCGTCAGATCGAGGCCGATGCCGCCGCGCGCGGCGAAATCGAACCGGCCGGTGCCGGTGACCTTGCCCTCGCGCCCGGCATTGGCGGTGAACTGGTCGATCGACAGCAATGAGCCGGCAAATCGGCCGCCGGCCTGCACGTCGGTCAGGACCGTGCCGGTGGTGGCGCTTTCGATCCGCGCGCCCTTTGCCTGGACGGAGCCCCGGATCGCCGGATCGAGGAGCGTGCCGCTGACGTCGGCGGCGATCGCGACCGGGCCGGACAGGTCGAACAGCTCGACCCGGGTCAGCCGCCACAGGGTGTCCGCCGGACCTTCGTAGCGGAGCTGGCCGAACACGCCGGCATTGGCGAAGCGGGTGGTGATGTCGCCGGGTGCGAGGCGCAGCAGCGCTTGGCCGCGGCCGATCGTCCGCCCGCCGCTGCCGACCACCGCGCGGATACCGGCGCGATCGGCGGTGAGGACGCCGGCCACCGCCATGTCGATCGGATTGGAGGAGACCAGCAACCCCGAGCGGGTGAGGCCGCGCACGTTCATCTCGATCCGGCCGGTCGGCGCGCTGCCGGTGGTGCTGGCATAGCTGATCTTGCCCGAGGCGGTGCCGCCGAGGCCAAGGCCGGGCGACACGATGTCGAGCACGGCGAGCGGCATCTGCGACAGGCTGGCTTCGATCATGTTGCTGTCGGTGGTGAAGCGGCCGCCGACGGTCGCGGTGCCGCCGGCGAAGGCGATCGTCGCCGGCGCCAGCCGCCAGCCATCGCCATCGCGGGTCACCACCGCGGGCGCATCGAGGCGCAGCGGGCGGCGATCAACGGTGCCCTGCGCCACGATCCGGTAGCTGTCGGGGGTCACGTCCACGACGCTCTGCAGGTCGAACGATCGCCCGCGCGAGCCGGCGATGGCGAGCCGCACCTGCCCCACGCCGTCGCGCAGTTGCGCATTGGCGGCGAAGCGGGCGAGGCTGAGCGGGCCACGACGCAGCCCAGAGCCGTTGAACGTCCCCTCCAGCGTGGTGCCGGCAGGGTCGAGCATGATGGCGAGATCGACGCGCCCCTGACGCAGCGTCGCGCCGCCGACGAGTTGGGCGTTGCGCAGCGCGAGCCGGGTCTCGATCCGCTGCACCGCGTTGACCGGGCGGAGCACGACCTCCCCATCGATCCCGCCGCCGCTGACCGCGAGCCGACCGTCGAACCCGTCATCGACGATGGTGACCATGCCGGTCGCGCGCGTGCCGCTGACATCGAGGCGCTGGACCGCGATCTGCGCGTCCGCGCCGCGGGGCAACAGGATGTCGCCGGCGCCATCGAACGGCCCGAGACGTGACTGACCGGCGGCGGTGAAGGTGAACCCTTGAGCGGTGGGATCGAGATGAAGCCCCACATCCTGCAGGCCCAAGGCGTCATTGGGCCGGCGGAACTGAAGGTCGAGCGTCGGGCGTTCGATGCGGCCGTCGAGCTTCACCGTGACGGGGCCATATTGCGCCTGCTGGCCAGCGCCGGCGAAGACGAAGGTACCGTCGCGCCGGCGGTAGCCGTTGCCGACCAACCGGATCGACGGGCCGGTGAGTACCAGATTGCGGAAATGAAGGATCCCGTCGGGCGTGCGTTCCAAGCCCGTAACGATGCGCGGCAGTCCGCCGGCGAGGCTGCGGAAGAAGCCATTGTCGAGGCGGACCATCTGCGCCGTGCCATCGCCGATCACGCGCGTGCCGCGCCCGCCGGGCCCCGGCACCACGCGCAGCCGCGAGGTGACATCGACGACCCCGAGCCCCGGGATCAGATAGCGGCCCAGCGCGCCGTTCAGGCCGACCTGATACACGCCGGTCCGCAGATCGACGAGCAGGCTGATCCGGCCGGACAGCTTGTCGGAGCGCAGGCGCAGGTCATCGCCGGTGAGCGTCGTGGATGTCACGCGCAGGATGCCGTCGACCGACAAATTGCGCAGGATTCCGCCGGCGACATCGCCGACGCCGGTCACGCGCGCGGCGGTGAAGCGGACCGGGAGCGCGATCGGTGAGGCGGACAGCCGCCCCTTCCCAGCCAGTCGCGCCTGTTCGAACCCGGTATTGTCGAAGGCGAGGCGCGGCGCGCTGACGCGATAGTCGAAGCTGGCGGTGGCGAAGCGCCCGTCGAGCACGGCGCGAAGCTCCACGTCGCGGCCGCTCATGTTGGGGAACAGCGCCGCGGGCCGCAGCAGCCGCGCGCGGATGCGCAGGTTGCGCCACGCGCTTTCGCCCAGATCGGCAATGCCGGTCGCCTCGACCGCGAGCGCGGACGAGCGGGCCGACAGGCGGCCATCGAGCCGGCGATTGACGAAGGTGGCGGCGCCCTCGACGCGCACACGCGGCGCGGAGAGGCGCTGAAGCTTGCCGCGGGCGATGCTGCTGGGTGCCAGCGTGCCGCCGAGGGTGTAGGCGCCGGCGCGGTTGCCAAGCGCGAGATCGACGATCTGCGCGTCGCCGGCGCGGGCCACGGCGCGGCCCTGCCAATTGGCCCAGCGGCCGTCGCCGGCGATGTCGAGCGACAGCGGCCGGCGGATGCCGGAAAGCCGCGCCAGCACGCCGTTGGCGGTGCCGCGGGCGCGCACGTCGATATCGAAGCGGTTGCGATCAGGCGCAGCGTCGATGCGCAGGCGGAGCTGATCGCTCCCCTCGACCAGTGCGTCGAGTGCGACGAGGGCATTGCCGTTGCGGATATCGGCGCGGCCGGCAATGCGGCCGTAGCGCAATGCCCCGGTCACCTTGGGCGCGACGACGAGCCGATCGAGCGACAGCCGGCCGATTACGATGTCGAAATCGGGCAGGATCGGCCCGTGCCGGCTAGTCGGGCGCGGCCGGGGCAGTTTCGCCAGCATGGCAACCGGAATATCGAGCGAGCGGATCTCCAGCCGGTTGGAGAGCCAGGCAAAGGGGCGCCAGTCGAGGTTGGCGCGCGGCGCAGCGAATACCAGCCCCTCGGGATCGTGGACCTTCACGTCGCGCAGCACGGCGGCGCCGAAGAGCGAGCCGTCGATCCGGCCGACGGTGATGCGCAGGCCGTTGGCGGGGCGAGCGGCGTTGATGCGCTGCGCGACCCAGCGATGGCCGACATCGGTATCGACGATCCACAGGCTGGCGAGGATGATCGTGGCGAGTGCGACGATCCCGCCGGGGACCCAGCGCCACAGCCGCATCAGAATGCCTGCCCGAGCGAGACGTACACCGCGACGCGCGAATCGCCCGGCTGCGGATTGAGCGGGGTGCCGACGTCGACGCGGATCGGGCCGAAGTTGCTGTAATAGCGCACGCCCACCCCGGCCCCATAGCGCAGCCCGGAGAAGTCGGGCAGCGCGGAGGTGTAGATGTTGCCGCCGTCGAAGAAGGGCACGATGCCGAAGTCGCCGAACGCCTTGATCCGCCCTTCGATGGCGAATTCGGCGAGGCTGCGCCCGCCGATCGGATCATTGTTGGGATCACGCGGGCCGATCAGCTGATAGCCATAGCCGCGCACCGACGCGCCGCCGCCGGCGTAGAAGCGGCGGGATGGCGCGATCGCATCGCGCGGCGCACCGACGATCGTGCCGAGGCGGATGCGCCCGGCGAGCACCACGCCGTCGCTGACGGATTTATAGGCGCTGGCATCGACCTGCGTGCGGGCGTAGCCGAAGGCAGAACCCTGGAGCGATACCTCCGGGCTGAAGCGGCCGCCGAGGCGGAAGCCCCGCGTCGGGTTCAGGAGGTCGTCCGACCCGTCATAGACGAGGCTGGTCGGTGCGGCGGCGATGAAGAAGGTGCGGCGGCGCGGCTCGCCGGTCGAGACGATCACGTCGCGTTCGTCCGAGGCGACCAGCTCGGCGCCGAGCGACCAGGTCCACGTCTTCTGGAAGAAGATGTTGGTCTGGCGTTCGAGGCTGCCGGAGAGCGAGAAGGTGTTCGCCTCATAGGCTTCGCGATTGGTGTGCGCGGCGCTGATCTGCGCCGTCAGCACGCGGTCGCGGCCCTTGAAATTGTTGCGGCGGAAGGTGACTGCGCCGAGCTGCTCGCGCGTGCCGAGCACCGAACGGAGCGTCAGCGCACCTTCGGGCGGGAACAGGTTGCGGTGAGTCCAGCTCGCCTCGACGCGGGCGCCTTCGCCCGTGCCATAGCCGATTTCGCCCGCAATGGTGCGCGGGGGAGCGGGTTCGAGGCGGACGTCGATGTCGACCGTGTCGGGCGTCGTGCCGGGTACCGGGGTGACCTCGGCCACCGAAACGAGCCCGGTCTGCACCAATGCGCGGCGCAGATCGTCCAACGCAGGGGCATAATAAGGCTTGCCGGGTTCGAAACGGGCGATTTCCTGCGCATGTTCGGCATCGAACACGCGATTGTTCGGATTGGCGCGGATCTGCCCGAAGACGCGCGCGGTGCCGGGATCGACGCTGATGTCGAGCGTGGCGGTGCGCGCCTCGCGATCGATCGTCACCTCGGGTTCGCCCACCTTCGCGAAGGGGAAGCCTTGTTCCCCCGCCTCGACGCGCAGCTTCGCCTCTCCGGTGGTGATGCGATCGGCGTCGACGGGGTCGTCAGGCTTGACCCCAAAGGCATCGCGCAGCGCGGTTGCCTTGTCCCCCGCCGCCGCGACGCCATCGATCGTCACCTCCTTCAGCCGGTAGATCGGCCCCGGCGTCGCGGTGAGGATGACCAGCGGGCGGCCATCGACGGTGTCGATGCGCGGTTCGACCTCCGCATCATAATAGCCCTGCGCGCGCAGCAGCGTGACGAGCAGCGTCGAATCCTCGCGCGCGCGGCGATCAAGCTGCGCGGCGTTGGCGGCCTCACCATCGTTCTGGTCGAGCACCGACAAAGCGGCGAAGCGTTCGCGCAGGAGCGGCGAGGCCATGTCGTCGAGCCCGTCGATGCGCCACGCATAGCGTGTCTCGCCGGTTTGTGCGGCGGTCGCCTGTTGCGCGGCGGGGGTCTGCGGCGGCAGTTCCGGCCAGGCCACGCCGATATCGGGCATGTCGGCGAGCGGCGCGGCGGGATCGATCGGCTGTTCCGCAGGAAGCGCAGGCGCGGGGGCGGTCCCGGCCGCTTGCTGCGCGCCGGCCGGCGCCGAGACGATCGACGCGATCAGACCTGCCCCAGCGATCAGCGCCCTACGCCCGTCCATTGACCCTGCCGTAAGCCGTCCGCCGCCGGGCGGCAATGCGGCGTGACGCTCAGTGCAGCGTGCCCAGGCGTTGATCGGTCGCAAGCACCCGCACCAACCGTTCGACCTGCCGCCAGCGGCAGAAGTGGATCACGTTGCCGACGGTGCGGCTGCGATCGGCACGAAGGGCCGCCTCGTCCGCAGCATAAGTGCCGAAACGGTGGATCAGCGCGGCGGCGTCATACACCAGTTGGCGGTCGGCGAGGTACAAGGATGACAAGGTGGCGCCCCGTTGCGAATGGTGCGGCCGCGCTATCGCGCAACATCCTCCCCGGGCGTGAACGGCGAGGGTTAACGGTTTGCCGCTTGGCAGCGTGCGGTGCGGCGTGGCAAGGCGCGCGTCATGGCCGATCCCCTCAAGCGCCCGGGCAATGCCGGCGGATTCCTGATTGCCGTTGGCTTGCTGGCCGGCACCGTCATCGGGCTGCTCGTCGGGCAACCATCGATCGGCTTTCTCGCCGGACTGGCGATCGGCAGCGCGATCGCGGTTGCCATGTGGCTGAAGGATCGCGGCTGAAACGCCTGACGCGCGGCAGCCAGCGGCGATCAGGGTTCACGCAGTAGCAGGCGGACGCGGCCGATCACGTCCGCCTCCCCCCTTGCGCACGATAGCGGCGCATAATCGGGATTGTCGCTGAGCAGCGTCAGGCCGGGGCCGTCCCGCCGCACCCGTTTCACCAGCAATTCGCCGCCCCGCCGCACGACGAAGATGGCATCGCTGGCGAGCGCGACATCGCTGCGGTCGACCAGCAAGCGGTCACCAGGAAGGATCGTCGGCGCCATCGAATTGCCCACCGCATCGATGAGCGAGGCGGCAGCAGGGGTGATGCCGGCGTCGCGCAACAGCCGCGCGCCGAACGCCTCATGGCGGATCGCCCGCTCCTCCCCCGTCGCCTGCCCCGCGCCGGCCGAGGCGGCGACGGTGAGATAAGGGACGGATACCAGCGGCGCCTCGGGCGCGGCGGTGCCGCCGAGCAGCGTTTCATCGACGCCGAAGAATTGCGCCAGCACGCGGCGGTCGGCCTCCGCCAGACGACGCGGCGTCCCCCGGCGGACGAATTGCTGAAGATAGGCAAGGTTGCGTCCGAGCAGCCGGGACAGTTCCGACAGGCTGATCCCGCGCGCTGCCGCGAGCCGCTCAACCGTCTGGGCCACCGTTTCCGCCATGCCATCCTTGTAGTCTAGGATTTTTCCTAGACAAGTTGGAAAAGTTGAGAGAACAAAAGAGGAACATAAGCGACTCAGGAGCTTGCCATATCCCTCCTCACCCAGATCGATTGCTACCTGCGGCGGACGGGAATTCCGCCGACCACCTTTGGCCGGCGCGTGGTGAATGACCCCCGGCTGGTCCATGACTTGCGGCGCGGGCGCACGCCGGGACCGAAGATGCGCGCGCGCGTCGAGGCGGCGCTGCGCGAGGCTGCGGCGGACGTGCCGATTGCCGCCGGCGGCCACGAAGCGGAGGCGAATTGATGCGCGGCCCTGCGCCGGCGGCGCTGATCGAGCGCGCGCTGCACGCATCGGCGGCGCAGCGGCGCCTGTCGGTGACGATCGAACCGCTGGGGTCGGCGCCCTGGTATAGCGCCACCTTTGCCGGTGAGCGGCATGCGATGACGCTGACGGCCCCTGCGGGCGAGGCGGCGCGTGAGTGGCTGTCGCGGGTGGAGGATGTGGACGTGGCGCTGCCGGGCCGCCTGCTTGCCGGGCTGTCGGTGACTGGCTCACGCGAGCAGGACGGGCAATGGCAGGCGCGGATCGAGGCGGTGACGGTGGATCGCGCGTAGCCCGCGCGACCGATCAGCCGCGCGCCATGCGGCGGAGCATCACCAGCGTATCGTCGAGGCTGCCCGGCGGGGGCGACGGGGCCGGCGGATCCGGTTCGGGCAGCGGCGGCGCGGGCGGCGGCGCCCCCTTGCGCCGCTGCGCCCCGCGTTCGAGCCGGTCGAGCAAGGCGCTGATCGAGTCCTGATCCGTGCCGGCGGGTTCAGGCCCGGTTTCGAGAACGGGTTCGGAGTTGGCCGGTCCGTCCCGCTGGTCGGCGTCGCTTTGGTCAGCCGCGGGTTTGGCGGGGGGCTCGGTGAGGGGAAGCGGTTCCGGTGCGACCGCATCTGGCCCTTCGGCGGCCGGCGTTGGTGCTTCCCATTCGGCGGGAGATACCTCGGCGGTCGGGACAAGCTCCGGGACTGGCTCCTCAGGTGCAGCGTCATCGTCGGAGATCGGCGGCTGGCTGGGGCCATCCGCTATCTCCGCCGGCATGTCGGGCAGCGACTCGGACGTTTCTGGCGCCGCATCGTGGCTGCGCGGCGGGACGACGATCGTGACCAGCGGCGCGACCGGGCGGGCCGGTTCACGCGGGACGTCGGGAATGGCGATCGGGTCGAAGGCGGCAAGCGGCTGATCCAGATCGGCCGGGAGCGGTAGATCGTCGCCGGGCAGCACCCGCGCGGCCGGGCTGCCGACCGCGGGTAAGGGCGGGCCCAGATCCTCGTCCGCGCGAATCGGCCAGCGCGGCGGGTGATCGGGGTGCGCGTCCGCGCGGCGCAAGGCGGGGAGGTCAGCGTCGCGGTCGCGACGGCGCAGGGCGAGCAGCGGGCCGCCATTTCCCAGCCGCCAGGCGACCGCCGACACAAGGAGGAAGGGGAACAGCGCCGCCAGTGCCAGCAGGGTGCGCCCGGTCGCGCCGACGGGCGGCGCGGCCGCCGGGATGACATCGGGCAGACCGAGTCGCCACAGCAGCAGGTCGAAGTTCACGCGCGGCATCGCGGCGATCGACGCGGCAATGATGACGCCGGCAGCTAGCAAGGCTGCGGGGATCAGATAGCGTGTCACGTCCGTGCCGGTGCGCCTTACGACCATGTGTCACCCTTGCCCGCGGCATCCATCAGCCGCCGATAGACCGGTTCGTAACGTGAAATATTTGAAGACCAGTTACGCTCCCGCTCGACAAAGGCGCGCGCCGTGGCGCGGCGGTGATCCCAGATCGTGCGGTCGGCGAGCAACGCGGCGAGCGCGGTGGCGATCGCCGCGGGATCATCGGCGGCGAACAGCGTGCCCGTTTCCCCGTCACGGATCAGCTCGCGGTGGCCGCCGACGTCCGATGCCGCGACCAGCCTCCCCTGCGCCATCGCCTCCAGCGGCTTCAGCGGGGTGACGAGATCGGTGAGGCGCATCTTCTTGCGCGGATAGGCGAGGACATCGACCAGGCTGTAGTAACGCTCCACCTCCTGATGCGGCACGCGGCCGGCGAAGTGGATCCGGTCGGCGACCGGCGAGGCCGCGACCTGCGCGCGGAGCGCCGCCTCCATCGGGCCGCCGCCGACCAGCAGCAGCTGCGCGCGCGGGCGCTGCGCGACGAGCGCGGGCATGGCGGCGACGAGATCGTCCAGCCCCTCATAATCGTAGAAGCTGCCGATGAAGCCGATCACCTCCCCATCAAGGCCGAGCTGCTGCGCCAGCGCCTCGTCGCGCGCGGGCGGATCGCCGAACAGCGCCATGTCGACGCCATTGGGGGAGACCATGATCTTGTCGGCAGCGACGCCGCGGGCGAGCAGATCGGTTTTCAGGCCGTCGCAGATCACCGCCACCGCATCGGCGCGGCGCACCGCCCAGCTTTCCAGCGCGCGGGTGGCGCGGTAGCGCAGCGACCCTTCGGTTCCGGTGCCGTTGCCGACCGCCGCATCCTCCCAGAAGGCCCGGATCTCATAAACGAGCGGCAGGCGGAGCGCGCGGGTCGCGCGCATCGCGGCCAAGGCATCGAGCACGGGCGAATGGGCATGGATGATATCGGGGCGGAAATCGCGCGCCACCGCCATGATCCGCCGACCGAAGGCAGCGACCTCGGCCATTTCCGACAAGGGCGCGCGCAGTTTCATCGACGGGCCGGTGCGGTGGAACGTGATGCCATCGACCACCTCGGTGGCTGGCGATCCGTGATGATGGCGCGGGCCGGTAACGGCCGCCACCTGCCACCCGCGGGCGAGCTGTGCCTTGACGATCGCGCGGGTGCGGAATGTATAGCCGCTCTGCAACGGCAGGCCGTGATCGAGGACGTGAAGAATACGCATCAGGGCTGGCCTGCCACGCCGGCGCTTAACGGCACGTCAACTGCCAAGGCGCTAGGCGGGAGCAACGTTTTTCGGCCTCGCCCTGCACGGCGGCGCCCCTCGGGATCGACCAGCACCGCGCCATGATCGACAATTTCGCCCTTGCGATCAGCCATGGCCTGCTGCTGCTGACAGCCTGGTTGCTGCTGCGGCGCGACGATCTCGATTCGGAAGCGCCGCCTGCCGACAGGACTCGCCCGGGACGTCGCCCGCGTGCGTGACTTTGCCTTCATCGGTTTCCTGCTCGCGTTGTTCGCATGCGGGTTCAAGCGGCCGTTCATCTTCGTACTGACCTATATCTATATCGATATCGTCTCGCCGCAGCGGATTACCTATTACCTGCTCAACAGCGTGCCGGTGTCGATGATCGCCGCGGGGCTGGCGGTGCTCGGCTGGCTGCTGGTGGACGACAAGAAGGATTCGCGCTTCGCGCCGCGCCAGGCGCTGATCGTGCTGCTCTTGCTCTATTGCTGGATCACCACCCGCACCGCCGATTTCCCGATCGAGGCCGAGGGCAAGTGGGAATGGGTGTGGAAGAACCTGGCCTTTGCCGCGTTCCTGCCGCTGACGCTGCGCACCCGGCTGCGGATCGAGTCGCTGCTGCTGTTCGTGGTGCTGTCCGCCGCGTCGATCATCATCGTCGGCGGCATCAAGACGCTCGCCTCGGGCGGCGGCTATGGCGAACTGAACCTGATGGTCAGCAACAATTCGGGCCTGTACGAAGGATCGATCATCTCGGCGGTGTCGATCTCGCTCATCCCGATCATCCTTTGGCTGGGCAAATATGGCACCGTGTTCCGGCCGGACCGGCGCGTCTGGCTGTTCTGTGCGGCGCTGACCTTTGCCTGCCTGCTGATCCCGGTCGGCACCTCGGCGCGCACCGGCCTGTTGTGCATCGGCCTGCTCGCGGTGCTGATGCTGCGCGAAGTGAAACGCAAGGTGCTGTACCTCGCGGCGCTGGGCCTGATCGGCGTTGCCGCCATCCCGTTCCTGCCGAGCGCGTTCAGCGAGCGGATGGGGACGATCAAGACCTATCAGGCGGACGAATCCGCCTCCACCCGCATCGCCGTGTGGAAGTGGACGATCGACTATGTGAAGGACCATCCGTTCGGCGGCGGGTTCGAGGCCTATCGCCAGAACCGGATCCGCTACGACACGGTATCGGTCGAGGGCGAAGGCCCGCATCGCACCGTCCAGCGCAACCTGACGGTGGACAAGAGCCGCGCCTATCATTCGAGCTATTTCGAGATGCTGGGCGAGCAGGGTTATCCTGGGCTCGCGATCTGGCTGCTGATCAATGTCATCGGGCTGGTGCGGATGGAGGTGCTGCGGCGGCGCTATCGCGAGGGCGCGTTCGCCTGGGCCGGGAGCCTGGCGGGCGCGTTGCAGAATGCGCAGCTGATCTACCTGCTGGGCGGGGCGTTCGTCGGTATCGCCTTCCAGTCATTCCTGTTCATGCTGATCGGGGCGCAGATCGGGCTCGACACCTATCTGTCGCGACGCCGCGGGGAGACTGCGTGGCGGCCGATGCGCCGGCAAGCGCACGAAGTAACCGCCGGCCTGACTTGACACCTTCCCCCCACCCCTGAGCGCTGCTATCGGCCGCTGCGACGTCTCGCTCACGCCCGCCCAGGCGCGCTCGCGCGAGAGGCGCGACCATCGCGCTTCTTGCTTCCCCGCCGCGCCCGAGCTGGCCGCACTTATGGGGAAAGGACCCACATGACCGCCATCGGCCACGATACGCTCAAGGCTCGCCGCACGCTGCAAGCCGGCGGCAAGTCTTATGATTATTTCTCGCTGGAAGTCGCCGCCGAAAAGTTCGGCGACATTTCCCGCCTGCCCTTCTCGATGAAGGTGCTGCTCGAGAACATGCTCCGCTTCGAGGACGGCAAGACCGTGACCGCGGAGGACGTGCAGGCCGTCGTCGACTGGCAGAAGGAGCGCCGTTCCGACCGCGAGATCCAGTATCGCCCCGCGCGCGTGCTGATGCAGGATTTCACCGGCGTTCCCTGCGTCGTCGACCTCGCCGCGATGCGCGATGCGATCACCAAGCTGGGCGGCGATGCGGCGAAGATCAATCCGCAGGTCCCCGTCCACCTCGTCATCGACCACTCGGTCATGGTGGATGAGTTCGGCACGCCCAAGGCGTTCGAGGATAACGTCGATCTCGAATATCAGCGCAATTCCGAGCGTTACGAGTTCCTGAAGTGGGGTTCCAAGGCGCTCGACAACTTCAAGGTTGTCCCGCCGGGCACCGGCATCTGCCACCAGGTGAACCTGGAATATGTCGCGCAGGCGGTGTGGACCTCCAATGAGACGGGCGAGAACGCCACCGCGGGCGCAGCGATCGCCTATCCCGACACCTGCGTCGGCACCGACAGCCACACCACGATGGTGAACGGTCTGGGCGTGCTGGGCTGGGGCGTCGGCGGCATCGAGGCCGAGGCCGCGATGCTGGGGCAGCCGGTGTCGATGCTGATCCCCGAAGTGGTCGGTTTCAAGCTGACCGGCGCGCTGCGCGAGGGCATCACCGCCACCGACCTGGTGCTGACCGTTACCCAGATGCTGCGCGCCAAGGGCGTCGTCGGCCGCTTCGTGGAATTCTACGGCCCGGGCCTCGACCAGATGACGCTGGCCGACCGTGCGACGATCGCCAACATGGCGCCGGAATATGGCGCCACCTGCGGCTTCTTCCCGATCGACAACAAGACGATCGACTACATGAAGCTGACTGCCCGCCCGGCCGAGACGATCGCGCTGGTCGAAGCCTATGCCAAGGCGAACGGTTTCTGGCGCGACGCCAACACGCCGGACCCGGTGTTCACCGATACGCTGGAGCTCGACATGGGTTCGGTCGTGCCGTCGCTCGCCGGCCCGAAGCGCCCGCAGGACAAGGTCGCGCTCGACAAGGTCGACGACGTGTTCAACGCCGACCTGACGAAGGTGTACAGCAAGGCCGAGCCGAAGCGCGTCGATGTGGCCGAGCGTGGCCATGACATCGGCGACGGCGACGTCGTGATCGCCGCGATCACCAGCTGCACCAACACGTCGAACCCGTCGGTGCTGGTCGCCGCCGGCCTCGTCGCCCGCAAGGCGCGCGCGCTGGGCCTGAAGCCGAAGCCCTGGGTCAAGACGTCGCTGTCGCCGGGCTCGCAGGTCGTCACCGACTATCTCGTGAAGTCGGGCCTGCAGGACGATTTCGACGCCATGGGGTTCAACCTCACCGGCTATGGCTGCATGACCTGCATCGGCAATTCGGGGCCGCTCGCCGCGCCGATCAGCAGCGCGATCAACGAGAATGACCTCGTCGTCGCATCGGTCCTGTCGGGCAACCGCAACTTCGAAGGCCGCGTGTCGCCGGATGCGCGCGCGAACTTCCTCGCCTCGCCGCCGCTCGTCGTCGCTTATGCGCTGAAGGGCACCGTCACCACCGACATGAACGACACGCCGATCGGCGAAGGGACGAACGGCCCGGTGTACCTCAAGGACATCTGGCCCTCGAACCAGGAAGTGTCGGAGCTGATGACCGCCAACATCAACGACGACATGTTCCGTACCCGCTACGGCAACGTGTATGAGGGCGATGCCAAGTGGCGCGCGATCGACGTGACCGGTTCGGACACCTACAGCTGGCCGGCAGCATCGACCTACATCGCCAACCCGCCGTATTTCGAGGGCATGGAGATGACCCCGGCACCGGTGACCGACATCATCGAGGCGAAGCCGCTGGCGATCCTGGGCGATTCGATCACCACCGACCACATCTCCCCGGCCGGTTCGATCAAGGCCGACAGCCCGGCGGGCGCGTGGCTGATGGAGCGTCAGGTCTCCAAGGCGGACTTCAACAGCTATGGTTCGCGCCGCGGCAACGACCAGGTCATGGTGCGTGGCACCTTCGCCAACATCCGCATCAAGAACGAGATGGTGCCGGGGATCGAAGGCGGCATGAGCCGCTATGGCGAGGAAGTGATGCCGATCTACGACGTCGCGATGCGCCACAAGGCGGATGGCACGCCGATGGTGGTCGTCGCCGGCAAGGAATATGGCACCGGTTCGTCGCGTGACTGGGCAGCGAAGGGCACCAACCTGCTCGGCGTGCGCGCGGTGATCGCGGAGAGCTTCGAGCGTATCCACCGGTCGAACCTCGTGGGCATGGGCGTCCTGCCGCTGCAGTTCGCCGAGGGCGTCACGCGCGAGACGCTGAAGCTGACCGGGGACGAGACGTTCACGATCCAGAACGTCGCGGGCCTGCGCCCGCGCCAGACGGTCACCGTCACGATGACCCGCAAGGATGGCTCGACCGAGACGTTCGAGACGCTGTGCCGCATCGATACCGTCAACGAGCTTGAGTATTTCCTGAACGGCGGCATCCTGCAGTACGTGCTGCGCAACCTGGCCGCGTAACGGCGGCCCCTGCCCTCCCCGCGCGGGAGGGCAGGGTTTCGCTTCCTTCCCCTCGGGAAGGGAGACACGCATGAAAAAGGGCGAGGCGTTCTGGACGCCTCGCCCTTTTTCTTGTCCGTGGTCGGTGAAGGGTCGTCAGGCGGCCGCGTGGCGGCGGCGGCGCATCATCCACAGGCCGATGGCGCCGAGCGCGAACAGGCCTGCGGCCTCGCCCGGGATGGGCGTCGGCGAGCCACCACCGTTGACCGGCGGGCCCGACGGCGGGTTATAGCCGCCCACAAAGGTGCCGAGGTGGAACTCGCCGTTCTGCACGAGGCTGCCGAACACCGCCGAGCCTTCGATGTAATTGCCCGTCGTCGCCGCGGCGCCCGGCGCCAGCACCGACCCGCCCCATGCGGTGGTGGCATCGACCTTCTGCGCGTCGACCAGGTTCCAAATCACGTGCTTGCCCAGCCCCGTCGTGCCGCCGAGGAAATTATCGTTGAGCGTCACGTTCGCGCCGGTGACATTGACGATCGCGGTATCGGCGCCGTTGAGGTTGAACTTGATCTCGCCAATGCGATCCAAATCGGTGCTGGAGATGTTGAACACCGCCACGCCCTGCGCATCGGGCTTCGCATCGAACGTGCCGCGGTTGCCGCTGATCGTCAGATTGCTGTTCGAGGACATGCCGCCGAAGGTGCGCGACAGCTCGCCCATGCTGCTGGCGATCAGGCTGCCCTGCTGCTTAAGGTTGACGAGGAAGGAGGGATCGCTCGCGGCGAGGCCCGAGGTCACCGTGTTCTGGTTGACGTTGGTGTTGGCGATCGTGCCGCCGACCTTCACCGTCTGCGGCGCGCCATTCAGGTTGAAGCCGCTGTTGACGTTGCCGCCGACGACCGCGCCAGATCCGCCGTTCAGGTTCTTGTGCGATCCGTTGACGTCACCGACCACCGTCAGGCCCGTGACGTTGTAGGGCGACGGCTCCGGCGTGCGGATCTGATAGTTGGACGAATTGCCGTTGAGGTTGCCGCCGACAAAGGTACGGCCCTCGACCTCGGACGAGGAGGTGAGATCGCCGAGCACCACGAGGTTCCAGGTTCGCAGGACATCGAGGCCAACGATCGACTGGGCATTCGCCGGCGTGGCCATGGCGAGCGAGGCGACCATGGCGATCACCGAAACCTTCAGGCGGGACATTTCAACTCCGGGCTAATTAGCGCTCGCGCTATAATCTCGCCGCGGCTTTCGCCAGCATTTGTCGGTGGCACCTGTCCCATTTGGAGAAATGCCACCGACGGACGTGGATCAGCCGAGCCGCGCCAGGGCGGCCGCAAGCCGCTGCGCCTCCGCGGATTTCTCCGCATGATCGGCGCGGGCCTTCTCGACCGCCTCGGGCTTCGCGCGTTCAACAAAGCTCGGGTTGTTGAGGCGCCCGGCAAGCCCGTCGCGCTCCTTTTCGGCCGCGGCGATCGCCTTGGCGAGTCGAGTGCGCTCCGCGGCGAGGTCGATCACGTCGCCCAGCGCGATCCGGAACGTCGCTTCGTCCACCACCACCTGCGCGGTGCCGCCCGAGACCTCGCCCGGATCGATCCGGGCGAGGCGAGCGATCGTCGGAGCATTGCGCTCGAGGCGCGCCTGCGTTTCCTCGTTCGCATCCGCCACTGCATAGGGCAGACGCGCGCCCGGGGGCACGTTCAGCTCGGTACGGCTGGAGCGTACCTCGCTGACGAGGCGGATCAGCCAGTCGATCTCCTGCGCCGCCGCCGGATCGATCGCGCGTGCGTCCGCCATTGGCCAGTGCGCGACGATCAGGTCATGCTCCCGCGGTGCGAGCGCGTGCCACAGTTCCTCGGTGATGAACGGCATGAACGGGTGGAGGACGACCAGGATCTGGTCGAGCACCCAGCCGGCGACCGCCTTCGTCTCGTCATCAATCGAACCCTTGATGAGTTCGAGATACCAGTCGCAGAACTGGCTCCAGACGAACTGATAGATGGCGTTGGCCGCAGCATCGAAGCGATATTCGCCAAGCGCGAGGTCGACCGACTGGATCGCCTTGATCGCCTCCCCGATGATCCACTTGTTGACCGGGTGAGTCGCCGCCGGCGGCTCCAGCGTGGTCGATCCGCCGATGCCGTTCGACTGGCAGAAACGGCTGGCATTCCACAGCTTGGTCGCGAAGTTGCGGTATCCCTCGACCCGCTTCTCATCCATCTTGATGTCGCGGCCCTGGCTTTCCATCGCCGCCATGAAGAAGCGCAGCGCGTCGGCGCCGTATTTGTCGATCAGGCCGAGCGGATCGACGGTATTGCCCTTGGACTTGGACATCTTTGCGCCGTCCGCCGCGCGAACGAGACCGTGCAGGTAGAGCGTGCGGAACGGCACGTCCTTCATGAAGTGCATGCCCTGCATCATCATGCGGGCATCCCAGAAGAACAGGATGTCGAAGCCTGAAATCAGCACGTCATTGGGATAGCGCCCGCCGAGCGTGGGATCGCTATTGTCCGGCCAGCCCATCGTGGCGAAGGGCCAGAGTGCGGAGGAGAACCAGGTGTCGAGCACGTCGGGATCCCGACGAAGAACAATGGTGGCTGGATCAATGGGGTCTGACCCAATGTCCTGCGCCTTACCCACCCAACCAAAAGTCTCATTGCCCGCCCAGACGTTTTCCGTGTCAAGGAAAACGACTTTCAGCGGCACATTCGTTTCTGACTGGTAGTGAGCAAGTGCAAGCCGAGCAGCATCTTCCTCATTCTCCCCGACAAACGGGGTGTTGTCCGGTCCGAACCACGCCGGGATCTGGTGGCCCCACCACAGCTGACGCGAGACGCACCACGGCTGGATGTTCTCCATCCAGTTGAAGTAGGTCTTCTCCCACGTCTTGGGGACGAGGCGGATCGCGCCGGACTTCACCGCCTCGATCGCGGGCTGCGCCAGCGTCTTGGCGTCGACATACCATTGGTCGGTCAGCCACGGCTCGATGACGACGCCTGAGCGATCGCCATAGGGCGTCTGGATCGTGCGCGGCTCGGCATCATGCTCGACGCCTTCCTTGTCGACATGCGGCACGAGGACGCCATCGGCCTTGAGCCGGGCGACGACCGCCTTGCGCGCGTCCGCCGTCGAGAGCCCGAGGAACTCGGCCGGGATCAGGCCGTCCGCCGTCTGCGTGACGTTGGCCCTGGCATCGAGCATGTTGAGCATCTCGCCCGCCTTCATGCCGGCGCGCTTGCCCACCTCGAAATCGTTGAAGTCATGGCCGGGCGTGATCTTCACCGCGCCGGTGCCGAGCGAGGGGTCGGCATGTTCGTCGGCGATCACCGGGATCAGGCGGCCGGTGATCGGCAGCCTGATCTGCTTGCCGATCATGTCCTTGTAGCGCGCGTCCTCGGGATGGACGGCGACGGCCATGTCGGCGAGCATCGTTTCGGGCCGCGTGGTGGCGACGGTGATCGTGCCCGAGCCGTCGGCGAGCGGGTAGCGGATCTGCCAGAAGCTGCCCTTCACCTCGCGCGTCTCAACCTCGAGATCGCTGATCGCGGTGCCGAGGCCCGGATCCCAGTTCACCAGCCTTTTGTCGCGATAGAGCAGGCCCTGGCGGTGAAGCTCGACGAAGACCTTGAGCACGGCCTTCGAGAAACCCTCATCCATCGTGAACCGCTCATTGGCCCAGTCCATCGAGCAGCCGAGGCGGCGCAGCTGGCCGGTGATCTGGCCGCCGCTCTCCGCCTTCCATTCCCACACCTTGGCAACGAATTCGTCGCGGGTGAAATCGGTGCGCTTCTGCTGCTTGAGCGCCATCTGCCGCTCGACCACCATCTGCGTCGCGATGCCGGCGTGATCTGTGCCGACGACCCACAAAGCGTCCTTGCCCTTCAGCCGGGCGTGACGGGTCAGGATGTCCTGCAGCGTGTTATCCAGCGCGTGGCCGATGTGGAGCGAGCCGGTGACGTTGGGCGGCGGGTTGACGATCGTCCACGGCTCCGCGCCGGGACGCTCGGGGCGGAACAGGCCGTTTTCTTCCCAATGGCTGTACCAGCGGGATTCGATCGCGGCGGGGTCAAAGGTTTTCGGCAGCTCGCTCATGGAGCGGCCATAGCGAGGCGGTGGGGGGAACCCAAGTCCCCCCTCCTCACACCATCACCCCGGCTCCAGGCCGGGATGACGAGGTGTTATTGGTTAGCGGGCGCCTTGCCGGTCCACTTGTCCATCCAGCCGATCACTTCGCGATACCATTGGCGCGAGTTCTTCGGTTTCAGCACCCAGTGGTTCTCGTTCGGGAAGACGAGCAGGCGCGAGGGGATGCCGCGGCGCTGGAGCGCGGTGAAGGCGGCGAGCCCCTGGGTGTAGGGGATGCGGAAATCCTTCTCGCCGGTGATGACGAGCTGCGGCGTCTTCCACTTCGCAACGTGATGGACCGGGTTCCACTTCTCGAAGGCCTGCGGGTCCTCGTAATAGGTCTTCCCGCCATGCTCCCACTCGTCGAACCAGAGCTCCTCGGTTTCATACGCCATGGCGCGCGCGTCGAAGACGCCGTCGTGCTGGACGATGCACTTGAAGCGGTCGGGCCACTGCCCCTCGATCCAGTTCATCATATAGCCGCCATAGGAGGCGCCAAGCGCGCAGGCATTGTCCGCGTCGAGCCAGGCGAACTTGGTGGTCGCGGCGGACAGGCCCTTCTTCAGGTCCTCCAGTGGCCAGCCACCCCAGTTGTTGCGGATGCTGTCGGTGAAGGCTTGGCCGTAGCCGGTGGAGCCGTGGAAATCGACCGCGACGAGGCCGTAGCCGGCGCCGGCGAACACCGCCGGGTTCCAGCGGTAGGACCAGCTGTTGTTGCTCGACCCCTGCGGCCCGCCATGGACCATGTAGGCGATCGGCACCTTGCCGGTGCTATTGGCGGGCTTCACGGCATAGCCCCAGACGGTGTCATTGTTGGCGCCGGTGAAGCTGAACCGTTCGACCGTCGGCATGTCGATGCCGGCGAGCTTGGCGGCGTTGACGTTGGTCAGGCGCTGCGGCGTGCCGGTGGCGGCGACGCGGTAGAAATCCGCCGGGGCGGTGAGCGAATCGAGCGCGATGATCGGCCCCGTCGGGGTCACGGCGACTGCGCCGACATGGCCCTGCTGCGTCAGCCGCGTGACCTGGCCGGTCGCCGCATCGACACGGAACAGCGGGGTTTCCTGCGTGTCATCCGCCGTGACGTAGAGCGAACGCGAGTCGGCGGCCCAGGCGATCGAGCCGACCGAACGGTCCCACTTTTCGGTGAGCGACGTCATGCGGCCAGTGGCGAGATCGCGCAGCATCAACACCTGGCGATCGGCCTCGTAACCGGGACGGCGCATCGCGAACCAGGCGAGCGTTCGGCCATCGGGCGAGACGACGGGCTGATTGTCGGTCGCCTTGTTGTCGGCGGTGAGGTTCACCGGCGCACGGCTGCCGTCGGCGGGCACCTCGAAGATGTCGAGATTGGTGGACGTGGGTTCCATCCGCCCCGCCTCGCGCAGCGCGAAGTAGAGCGTCTTGCCGTCGGGGCTCCACGCGACTTCCTCGGCGCCGCCGAACGGCTTGGAGGGGGTGTCGCCGACGAGGTTGCCGACCACTGCCTTGCCATTGCCGCGCGCGCCGGCGGCGGTCAGCGGCAGGACGAACAGCTGCGACCTTTTGCCGTCGCTCCACGTATCCCAGTGGCGGACGAACAGCTGGTCATAGGTGCGGCCCGAGCCGGCATCCGCGCGCTTGCGGATCATCGGCTCCTCAAGGCTGGGCGCGCCGGGCAGCCGATCCGCCCAGACCACGATCTTGTCGCCCGTCGGTGCGACCTTGAAGCCGTTGAAGCCGCCCTTGAAGTCGGTCAGCCGGCGCGGCGTGCCGCCGGTGACGGGGACCGACCAGATCGCGTCGTCCATCGCGAAATAGACGGTGTTGCCGACGATCTGCGGATCATTTTCGTCCTTCTGCGGATCGGCGAGCAATTTCTCCGGCGCGGCGCCGGGCTTCGTCAGATCGAGCCGCCACAGATCGAAGCGGCCGCGACCGGCATCAAGATCGGTCTCCCGCTGCGCCCAGACCATCCAGCGGCCGTCCTTGGAGACGGCCGGAGCGCCGATGCGACTGAGCATCGTCAGATCCTCGATCGTCAGCGGGCGGGCAAAGGCCGGAGCGGCGGCGACGGCGAGCGCAACGAAGCTCGCGGACAGGAGCATCCTCATGGCCCTGCGGTAAAGCAGATCGTATCAGGCGCGACAATGATCTTGTCATATTCCCGGCCAGGTGCCGGGACAAGCGATCAGGAGCCGCGCGTGATCTTCGCTATCTCGCGCGCGACCAGCGTTTCGACCAGTGCCGGCAGGTTCGCGTCGAGCCATTCGCGCAGCATCGGGCGCAGCATGTCGCGCACCAGCCCCTCCAGCGTACCGTCACTGCCCGGTTCCGGCTTCACCATGAGCCGCGAGAGCGCGTCGAGCGCGCCGCGAGTCGCCTGAGTCGTCTGTTCGGACAGCAAAGCGGCGGCGGCCTGCGCGGAGGACATGCTCGCCGAAGCGGCGTTTGGTGCGGGAGAAGCAACGGGCACATCCGCGGCCGCGGCACTGGTGGCCGGCCCGCGCGACGGCGGCATCGGATCGCTCAGCTCAAGCACTTCTTCCGGCTCGTCGTCGTCATCAGCGATCGGGGCGGCCGGCATGGCACGCGCTGCGCCACTGCGGCGCGGCCGGATCGGGCGGTCATCGCCCTCCTCCGCTATGATGCGCTTGATGGAGGACAGAATGTCTTCCATCGACGGCTCGGCGCTGACATCCCCCATGCGCGCAGTCCACCTCGTCCCAAAAACGGCTGACTATCAGCGGTTCGGTGCGTTCTCACCTGTGGTCAACGCCGGGCTCCTGTCAACCTTGCTGCTGTCGAGCGCGGGATCGAGCGGACGCGTGACGGTGGCGTTCTGCGGCGGGACGGTGCTGGTCGACGGAGCGATGGCCTGTGGCGCCGGCCCGTCCGAGAAGTCGGAGAAGCGGCCGCGCACCGAACGGTAATTGTCGGCCGAATTGTAGAGCGGCCCTGCTTCCAGCCCGAGGTCCTGCGCCTCCGCCTGCCCCATCGCGGCGAGCAAGGCGAAGCCGGCGACATATGCGTCGCGGCGGGCCGTCACCAAGGTCACCTGGCTGTTCAGCAATTCCTGCTCGGCATTGAGGATGTCGAGGATGGTGCGGGTGCCGACACTGTTTTCCGCGCGAACGCCCTCCAGGCTGAGCTGGTTGGCGGCCACCGCCTGTTCCGACGAGGCGATCACCTGAAGCGAGGATTGCCACACGGCATAGGCCGACCGGGTCGAGGCGATCACCTGACGTTCGGCCGCGGTTGCATTTTCGATCGCCTGCGATCGCTGCGCCTGCGCCTGGCGCACCAGCGCGGCGGGGCGCCCGCCCTGGAAGAACGGCAGGCTGACATTGAGCCCGACGCCGGCGGAGGTGCCGCTCTGGCCGACGCCCAGCCCGGTGCCTGAGCCCAGCGAGCCGAGATAGTTCACATAATTGCCCGTGGCGCCGATGCCGAGCGTGGGCAGACGGCTGGCGCGGGCGACGCGCACGTCGAAGGCGGTGGCGTCACGCTCCTTCAGGGCGGACAGCAAAGTCGGATTGTCGCGCAGCGCAACATCGACGGCCGCATCCGCATTGGACGGCAGATTGGGCAGCGGCGGCGGCGGCTCAAGCGCGCCGGGGGCGCCGCCGACCAGACGGACATAATTCTCCCGGCTGGCGATCAGATTGGCGCGTACGCGATCGAGCTGCGCGCGGGCGAGGCTGAGCCGCGCCTCCGACTGGGCGACATCGGTGCGGGTCAGGTCGCCGACCTGGAAGCGATCGCGGCTGGCCTGAAGGTTGGTTTCAAGCACGCGCACGTTCTGGGCGTTGAGGCCGACAATCGCCTCGTCACGCAGTACGTCGTTATAGGCGCCGACCACTTCGGTGAAGAGCCCCGCCTCCGTCCCGCGCAGGCCAAGCTGCCCTGCCTCCACCCGGGTTTCGGCCGCGCGCACCGAATTGCGCACCGCGCCGCCGGAATAAAAGGGTACGTTCAGTGCCAGTTGCGCCTGCGCCACCTTCTCCGGCGTGGTGAAGGAATTGCCGCTGCGCAGATAATTTTCCGTCACCCCCGCGTTGCTGCCCAGCGTGGGACGGCCCGCAGCGCGTGCGATCGGCACCGTCTCGTCGATCGCCCGCTGCCGTGCGCGGCTGCCGGTGATCGTCGGATTGTCCTGATAGGCCCGCGCCAGCGCCTCGCGCAGCGTGTCCGCCCGCGCCGGAGATACCGCAATCACAGCCGCGATCGTCAGCGGCATGGCAAGGGAACGAACGCGGGTCATTGCAGCCTTTGCTCAGAAGGTGAAACGTGCCGGTTTGGCGAAGCCGGGCAAGCGGCAGCATTCGACGTCGGCGAAATCGAGCATCGCGAAGCCGCCTTCGCTGCGGCGACCAGCCGCAAGCCGGGTCACGCCGCGATCAACGAGGCCCCCAAGCACCCGGCCGTCGGGATGAACCTGAGTCACCAACGTCTCCGGCACCTGCTCGACCGCACCGTCGATGATGAGCACGTCGTACGGTGCATCGGCAGGGTGGCCATGTTCCAGCGGCCCCTCGAGGATCGTCACGCGATCCTCGCCGCCAAGCGCAGCACGCGCCATGGCGACCAGCGCGGGATCCGATTCGACCGCGACGACCGCAGCCACCAGTTCTGCCAAAACCGCGGCCGTATATCCCGACGCTGCGCCGATCAGCAGCACGCGGTCGTGCGACGTGAGGCGCGCCTCGGTGAGCAAGCGGCCGGTGGCGATCGGCAGGTTGAGCGAACGACCGCCGCCAAGCTCCACCAGCCCGTCGCGATAGGCGAACGGCGCCTGGTCGGCGGGCACGAAGCGCTCGCGCGGCACATTGGCCATGGCGGCGACCACGCGTGCATCCGACACCGCATTGGTGCGCAGCTGACTGGCCACCATCGCGGTGCGCAGGGCGGCGAAATCGGGTTGGCGTTCCATGGTCATCGTCATTCTGTCACCTGTCGCACGGCTGTTTTAGCATGGCAATACACTTACCATCGAAGTGGCGCTTTATCCTGTCGCGGCAAATGCGCCAATGTCGAAACTTGACATGGCTGGCGCGCCGCCCCATCAGCCCGCCTCCACGCGATCGAGGCCCGATGGCGGAGTGGTGACGCAGAGGACTGCAAATCCTTGCACCCGGGTTCGATTCCCGGTCGGGCCTCCAGCGTGGTGTCCCCTTCTTATCCGTAAGCCTGGTTGCTCCGGTTCGGTGCCATTTCTAGGTCGCTACGGGTCGCGCGTGCGATAAGGCCGGTGGCAGATTGGCGGGCCCCGGCGGCTTGCCCGTTCTCGAAGAATCGAGGGACCTCATGCGCATCTTTGACGGCGATTCCGATTGGCTCGTCCGCTCGCATTACTGGCTGGTGCTGGCATTCGTCCTTGGCGGGACGGGGACGCTGTTGATGATGTGACTTGCCGGGCGTCGCGTCCGCGCGGTGGGCGTTAGCTCAGCGCCATCAGCGCCTCGGCGAGCGGCCGGTGGGCGGGCGGCATGGCCAGCGCGGCCAGTTCTTCAGGCGCGACCCAGTGGATTGCTGGAGCTTCGATTGCCTGCGCAGACCCCTCCCACCGCTCGGCACGATAGAGCAGCAGGACCATCGGGCGATCGCCAGCGCTGCCGCGCGAAAAGGCGACGGGGTAAAAGTCTGCAGCTTCCACCGCGATTCCGAGTTCCTCCGCCAGCTCGCGAGCCAAGGCCGCCTCGGGTGTCTCGCCTGGCTCCACCTTGCCGCCGGGGAACTCCCACAGGCCGCCATGATGCTTGTCGAGCGGACGTTGCTGAACCAGGATCCGGCCATCCGCCGCGATCAGCGCGGCGGCGACCACCAGCATTGGTAGAGCCTGCGCTGGAACAGGATGGGGCATGTCGACCTTTCCTTAATACAGCCATGCGATCAGCAGCGCATGCACCGAGGCCCTTCAGCGATCAAACGCGCGCTTGCCGCAGCCCTGCGGCTTGCAGGCGATCAGCGTGGTGCCACCGCGGTCGAATATGGGTTCATCCTCGCCCTGATCGTGATTGCGATCATGGCAAGCGTGGCCGGCTTGGCGGAAAAGACGACCAGTCTGTGGAACGACCTCAGCAGCAGCGTCACCGCCGTCCTCAATCCGCCCAGCCGCAACGGCCCTTAAATGTTTTTCAACCTGGCCACGTTAATTGGGGTGGGTACCGGAGCGGGGGGCACCTTCATCCGGTCGGGTGACTAAAGCGTTAGACAACCACTGGAGACCGAACATGCAGAAGATGCGCGCCTTCCTCAAGAATTCCAAGGGTGCCACCGCGATCGAATACGGCCTGATCGCCGCCCTGATCGCCGTTGCCGCCATTACCGCCATGGGCACGCTGGGCGACACCATCGAAGCGACCTTCGGTGACGTGACCGCCGGTATGAACCAGCGCCCGACGCAGAGCCAAGATTAATTATTGAAGTGGGCGGCGGGCTTCGGCTCGCCGCCCTTTTTTGTCCAGGGTCAGCTAAGCGCGCGGCCCATGGCGAGGAACTTCTCGCGCCGTTCGCGCCGTAGCGCGGCCGCATCCATGCCGCGCAATTCGCCGAGCGCCGATTCGATCGCGTCCGCCAGCGCGCCGATTGCTGCCGAGGGGCCGCGATGCGCGCCGCCCAGCGGCTCAGGCACGATCGTGTCGATCACGCCAAGCGCCTTCAGATCCTGCGCCGTGACCTTCATCGCTTCGGCAGCGTCGGCCGCCTTGTCGGCCGTGCGCCACAGGATCGAGGCGCAGCCTTCCGGCGAGATGACCGAATAGACGGCGTGTTCGAACATCAGCACGCGATTGCCGCTGGCCAGCGCAACGGCGCCGCCAGAGCCGCCCTCGCCCACGACCGCCGAGACGAAGGGCACGCCGGCGGCGAGACACGCCTCGGTCGAGCGCGCGATCGCCTCGGCCTGGCCACGCTCCTCCGCCTGCAGGCCCGGGAAAGCGCCCGAGGTGTCGACCAGGGTCACGATCGGCAGGTTGAAGCGATCAGCGAGCGAGATCAGGCGCACCGCCTTGCGATACCCCTCCGGCTTGCCCATGCCGAAATTGTGACGGAGACGGGAGGTGGTGTCGTCACCCTTCTCATGCCCCATCACCAGCACACGCTGCCCGCGAAAACTGGCGAACCCGCCAATGATGGCCTGATCGTCGCCAAAGGCGCGATCGCCGGCGAGCGGGATGAACTCGTCGAACAGCCCGGCAACATAATGTTTGAAGTGCGGCCGCTCGGGATGACGGGCGACCTGGGTCTTCTGCCACGGCGTCAGCTTGGAAAAGGTTTCCTTCAGCAGTCGGTCGGACTTCGCCTGAAGCTTCGCGACCTCTGCCGCGATGTCGACACCGCCCTCGGCGCCGGTATCGCGTAGTTCGTCGATTCGCGCCTGCAGTTCGGCAATGGGTTTTTCAAAGTCGAGGAAAGTCGCCATCGCGCGGAGCTAGGCGCGCGGTTTCGCCACGTCAACGAGCGGGTGCCGTTCATTGACGAGCGTGACCAGCCGGGCACGATCGACATGTGTGTAGATTTCCGTCGTCGCAATGTCGGCATGCCCCAGCATTGCTTGCAACGCGCGAAGATCTGCGCCGCCCTCAAGCAAGTGGGTGGCAAAGGCGTGACGAAGCACATGCGGGCTGATGCGATCGGGCGGGATACCGGCTTCGACCCCAAGCGCGCGGATGATCTGAAACAGCCGCACGCGCGAAATGTGCGTGGCGCCGGACGGAAACAGGAATTTGTCGTCCGCGGGGACATGATCGCGCCATTGTGCGACGGCAGCGCGGGCGCGGTCCGATATCGGCACCAGCCGTTCCTTGCCACCCTTGCCCGAGAGGATGATGAAGGGTCGATCGGGATGAATTGCATTGCGCGGCAACGACGCGAGCTCGGTCGCGCGCAGGCCCGAACCGTATAGCAGTTCCAGCAGCGCCGCGTTGCGCACATCGGGGGCGAGCGGCGGATCACGCGCGAGTCGCGCCGCTACGACCGCGAACAGCCGATCGACGTCGGCATGGCTGAGCGTGCGGGGAAGCGGACGACGGCGTGCCGGCTGTGGCAGCGCCGCGCCCGGATCGTCCGCCCGCAACCCTTCTTCCGCGAGGAAGGTGAAGAAGCGCCGGAGCGCTGATGCCTTGCGCGACACGGTCGACCGGGCCAGCGCGGACCAGCCGCTTGCAAGCCGCCCGATCATGTCGGCATCCGCCTCGGCCAGGCGGCCGTCCAGCGCCTCCGACGCAAGCAAGAGATCGCTGCGATAGGCGGCGATCGTGTTGCGCGCGGCGCCCGCCTGCGCCGCCATCATCTCCAGAAAGCGGTCGATGAGGGCCGCATCGCCCATCCGGTCAGACCCGCGTGAGCGCCTCGACGGCGATCATCCGTGCCTCGCCATCCAGCCCCACCGCGCGCAGCGCAGCGACGATCCGATAGAGCGCGGCCGGCGGTATTGCCCGCCAGGCGTCCGCCTGCATGCCGATGCCGGACAGCAGCAGCACCGTGGCGGGCTGCCGGTCGCGCACGGCGCGATCGAGCGCGCGCGTCCAGCTGTTCTGCACGCCGATCGGCACGTCCAGCGACTCGGCGCCGCTTTCGACCTCTTGCGGGGAAAGACGGCCGAGACCGCCCAGCCCAGCGAAGAACAACTGCCGCTTCAGCGTCTCGTTGCCGCTGCCCGCATATTTGCCGACCGCGCCATAGCCGAGCCGAGTTCTGGCGTCCGGATCGGACAATTCCAGCATGGCCCAGGCATCGCTGCCCTCGTCGACCTGGCCGCGCCAGCGCTGTGCGGTACGGTCGAGCCCCGCCGACAACATGGAAGCGACGATGCGATTGGCCTCCTCCCGGCCGTCGACCGGGCGGATCCGCGCGGCGGCGCGCGCGGTCAGGATGAGGCGCGCATAGCGGGCCTGCGGCGTTTCCACGCCATCCCACAATTGGCGCAGCGCACCCAGACGCGTGGCGATGTCGGCACCGACATAGGCCGAGCGCAGGTCCGACGCGATCGCGCCGAGCGCCGCGGGCGTATCCTCGCCAGCATCAAGCGCTGCGTACAGATCCACCAGCGCCGCGTTGGACAGCACGCCCATTGCAGCGGCGGTTTCCGCGGCGGCGGCGCGATCGGCGATGGGGATGGCCGGCGCCAGCGCGCGCCAGCCGGTCACCTGCGGCTTGACCGTCTCGTACAGTTCCGCTGGCACGGCGACGCCGGTCGCGGTTGCCAGCCCGAAACGCCAGGTGGTCAATTGCACCACCGGATCCCATTCGATCGTCACCGCCTGACGGCTGCCCAGCCCTGCGCCGACGACCTTGCGGGCAAGCGCCAGGTCAATGCCGCTGGCGACCCGCTGGCGACGCGCGGCATCGATCAGCGCGCGCCCGCCGCCTTCCTCATTGCCGAGCGACGCGCACATGGCCCGCGCGAGGACCCAGCCACGCGCCCGGTCCTGCGGCGCCTCTGCCAGCGTGCACAGGCCGCCCGGGTCGCCATTGGCGAGCATCGCCTGCATCGCGACCTGTTCGTATTTGGGCGTCGCGTTCATCGTGTCGACGCTCTCGATAACACTGCGCGCCGCGACCGATTCGCCCATCCGGAGCAGCAGCCACGCGCGCTCTGCGGCAAAATCGGCGCCGTTGAGGCCGGCGGGCGTATCGATGCGCGACATCAACGCGCGGCGAAGTGCGATCGACAGCCAGCGCGACGGCAGCGGCGCGGACAGGCGGCGCATCAGCCCCTGGAGGTAGCCGCCGTCGGCGTCGCCGAACGCGTTCGGCGCAACGCCTCCCTCCGGCTGACCGATCGGGCCAACGATCGACAGCGAGCGCCGCGCGAACAGCGGCATCTCATATTTCGCCAGTTCCGCGGCACTCGGCGGTGTCGGCGTCGGGGTGGGCGACGGGCTTGCCTCCGGCGCCGGCAGGTCTAGCGGCGCCTGTGGCAGCGGCTGGACCGTCTGGTTGCTGGGCGCTTGCGCCGGGGGCGGCGCAACCGGCTCGCCGAAGCCGGGCGGTAAAAGTGATTCGGGCGCCTGCGCGTTCTGTGCGACCGCTGCTGCTGCCAATGATCCTGCTGCGGCGAGCGCCGCCAGCAGCCTAACCCGCGAGGTTGCCAAGCTCGACCGCCTTCTCGACACGCGTGGTGGGCTTTTCGGTCGCGCTGCCCGCGAGGAAGAACAACCCGCCGACCACGACGACCAGGAGTACCACCAGCGAGACGATCAACCGCGACATGTTCCACACCCTGTACGACGCCGGCAAAACCCGCCAGCGTCGAGCCTAACCTTCCGCGAGCCTTGTGCCCGGGGCGCCGACGCGCTGTATAGCCCGCAGACCCATGTTGCAAAGCCCCGCCCCATCCAACCGCGACCGCAAGAGCCGCTGGCAGCGTGAACCGATCGTGCTGGTCGGCCTGATGGGCGTGGGCAAATCCACCGTGGGCAAGCGACTGGCGCAACGGCTTGGCCTGCCCTTCGTCGACGCCGACAATGCGATCGAGGAAGCCGCGGGCATGTCGATCGCGGAAATATTCGCGCAATTCGGCGAACCTTATTTTCGCGATGGCGAGCGACGGGTGATCCAGCGGCTGATCGACGGGCGACCAAAGGTGATCGCGACCGGCGGCGGCGCGTTCATCAATGATGCGACACGCCAGCTGATCCTGTCCGATGCGCTGTCCGTCTGGCTGGACGCGGACATCGACGTGCTGGTCGACCGGGTGCGCCGGCGCGATACGCGGCCGCTGCTGCGCGGCAAGGACCCGGCGAAGGTGCTGCGCGAGCTCGCCGAGGTGCGCAATCCGCTCTACGCGCAGGCAGACATCCATGTGACAAGCAACAATGCGCCGCACGAAGCGACCGTGCGCGCGATCCTGAAAGCGATTGGGTACGGGAACGCATGACGATTGTGCAGGTGGCGCTGGGCACGCGCAGCTATGACGTGGTGATTGAGGCGGGGCTGCTGACTCGCGCCGGCGAGCGCCTCGCGCCGCTGGTCGGCAAGCGCCGGGTGCCGATCGTCGCGGACGCCAATGTCGGGCCGCATCTCGCCACGCTGCGATCGTCGCTGACGGCGGCGGGGATCGAGAGCGAGGCGATCATCATCCCGGCCGGTGAGAAATCCAAGAGCTGGGCGACGCTGGAATCGCTGACCGATCAGTTGCTGGCGATGGGCGTCGAGCGCGGCGACCATGTGGTGGCGCTGGGCGGCGGCGTGATCGGTGACCTGGTCGGCTTCGCCACCGCGATCCTGAAGCGCGGGTGCGGCTTCGTGCAGATCCCGACAACCTTGCTGTCGCAGGTCGATTCCTCGGTGGGCGGCAAGACGGGGATCAATACGCGGGCCGGCAAGAACCTGATCGGGGCGTTCCACCAGCCCAAGGTGGTGCTGATCGACCCGTCGGTGCTCGATACGCTGCCGCTGCGCGAGCTGCGCGCCGGCTATGCCGAGGTCGTGAAGTACGGGCTGATTGATGATGCGGAGTTTTTCGCCTGGTGCGAGGCGAATGGCGAGAGGCTGCTCGCGGGTGACCCGGCGGCGAGGGAATATGCCATTGCCCATTCGGTCGCAGCCAAGGCGCGGATCGTGGGTGAGGATGAGCTCGAGACGCTGGGGCGCCGGGCGCTGCTGAACCTGGGGCACACGTTCGGCCATGCGCTGGAGGCGGAGGCGGGGTTTTCCGACAAGCTGCTGCATGGCGAGGCGGTGGCGGCTGGGTGTGCGCTGGCGTTTGGCTATTCCGCGGCGCATGGGCTGTGCCCGATCGAGGATGCGGTGCGGGTGGCGGCGCATTGGCAGGCCGCGGGGTTGCCGAGCGGGCTGGCCGCCGCGGGAATCGATGCGCCGGCCGAGCGGCTGGTCGAGCATATGCGCCACGACAAGAAGGCAAGTGGCGGAAATATCCCGTTTCTTCTCGCCCGCGGGATCGGGCAGACGTACCTCGACAAGCAAGTGTCGCTGGATGACGTGCGCGATTTCCTGGCGATCCAGCCGCGCTGATGCCCAACGGCGTTGCCAAGCGCGACCTGCCGACCAAGACCTGCCCGGTGTGCCAGCGGCCGTTCAGCTGGCGCAAGAAATGGGCGCGCGACTGGGACGCGGTGGTCTATTGTTCGGCCGCGTGCCGCCAGAAGACGTGATGCATCCGGCCTGTCTGCGGAGAAGTCCGGCCTCGAACACGCGGCCGCTGGCCATCATCCGCGCAAGCCCGCCCAGGCGAGCCAGAGCCAGCCGGCGATCAGCAACGTACCGCCGATCGGCGTGATCGCGCCGAGCCAGCGCGGCGCGCCCATCGCCATCAGATAGAGCGTGCCGGCGAAGATCGCGGCGCCGACGACGAACAGCCAGCCGGGCCCACGCAGGTCGAGGCGGAGGGCGACCAAAGCGGCCACGGCGTGGATCAACTGATACTGGCCGCCGGTGCGCAGCCATTCGGCCGCCTGCCCGCTGGCGCCATGCGCGCCGAATGCGCCCGCGCCGACCGCCAGCGCGCCCGACAGACCCGCCAGAACCATCAACCAATTCATGTGTCGTTCCCCCTGCCCCATGGCTGCTCCGCGGCGACGATCGCGCGGGCGGCATAGATATCGCCGGCCTCCAGCTGGATGCGCAGCCGTTCGCGGTCGCTGGCGCGGTACATCGCCTCCGACCGGTCGATCTCGCCGCGGTCGATGCCAAGATCCGCCATCGCGCCGCGCGCCATCTTCACCGCCGATTCGAGCACTTCACGGACCACCAGCTTGGCCGGGCTGCCCTTGAGCTTGATCAGCATGCGGCGGTCATAGGCGCGCACATAGATCGCCGCATGGGGAAATGCCTCATGCACCGATTCGACCACTTCGGCGGTGACCTGTTCGTCGTCGATGCAGAACAGGATCAGCTCCGCCTCCGCCGCGCCGGCCTGGCGCAGCAGATCGAGCCGGGTGCCGTCGCCGTAATAGACCTTGGCGCCGAATTCCCCGGCGATGTCGATCATCTCGATATCGGTGTCGATGAGCGTGACCGGGATGTCCTGCGTCAGCAGCATCTGTCCGACCGTCTGGCCGAAGCGGCCATAGCCCACGATGATCGCATTGGCGCCCTCCGCCTTTGGCCCCTCGCGTTCCTCGGCGATGATCGGCGCCTCGCGCAGCCGCCTGGTGGCGCTCATCAGGAACGGCGTGGTCGCCATCGACAAGGTGACGATGGCGCCGAACAGCGACGCGGCCTCCGGCGCGATCAGATACGCCTTGGTGGCCTGCGCAAACAGGACGAAGCCAAATTCGCCGCCCTGGCTGAGCAATACGCCAAGGCCGAGCGCCGAGCGCCAGTTCATCTTGAACAGGAGGCCGAGGCCGAAGATGACCAGCGTCTTGGTGGCGATCAGCGCCAGCGCCATCGACACGACGAAGAGCGGCCGCTCCGCAATCGCCGTCAGGTTCAGCATCATGCCGATGGTGAGGAAGAACAGGCCGAGCAGGATCGAGCGGAAGGGATCGACGTCGGCCTCCAGCTCATGCCGGTACGGGCTGTCGGCGAGCATCACGCCGGCAACAAAGGCGCCGAGCGCGGTGGAAAGGCCGAGCGATTCCATCAAGGCGGCGCTGGCGATGACGGTGAACAGCGCGGCGAAGACGAACATCTCGCGTTCGCCCATGTTGCCGATCAGGCGGAACAAGGGTGACAGGATGAAGCGTCCCGCGGCGATCAGACCGACGACGGCGGCGATCGTGTAGAGGATCAGCAGCCAGCCCGGCGGGCCGCCGGCATCGGCCGGATTGCGGCTCAGCGCGGCGATGATGGTGATCAGCGGGATGATCGAGAGATCCTGGAACAGCAGGACCGAAAAGGCGCGCTCGCCAAAGGGGGTGCGCAGCCGACCGGAGGATTGCAGCAGCGGCAGCACCTGCGCGGTCGAGGACAGCGCCAGCGGCAGGCCGAGCGCGAGCGCGGCGGGAATGGAGAAATGCGCAAACACCGCGATGATGGCGGTGATCGCAATTCCGCAGGCGACGACCTGAAGCAGGCCGAGGCCGAAGATATCCTGCTTGAGTTGCCACAGGCGCGACGGTTTGAGTTCCAGCCCGACGACGAACAGCAGCAAGGTGATGCCGAGTTCGGCGACACCCAATTTGGCGTCGGCATCACCGACCAGCCCCAGCACATGGGGGCCGACGACGGCCCCGGCGACGAGATAGCCGAGCGTGGCGCCCAGCCCCAGCCGGCGGAAGAGAAGAACGAACCCGAGCCCGGCACCGAGCAGGATCACCCCATCGCGAAGCAGTGATCCAGTGGCACCGTGTTCCATCAGTTCCTCGCGGCTGCGTGCGTCGCCTGCTCCGCCGCCTCCGCCGCGGCCTCGAAGGCGAGACGGATCGAGGCGTGACGGGCATGATAGTCGAGCGCGGGTGTCAGCACGTCGAGCCCGGGCCAATCCGGGATGTTCCCGGTCCGCGCGAGCCAGCCGGTCACGGCGTCGCGCGCCGCGGCCAGTTCCTCCGGCGAGCGGCCGATGATCTGCGCGGCGAGGAGCGAGGAGGATGCCTGGCCCAGCGCACAGGCGCGCACCAGCATCCCGGCCTCGCTCACGCGTCCGTCGGGGCCGAGATTGACGTCCACCGTCACCCGGCTGCCGCAGATCGGCGAACGTTTCTCGCTGCTGCCCATCGGGTCGGGCAAGCGTTCGTCGATCGGATTGTCGGTGGCGAGGCGAAGGATCGCATCATTGTAGAGCGTGTCGCTCATGCCGGCGTCCTGCTGCTGGAGGGGGTGGGCGTGGCACCGCCAAAGGGGCCGTCGGGGCCGAACACAGGCTCACCCCGGCGGCGGCGATCGACGAAATCGGCGATCGCGCTGCTGGTCGCGTTGAGCAACGGATAGGTGCGCGCGTCCTTCATCCACGCCGGGCGGCTGCGCGGGCCGCCGCCGATCGTGTCGAGCACCAGCAATGCCAGCAGGAAGGCGAGGCTGGCGAGGATCAGCCCCTTCAACGCGCCGAAGCCGAAGCCGATCGCGCGATCGACCGGGCCGACCACCGACTTGCGCACCCGGTCCCCCAGCGCGCGCGCGACGATACGGCCGAGGAAATAGGTGATGCCACCGACCAGAACGAAGGCCAGGGCCGCGCCGCCCGACGGGGTGCCGATCGGCCCCGCCAGCGCCTGCGACACAGGCAGGTGGAAGATCTTGATCGCGAAGACCACGGCGACCCAGGCGAACAGCGCCAGCACCTCCGTCACGAACCCGCGCTTCAGCCCCAGGAGTGCGCTGCCGCCAACGGCGGTGAGCACCGCAATATCGAGTCCGTTCAGGTTCATTGCCGCTTATCTAGGGTCCGCCGGTTGCAACGTCACCCAGCCATGCGGCGGGGCGTTGGCGGGCCCTTAGCCGCGGCCGAGAAGATGATCCACCAGCCGCGCCAGCGTGGGGAAGCCGGAGAGGCGCATCGGCGCCTGTTCCCTCGCCAAAGCGGCGGGGACGAGCGCCTGGCCGAAACCGAGCTTCGCCCCCTCTTTCAGGCGCAGCGCGGCGTGCGCGACGCTGCGCACCTCACCCGAAAGCGCGACCTCACCAAAGGCGATCGCGTCGGTCGGCACCGGCCGTTCGGACAGCGCGGAGACGAGCGCCGCAGCGACCGCCATGTCGGCGGCGGGATCCTGCACGCGGTAGCCGCCGGCGACGTTGAGATAGACCTCCGCCGAGGAGAAGCTGAGCCCGCAGCGCGCCTCCAGCACGGCGAGGATCATCGCCAGCCGGCCGCTGTCCCAGCCGACCACCGCCCGGCGCGGCGTGGCGCCGCTGGCGAGGCGGACGACCAGCGCCTGGATCTCGACCAGCACGGGGCGAGTCCCCTCCAGCGCGGGAAAAACGACGGTGCCGGTCACGCCTTCGTCACGCTGCGTCAGGAACAGCGAGGACGGGTTCGACACCTCGGTCAGCCCTTGCGCCTCCATCGCGAAGACGCCGATTTCGTCGGTGCCGCCGAAGCGGTTCTTGATCGCGCGCAGGATGCGGTATTGATGGCTGCGCTCGCCCTCGAAGCTGAGCACGGTGTCGACCATATGTTCGAGCACGCGCGGGCCGGCGATGGTGCCGTCCTTCGTCACATGGCCGACCAGCACCAGCGCGGTGCCGCGTTCCTTGGCGAAGCGGATCAGCTCCTGCGCGGAGGCGCGCACCTGGCTGACGGTGCCGGGCGCGCCCTCGATCAGATCGGAATGCATCGTCTGGATCGAATCGATCACCAGCAATTCGGGCGGGCGGCCGCTGCCCAGCGTGGTCAGGATGTCGCGCACCGAGGTGGCCGAGGCGAGCCGCACCGGCGCCTCCCCCAGCCCCAGGCGGCGGGCGCGCAGCCGGACCTGATCGGCCGCCTCCTCCCCCGAGACATAAGCGACGTCGGCGCCGGCGAGCGCCATCAACGCCGCCGCCTGCAGCAGCAGCGTCGACTTGCCGATGCCGGGATCGCCGCCGATCAGCGTCGCGCTGCCCTCCACGAAACCGCCGCCGAGCGCGCGATCAAGCTCCGCGATGCCGCTGGCGCGGCGGGCCGGCAACGGGATCTCGGCATCGAGCGCGACCATCGTCACGGTGCGGCCGCCGCCCTGCAGATTGTGCTTGGCATGGAAGGGCGTGACGATCGCGGGCGTTTCCTCGACCAGGGTGTTCCATTCGGAACAGTCGACGCATTGCCCCTGCCAGCGCGACGAGACCGACCCGCAGGACTGGCAGACGAAGCGCTTCTGGATCTTAGCCATGGGGGTTCCCGGATCGCGACAGGAGTATCGCCGCCTGTCCTATCGTGAGAACAACTGGAGAACAATCCCGCGCTTCGCTATCCTGCCGCAGCCATGATGCCGGCCGAGTCGCCCTCCCCTTCGATCGCGCCGCGGCACGACCTGCCGCCGCGGCCGCTGCGCTGGCTGTTCCTCGACCTCAATTCCTATTTCGCCAGCGTCGAGCAGCAATTGCAGCCGTCGCTGCGCGGGCGGCCGGTGATCGTCGCGCCGGTGGGGAGCGACACGACGGTCGCGATCGCCGCGTCGGTGGAGGCGAAACGCCATGGCATCACCACGGGGACGCCGGTGTGGGAGGCGAAGCAGCGCTGCCCCGATCTTGTCGTCACCCCGGCGCGGCACCGGCGCTATGTCGAGTTTCACGATGCGATCGTGGCGGAGATCTGGCGCCACATTCCGGTGACGCGGGTGTGCTCGATCGACGAGGTGGCATGCCGGCTGCTCGACAATGAGAATGATCGCGACGCGGCGATCGCACTGGCGCGGCGGATCAAGGCGGGGATCCGCCGGCGGGTGGGCGATTGCCTGACGTCGTCGGTGGGAATCGCGCCCAACCGGCTGCTCGCGAAGCTCGCCTCCGACCTGCAGAAGCCCGACGGGCTGGTGGTGTTCGAGGACAAGGACCTGCCGCACGCGCTGTTCCGGCTGAAGCTGACCGATATTGCGGGAATCGGCGCGAAGATGGAGCGGCGGCTGGCGCGTGACGGGGTGAACGACATTGCGCAATTGTGCGCGCGGCGGCCACGTGACGCCGGCCACGCCTGGGGCGGCACCGATGGCGACCGGTTGTGGTACCTGCTGCACGGAGTCGACCTGCCCGAGAAGCCGACGCAGAGCCGGACGATCGGGCACAGCCACGTCCTGTCGCCGGGCAAGCGCGGCTATGAGCCGGCGCGGCTGACCGCGCGGCGGCTGGCGCTGAAGGCGGCGAGCCGGCTCAGGCGCAAGGGCTATCGCGCGCGGCTGCTGGTGCTGCATGTCCGGTTCGAGGACGACAAGAGCGCGTGGCGCACGTCGATCCGGCTGCCCGAGACGCAGGACAGTTTCGTCGTGCTCGACCGGCTGGATGCGCTGTTCCCGCGCTTGCGAGAGGCGGGGCGCGGGCGGCCGGGCGGGTTCCGGCTGCGCATGATCGGCGTGACGCTGGCCGAGATCGTGCCGGTGGCGGGCGAGCAGGCGAGCCTGTTCGCGCATCTCGACCCCGCCGACCCGCTGGCGCGCGAGACTCGCGGACTTGCGCTGAGCCGCGCGATGGACCGGATCAACCAGCGGTTCGGCCGTCATGCGGTATCGCTCGGCCCGCTGGGCGGCGGGCGGGCGGACCGAGTGGGGAGCAAGATCGCCTTTGGCCGAATCCCGGAACTGGACGAATTCCATGAGTGAAGCGGGCAAAAAGGCGATGATCCTTCCGTTTCGGCCGCTTTTATCGAAATAAAGTATCGCGGCTCACCGCCTTTGCCTTGACGCTCTGTGCTGCATGCGCGAAGTCGCGGGCCGCTATGAAGAGCCCCTTCCTTTTCGCCACCGCGGCGCTCCTCGCGCTCGCTGCCTGCAATTCCGAACCCACCGTGCCGGAAGTGCTCGACTCGAACCCCGATCCGATGGCGGGCGAACTCGCCAACGCCGGCGCGATCGAGCTTCCGCCGTCGATCAAGGCGGAAAAGTCGATGCGCTGCGGCGACAACAGCCTTGTGTACGTGACCTTCTTCGAAGGCGACAAGCAGGTCGTCGTGAAGACCGCCAAGGATGGCCCGTCGACCACGCTGACCGCCCCGAACGCGGGTGAGCCGCTGACCGCCGAGGGCGGCTGGAAGCTGACCGGCGATACCAAGAGCGTGACGATCGAGCAGCCGGACCAGAAGGCCCTCACCTGCCGCGGCTAACCCATCGATGATCCGTCGCCGCCCCTTTGCAGGAGCGGCGACGGCTTTCTATCTTGCGCGTCGACCATGACGCGCCATCGCCCCTTCGAAATCCTCGACCCCGCGACGGTGCTTGGCGCCTATGCGGTCGGCGTGTTCCCGATGGCGGACGCGCGCGACGCCCCCGGCGTCTATTGGGTCGAGCCGCGCCACCGCGCGATCCTGCCGCTGGACCAGTTCCACCTGTCGCGATCGCTGCGCCGCACGCTGCGCTCCGAACGCTTCCGCCTGACCAGCGACACCGCCTTTGCGCAGATCATCGGGCTGTGCGCCGAGTCGGCGAGCGACCGGCCGGAGACGTGGATCAACCCGTCGATCGAGCGGGTCTTTCTGCAATTGCACGAGGCGGGCTTCGCGCATTCGATCGAATGCTGGGAAGGTGACGAGCTGGTCGGTGGACTCTACGGCCTGGCGCTGGGCCGCGCGTTCTTTGGCGAGAGCATGGTGAGCCGCGCGACCGATGCGTCCAAGGCCGCGCTCGCCGCGCTGGTCGCGCGGCTGCGCTACGGCGGGTTCACGCTGCTCGATTGCCAGTTCATGACCGATCACCTCGCATCGCTGGGCGCGATCGAGATCGACCGGGACGATTACATCGCGTTGCTGGGCGAGGCGCTGGCCGACGTGCTGGGCGCGGCGGGTGCGGATGGCGCCGCCGCGGCGGGCGTCGCGGGTGCGGGAGCCGACCCGCTGTCCGTCGCAGCGCCAGCGGATTTCCGCGCGGTCGACGGCGCGGCGATCACATCGGTATCCGGCCCCTTGTCGGGGAAGGACATCGTGCAGCTCTTGGGCCAGACGTCGTAGATCGGGTGCTGGACGACGTTCAGCGCCGGGCGTTCCTTGTACAGCCAGCCCGAAAAGGCACGGCGCCATTTGTCGTCGCTGCCGCGCACATCGAGCTGCACGAAGGCGCCGGTGAGCTGTTCCTGCTCCCACGGGGCGGTCCGCTCACAGGCGCGCAGGCGGATGATCGTGTCGCCGACGCGCACCGCCTGGCCCGGCTTGATCGGCACGTCGCGGCTGACGCCATTGCGCTTGTTGAGGAGGCCGATCACCGCGCTGCGCTGCGCCATCGGGGTGCTGCCGGCATCGACCGGGGCGGCATCCCCCTCCACCGTCACGACATCGGACGGGACATTCTCGGCCGCCTCGGGAAGCTGCTGGCTCGCGGCCGGCGCGCGGCGCGAGGCGGCGTCATCGCCGTCGCTGGCGACATACCAGACGCCGACGCCGAGCAGGGCGGCGCCGCCGATCGCGGCCGCCGCGACCGCAGGCTTCACGCGTCGGGGCTCCACGCCTCATAATCGCCGGTGGCGGCCTGGCGGCGACCACCCTTCTCGAGCGCGCCCGACGGACGATAAGCCTCCGGCGTGCCGGTCATGTTCGGCTTCGCCGGCTTCTGCCAGGGGCGGGGCGGCGGCAGCGCCTGGGTGGGCGCATCGTCCACATGCTTGTGCAGCCAGCTGAACCATTCGGGCGGCACGCGGCTGGCATCGTTTGAGCCGTTGTAGATCACCCAGCGCCGCGGGTTGCCGGCCGTGTCCTTGCCGCCCTGGTAATAGACGTTGCCAAGCGAGTCCTCGCCGACGCGCGTCATGCCGCGCAGGCCGAACCAGGTGCCGATGGTGGCGCCATTCCACCAGGTGAAGGGATTGAGGTTGATGCCCATGTCGTCCCAGCGCTTAGCGGCTGGCGCGCGGGGCATCAATGGCGAGGCGCCGCAAAGGCGATGCGCCCGCCCGCAAAAATCGCGTCACGCCGCCAGAGAGGATCAGCCCGCCGTAAGCCCGGTGCCGCCGAGCGGCCGTGTCTCGGCAATCCGCTCCATCCCCGCGATCAGCGGGCGGCCGCGGGTGATGGCGTCGCGGACCGAGGGCATCTGCAGCGAGGCGACATGCGATACCTGATCGGTCCACACCTCGGTAATCCAGATGGTGTCGGCTTCGCCGGGATCATCGGCGACGACATAGCTGAGGCAGCCGGGCATGCCGGCGACGCCATCGAGCAGGATTGCAGTCAACTCCGCGCGCTTGCCGGGTTGCGCGGTCATCTTTCCAATCAGCCCGTACATCCCCGTCCCCTTTGCCATTGCCCCAAAGGGTCCGACCACCGCCGCTGCAGCCGTGCCGGCCAGAAAGGTGCGTCGTTCCCATGTCATCGCACCGCCATAGCATGTCCCCGCGCCGGCCGCGCGCCCCGTCGCTCAGCCTGCGCGACGAATCCGGCGCGCCACTCCGCGCAGCAGCGGGGTGCCCGACAGGCGCTTGGCCACGCGCATCGCCGAATCGAAGCCGCCGACCAGCGCGACCGCGCCGCGATTGGCGAGCGAGGGGCGCAGCAGCAGCAGATCGCGGCATGCCACCCCGCCGGTCGCCATGCCGCGCTTGTGCTGCCCCTCCCCCTCCGTGAAATCGAAGCGGGCGAAGCGATCGGCAAAGAGGTCACCCAGCGCCGCTTCCATCAGGACGCTGCCCGGCGACAATGCGGCAAAGGCGGAATCGTGGCCGACATAATCGTAGCGCAGCGTCCCACCGTCGGCGCCGCACCACAGATAGGCGGCGGGCGTATCGCCGACATAAAGGAGCCAGGCGCGCACCCGGTCCTCACCCGCCTGCGCCAGCATTGCGCGCACCCAGGCGGGGTCGTCGGGGATACCGGCCCCCATCAGCCGTTCCTGATAGGTCCTTTCCGCCAGCCGCCGCGCGACCGGGTGGAAGGCGGCGAGATCGGCAGCGCTGCGGAAGCGGCGGATATCGAGCGCGCCGCCCGATTCAGCGGCAAGCTTCTTCGCCTTGCGCTTCATGGTGGAACGCGCCTGCCGTGACAGGCCATCGCGCCAGGCCGCCTCCCCCGCGGCGAGATCGACATAATAACGCGTGTAACGCTGTCGTTCGAAGATCACCCACCGCTCGGACGAGACGCCGGGCCAGTCGGGGGCCAGCGCCTGTGGCAGCGAGGTGACGAGATAGCCGTGCGCCGCGGGATCGAGCGGGGGCAGCGGCGGCAACGCCCCGCCCAGTTTCCGATCGAGCGCCTGATTGAGCGCCTGATCGAGCGCCTGATCGAGCGATAGCGCGACGCGGGTCAGCCGCCGCGGGATGGTGGCGAGGGTGCGGGCGCCGATCTGCAGGCGCAGGGCGGCCGTCGTCACGCGCGCCGCTCGGCCACCAGATTGGACCACAGCTGCTCCGCCTGGCGCCGCCCGCGCCGCCAGCGGCTGGCGGGGAGCGGGCGATCGTCGCGGCCGATCCGGAGCCGCGGGCGATCGGCGAAATGCGTCGTCGGCGCCTTGCCGCGACGGGCGGCGAGCATCCGGCACAAGGCCTCGAACCGCTGGACATGGACGCGGTTCGCCGCGAGGCCGGCGCGATTGGCAAGTTCGAAACTGTGGCCGACGATCGTCAGCGCGGCATGATCGGCGAGGATGGCGTGATCGAGCGCCGCGCTCATCTCAGCGGCGGACAGGGCGCAGATCTGCACGTTGCGCCACACGCCGGGGCGGTCCTCGATCACGGTCACCGGCACCTCGACCACGCCGGCATGCTCGACGGGCGCGATCTGCGACGGCGCGAGATCGATCGCACTGGGCCAGGGGTGGTGCGCGCCATTGTGGCTGCTGTCATAGGCGATGCCGATCGCGGCGAGCGCCGCGAGCGTCGCATCATTGGCCGAATAGCTGCCGCTGCGAAAGGCAACCGGCGCGGGTGCCCCCGCCTCGACCAGCAGGGCGGCGGCCTCTGCCAGCAGGCGCTGCTGCTCCTCACCGGCAAGGTCGATCAGCTCGAACTTTCCGTGCGCGCCGCGATCCGCAAGGCCGGCACCGACCCAATTGGGATGGAGATGGAGCTGAACCTCCTGCCCCGCGTCGCGCACCGCCGCGACGATGCGCCGGAAGGGATCGAGACCATAGACACGCGCCGGCATCGGATCGACGAAGAAGGTCGCCTTCAGCGCATGCCGCTTGAGCATCGCGAGCTGCCAGACGAGGCCGACGCCGCCCGGCTCGATCGATCGCGCCTCCACCGCATCGGGTGCGAGCCCCGCGGCATGGTGACGCCACGCGATCTCGGTATCGATGGTGAGAAAGACCGGGGTCATGCACCGGCTGTACCATCACGCCGTAAAGATTCCGCCAATGTTCACGCCGGAATGGCAAACGGGCGGCCACCGATGATCCGGTGGCCGCCCGCGATGCCGGCGCGGCATGGGGTGAGCCGCGCCCCCTGAAAGCTGGGATCAGGGCTTACTGGCTGCCAGCAGTGGCCGGACTGCCGAGAAAGCCGCTCAGCTCATCCTTGGTGAGCGAGGCCGACTTGTCCTTGTCCGCCTGGGCGAAGGCCGCATCGTTCCACTTCGGATCGGCGGGCTTTGCCGCGGCATTGGGCGCCTTTGCCTTCAGCGCGTCCATCCAGGCGGCGAATTCGGTCTTGTCGAGCGTGCCGTTACGATCCTTGTCGTAGCTGGCGAATTCGGCGTTCACGATGCTCGCGACCTGATCGGCGCCAGTCGCCGCGGCGCTCTCCGTCGCGGCGCCACCCGGTTGCGCGGGCGCGGCGGGCTGCGCCGGGGCAGCACCTTGCGGCGTTGTCGAGGGGGCGGGCGAAGCGCTCGGCGCCATTGGCTGAGTCCCGGCCGCGTCCTGCGCAAGCACCGGGGCAGCAACCATCATCGAACTAGCCAGAATGAAGCTCTTCAGCATCATCTCTCTCCTTTATACTATTCCATGTCGTGTCACGTATTTCACTTTTCAACCTTGCGGTTCGGACAACAACTTGGCGCAATAAACCGATAACTTGGATATACGGTTCCTCGCCGGGCATTTGAAGCGATTGCGCTAGCCTGCTACCGGCACCCAGCCCTGTTTTTGCAACGACTCAACCATGAGGCGTTGCCCCAGCACGACCGAGGAAATTCACATGGTTCCGCGCTACTCCCGGCCCGACATGACGGCGATCTGGACGCCTGAAGCCCGTTTTCGCATCTGGTTCGAGATTGAGGCGCATGCGACCGAGGCCCTCGCCGAACTGGGCGTGGTACCGAAGGAAGCCGCCGATGCGCTGTGGGCGTGGTGGCGGACCAATCCGGAGATCGACGTTGCCGCGATCGACGCGATCGAGGCGGTGACCAAGCATGACGTGATCGCATTCCTGACATGGGTGGCGGAGCAGGTCGGCGATCAGGCCCGCTTCATGCACCAGGGGATGACGAGCTCCGACGTGCTCGACACCTGCCTTGCCGTGCAGCTGGCGCGGGCGAGCGACATTCTGATCGCCGATCTCGACGCGCTGCTGGCGGTGATCCGCCGCCGCGCCGAGGAGCACAAGTTCACGCCGACGATCGGCCGCAGCCACGGCATCCATGCCGAGCCGGTGACGTTCGGCCTGAAGCTGGCGCAGGCCTATGCCGAATTCGATCGCTGCCGCGTGCGGCTGCTCGCCGCCAAGGCGGAAATCGCGACCTGCGCGATTTCGGGCGCGGTCGGCACCTTTGCCAATATCGACCCGCGCGTCGAGGCGCATGTCGCCGCCAAGCTGGGTCTGACGGTGGAGCCGGTGTCGACCCAGGTCATCCCGCGCGATCGCCATGCGATGTTCTTCGCCACCCTGGGCGTGGTCGCGAGCTCGATCGAGCGGCTGGCGACCGAGGTGCGCCACCTGCAGCGTACCGAGGTGCTGGAGGCGGAGGAATATTTCTCGCCGGGGCAGAAGGGCTCCTCGGCGATGCCGCACAAGCGCAACCCGGTGCTGACCGAAAACCTGACCGGCCTTGCCCGCATGGTGCGCGGCTATGTCACCCCCGCGCTGGAGAATGTCGCGCTGTGGCATGAGCGCGACATCAGCCATTCGTCGGTCGAACGCTATATCGGCCCGGATGCGACGATCACGCTCGACTTCGCGCTCGCCCGCCTGACCGGCGTCATCGACAAGCTGCTGGTGTACCCTGAGCGGATGCAGCGCAACATGGACCGGATGGGCGGCCTGATCCATTCGCAGCGCGTGCTGCTGGCGCTGACGCAGGCGGGGGTCAGCCGCGAGGATGCGTACCGGCTGGTGCAGCGCAATGCGATGAAGGTGTGGGAATCGGACGGCGCGCTGTCGCTGAACGAGCTGCTGAAGGCCGATCCCGAAGTAACCGCCGTGCTGTCACCCGAAGCGATCGATGCCGAGTTCGACCTTGGCTATCACCACAAGCACGTCGACACGATCTTCGCCCGCGTGTTCGGCAACTGACCGACCGGCGCCCCTCCCCCGCATCATGCGCGGGAGGGGCGCCGCCGGCTCAGGCCGGGATCTGCTGCGAGATGCAGTGGAAGCTGCCGCCCCCGGTCAGGATCGCATCGGCGCGAAGGCCGACCACCTGGCGATCGGGGAAGATCGCCTGGATCGCCGCCACCGCCGCATCGTCATTGGCGGCGCCATAGAGCGGCACCACGACCGCGGCATTGCCGATGTAGAAGTTCATGTAGCTCGCCGGCACGACCTCATCATCGCGCAGCACGCGGCCCGGTGACGGGATCGGCACGACTTCCACGCCGAATGCTCGGGCGCGATCGGCGGCCTGCTGATAGACCTGCCAGTTGGGATCGTTCTCCGCCGCGACGGGAAGCGCGAGGCGCCCCTCGCCGACGAAGCGCGCGAGATTGTCGACATGGCCGTCGGTATGATCGTTGAGCAGCCCGTCGCCGAGCCACAGCACGCGATCATAACCCAGGTCGTCGCGCAGCCGCTGTTCGACCTGCGTGCGATCCAGCGCAGGGTTGCGGTTGGGGTTCAGCAAACATTGTTCGGTGCTGACGACGAGGCCGGTGCCGTCGCCGTCGATGGCCCCGCCCTCCAGCACCCAATCGTGCCGCGCCGGCGCCTGGCCGCGCTCGGCGGCGAGGCGAAGGCCGATGTCGTCGTCGCCGGGCAGATCGTACTTGCCGCCCCAGCCGTTGAAGAGGAAGCTGTTGGCGGTGCCGTCGGCGCCGATGATCGGGCCGGTGTCACGCAGCCAGATGTCGCCGAACAGCTCGACGATCACCGTCGCGAAAGGCGCCATGGCGCGCGCGGCGTCGGCCGCCTCGTCATTGGCGGCGACGAGCAGCACCTGTTCGCCCTTGCCACCGGCATGGACGGCGGCGGCGAAGGCGACGACTTCGTCGCGGGCCTGATCGAGATCCTCCTGCCACAATTCGGGATGGCTCGGAAAACCGATCCAGACGGCCTTGTGCGTGGCCCATTCGGGACGGGGTGCGCGGGTCATTTCGTCTCCTGCCGCGATGCATCGCGGATCGCCTTGAACTCTGCGGTGGGATACCAGTTCGGCCACATCGTGCCATCGGCGAGCTGCCGGCCGAGTTGATAGTAAATGGTCATGTCCTGAAGCGCGCCGTCCCAGTTCCAGTTGGGATCGTACTCGTCTTTCGGGCCGTGGTAGCGTTTCACATTATAGTCCTTGGCCGCGGCCTTTCCGGCCAGCACGCCGCCGTTCACCAGATCCTCGCCGCTGCCCGCCGACAGCATCGGCACGCCGAGCTTCGCAAAGCTGAAATGGTCCGAGCGGTAATAGCCGCCCGCCTGCGGCGCGGATTCGGGCGAGACGCGGCGGCCCTGCGCGGCGAGCAGCGGCTTCACCATATCCTCCAGCTCCGACTTGCCCGCGCCGGTGATCTCGAAATCCTTCGTGGCGCCGAGCACGTTCAGCACGTCCATGTTGACGCCGCCGACCGTCTTGCCGAGCGGATAGACCGGGTTTTCGGCATAATAGCGCGAGCCGAGCAGCCCGCTTTCCTCCGCCGTCACCGCGACGAAGGCAACCGAGCGGCGGGCGGGGCCGGCCTTGGCGAACGCCTCCGCCATGGCAACGAGGCCGGCGGTCCCGGTCGCATTGTCGGCCGCGCCGTTGCAGATGTCATCGCCATCCACCGCGTCGCAGCGGCCGAGGTGATCCCAATGCGCCGAATAGAGCACGACCTCGTCCGGCGCCTGCGTCCCCGGCAGCACCGCGACGACATTCTTCGACGTGCTGCGCTTGATGTCATTCGAGAAGCTGCCCGAAAGCTTCAGCCCGAGCGGCACGGCGCGGAAGCCCTTCTGCTTGGCGGCGGCGGACAATTGGTCGAAATCCTTGCCGGCGGCGGCGAACAGCTCCTTCGCCTTGGGCAGCTGGATCCAGCCGATCACCTGGCTCTGGTCCATGTGGTTGCCGGCTTCGTCCAGCCCGTATTGCGGGCCGGTCCAGGAGGATTGGACGACCGACCAGCCGTAGGCGGCAGGCGCTGTGTCATGGACGATGATCGCGCCGGCTGCGCCCTGCCGTGCCGCTTCCTCGAACTTGTAGGTCCAGCGCCCGTAATAGGTCATCGCGCGACCTTCGAACGGGCCGGCGGCGGCACCCGCCTCCTTCACTTCCCAGTCGGGATCGTTGACGAGGATGACGACCGTCTTCCCCTTCACGTCGAGCCCGGCATAATCGTTCCAGCCCTTTTCCGGCGCATTGATGCCATAGCCGACGAAGACCAGATCGCTGTCCTTCAGACTGACCTGCGGCACCACCCGATAGGTGCCGACGACCATGTCGGTGCGATAGTTGAAGGTAACGGGCGCCTTGCCGCCGGTGGCGGTGAAGGGGGTGACGTTCTTCGCGGTAAGCTCCACCATCGGCACGTCCTGCGTCCACTCGCCCTTGTTGCCCGGCTTCAGCCCGGCGGCCGAGAAACGCTTGATCAGATAGTCGACGGTCTTTTCCTCACCCGCCGTGGTCGGCGCGCGGCCCTCGAACGCGTCGGAGGACAGGACCTCAGTCACCGTCTTCAGCGTATCGACGGAAATGGCGGGGACGGTCTGCGCCAGCGCGGGCGTGGCGACCGTCAGGGCGAGGAAGGAGACAAGCAACGAACGCATCAAGGCGACCTCATCAGCAACATGCACCCATCCCCCTTACAGCTTCGCCGCAGCCCCGCAACGCAGGCCTGGCGGCCCCACTTCCTGGCTGCTTGCCAGCCGCTTAAGAGCTTCGACCGCCTCGGTGGCGCTAGGTGACCGACGCATCGCGGCTGGGAAATCACGGGCTGGTCTATGGGGGCAGATGCTGAAACGGCCGACGCCTTCCTGCGCACGTCGATGAAGATGACGGGATGAAGATGTGACCCGAACGAAAAAAGGCGGCCCCGAACGGGACCGCCCTTTTTGCGCCACGTGACGCTCCGGCCATCGCCGGAGCATCGGATCAGCGGCTGTAGTATTCGACGACCAGGTTCGGTTCCATCTTCACCGGGTACGGCACTTCGTCCAGCGTCGGGACGCGGATGAAGGTGACCTTGGTGGTGCCGTCCTGAACGACATAGTCGGGCACGTCGCGCTCGGCGAGGCTCTGCGCCTCGAGCACCAGCGCCATTTCCTGCGCCTTCTTGCCCAGCGTGATCTCGTCGTTCACCGCGCAACGACGCGACGCGATGTTGCACTTCACGCCGTTCACATAGACGTGGCCGTGGCTGACGAGCTGGCGCGCGGCGAAGATCGTCGGCGCGAACTTCGCACGGTACACGATCATGTCGAGGCGACGCTCGAGCAGGCCGATCAGGTTCTGCGAGGTGTCACCCTTCATCCGGGCCGCTTCGTCGTAGCAGTGGCGGAACTGCTTCTCGGTGACGTCGCCGTAATAGCCCTTCAGCTTCTGCTTGGCGCGCAGCTGGATGCCGAAGTCCGACACCTTGCCCTTGCGGCGCTGGCCGTGCTGGCCGGGGCCGTATTCACGCTTGTTGACCGGGCTCTTCGGGCGACCCCAGATGTTCTCGCCCAAACGGCGATCGAGCTTGTGCTTGGCGCTATGGCGCTTCGACATCGTCTTTCCTTCGATTTGCTAACAACGTTGGTCCCGGTATCGCACCATCCGTGCCGGGCACGGGCAGGCCACCTGCTTCACCGGGATGCAGGGGCGATCGCGAAGCGGCGCGCCTAGCCGCAGACCCGTTTCAAGTCAAGCTGGACAGGCCCGCGCCGGGCGGCCAAGGCGCCGCCATGACGATCCTTCCCGGACAAGAATGCACCACCATGGCCGAGGTACGCGCCGGCGTGGACCAGCTGGACCGCGAGCTGGTCGCCCTGCTGCGCCGCCGGTTCGACTATATGGACGCCGCCGCCCGCATCAAGCCGGAGCGTGGCCATGTGCGCGACGAGGGGCGCAAGGCGCAGGTCATCGCCAATGCCAGCGCTTATGCCGCCGAGCTTGGCCTGCCTGAACAAGCAATCGCGCAATTGTGGGACGCGCTGGTCGAAGCATCGATCGCTTATGAACTTGATGCCTATGATCGACGGGTAACAAAGTCTTAGGTCGCATCAGGCACAATCTCGGACGGGAGGAAACACCGTCCGATGAAACGCTTGCCGCTGATCACGCCGCATCCGCCACGGCTGAGCAACCTTGCCGAGGGTCTCGCCCGGATCGAAGAGGCGGGGATCTACAGCAACAACGGACCGGTGCTGCGCGCATTCGAGGCCAGTGCCACCCAGCAATTGTTTGGCGGCAAGGGCGCCTGCCTTGCGGTCGCCAATGCGACGCTGGGGCTGATGATCGCGCTGCGCGATGCGGTGAGCGACGGGCCGGCGGGGCGGTTCGCGCTGATGCCGGCGCTGACCTTTGCCGCGACGGCGCAGGCGGCATGGTGGGCCGGGCTGACCCCCCTCGTCTGCGACATCGATGCGGACAATTGGTCCGCCGCAGCCAATGAGGAAGAGGAGCTGCTGGAGCGGCACGGCGCGCAGATCGCGGCCATCGTTCCTTATGCGACCTTCGGCTATGGCATCGACCTCGACCGGTATCGCTGGCTGTCCAACCGCTATGGCGTCGCGGTGGTGGTGGATGCAGCGGCGTCGCTGGGGACGACCGATGCCGCGGGGCTCGGCTTTGGCGCGGGCGCGCCCTTCCCCGTCGTATTCTCCATGCACGCGACCAAGCCGTTCGCGACCCAGGAAGGCGGCCTGATCCACTGCGCCGACCCGGACCGGATCGAGCGGCTGCGCGCGATGGCCAATTTCGGCTTCACCGCGCCGCGCACCGCAACCTTGCCCGGCCTGAACGCCAAGCTGCCCGAAGCGATGGCGCTGGTCGCGGAGGCGCGGCTGGAGGATTTCGACGCGGTTTCACGCCACCGCGAGCAGCTGGCCCGCAGCTATCGCAGCGCGGTGGCCGGTCGCTACGTCACGCAGGCACGCCGGCCCGGCCAGCAGGCGCTGGGTTTCTTCCCGCTGCTGCTGCCGTCCGAGCGCACGCACGAGCGCGACGCGATCATCGCGCGGCTCGGCGAGGAAGGGATTGGCGCGGGGAAGTATTTCAGCCCGCACCTGGGCGAACAGCCGTGGATCCGCAGCATCGGCCATATCGAACAGACGCCGGTCGCCGATATGGTGGGCGGCCGACTGCTGTCGCTGCCGCTGTCCGACACCATGACGCCCGACGACGTCCACCATGTCGTCGCGACGCTCGACCGGGTGGTGGCGCGGCGCAGCCGTCCGATCGCCGTCTCCGCACCGCCGGTTGCGGAAACGATGATCATCGGCGGCGGCCCGGCGGGCACCGCGATGCTGACGGCGGCGAGCCGCCACGGCCTGCTGCCTGAATTGTCGCGCGGGCTGGTGATCGTCGAGCGTGACGGCGCGATCGGCGGCGGCCAGCTGGGCCGTTATGCCATCACGTCGGATTCCACCGCGCAGACCTTCCTGTCGGCGATCGAGAACAATCCCGACGGCGCGATCGCGTCACTGGTCGATCATCCCGCGGCGCTGGCAGTGGCGCGGCATCGCGCCTCGCTGGGCGTGCCGCTGGCCGAGGTCGGTCCGCTGCTGCGTGCGATCGGCGAGCGGCTGCACGCCGGCGTCACCGCGCAGGGCGGAACGGTCCTGACCAATACCGAGGCGCTGGGCGCGCGGCGCAAGGACGGCCTGTGGCACGTCCGCCTGCGCGATGGCGCAACGCACAACGACAGCGAGCGGGTGGCGCGCAACCTGGTGATCGCGACCGGCGGGCATCAGCCGCTCGACCGACTGGTGACGCAGGAAGTGGCGGGCGTGCCGCTGATGGAGATTGCCGGCAACCGGCTGCTCCAGTCGGATTCGGTGCTGGCGCGCGGCGGGTTCGAGATGGTCGCCGACCTGCTGTCGCAGAAGCGCAGCCCGCGGGTCGCGGTGATCGGCGGATCGACCAGCGCGCTGACCACCGTGGCGCTGCTGCTGCGCGAGCGACCCGCGCTGCCCTTTGGCGCGGGCGGGATCACGCTGCTGCACCGCCGGCCGCTTCGCCCCTTCTACCATTCGGTGGACGCCGCCCATGCCGAGGGCTTCACCGATTTCGGCCCGAGCGACATCTGCCCGGTATCGGGCTTCGTCTATCGCCTCGCCGGATCCCGGCTGGAGGCGCGCGAGCTGGTGCTGCGGATGCTGGGGATCGACGGTCGTACGCCCGAGCCGCGCGTGGCGCTGCACCGGGTGGCCGGTGACGAGGATGCGGCTGCGCGCGACATCCTGGCCGGGGCGGATCTGGTCATCGCGGCGCTCGGCTATCGCCCGCGCGCCTTGCCGCTGGAGGATGCCGACGGGCGCCCGCTGTCGATCGCCGCGCACAGCGGTGCGCCGATGGTCGACGATGCCTGCCGCGTGCGCGATGCGGCAGGGGCCTCGATCCCGGGCCTTTACGGCATCGGGCTGGCCGCCGGCTTCGTCCCCCATGGGCGGCTGGGCGGCGAGGCGAGCTTCGTCGGCCAGGCAAACGGCCTGTGGCTGTGGCAGAATGACGTGGGCATGATGATCGTCGACCAGCTTCTCGCCGGGCGGACGCGCGCGGCGGCATGACGCTGATGCCCGCCGTCAGCGTCATCATGGCGGCGTATAATGGCGCCGAGTTCCTGCCCGCCACGCTGGCGACGCTGCAGAAGCAGACCCGTGGCGATTTCGAGATCATCGTCGTCGACGATCGTTCGACCGACCATACGCTGGACGTGCTGCGATCATGGCCCGACCCGCGGCTGCGGGTAATCGCGCTGGAGCAGAATGGCGGGCCGGTGCGTGCGCGCAACCGTGCCGTCGCCGAGGCACGCGGCCGCTATATCGCCGGGCTGGACCAGGACGATCTTTGCCTGCCGGAACGGTTCGCGCGGCAGGTCGCCTATCTCGACGCCCACCCCGAAACGGTGATGGTGGCGAGCGCGACGGAGGTGCTGGACGGCGCGCGCCTGCTACCCTCCCCGCACGTCGCCTATACCTCGCCCGCGCTGCTGCGCTGGCTGATCCGGATCGAGAATCCGTTTGTCTGGTCGTCGGTGATGGTGCGTGCGGACGCCGCGCGCCGGCTGACGCCATTCACCCGGCCGGAGATCCTCTATGCCGAGGATTTCGACCTCTATCATCGCCTGTCGGCGCTGGGCCAGATCGCCCGGATCGACACCCCGCTGCTCGCCTATCGCCGTCACGCCGGCGGAGCGTCGCAGCGCTATGAGGATATCATGCTGACGAGCGCGCGGCGCGTGCTGGCGGGCGCCTATGCGCCGGTGCTGGGCGAGGACGCGGATGCCGCGGCGGCGCTGGTGGTCGAGCATCTGATGCACCGCCAGCCCGTGCCGGACCGCGCGACGCTGGCCCGGCTCGGCGATGTGCTGGTGCGATTGCAGGAGGCGTTTTTACGGGAGCAGCCATGCGAGGCGGCGGATGTCCGGCTGGTTCGCTGGACCACGGCGCGCCGCTGGGCCGATGTGGCGCGCGCCTCGCTGCGGTCGGGGACGCTGACGCTGGCGGAGGCGCTGCGCGTCCGGCCGCCGCATCTGGGCCTGGGCCATGCGGGGCTGGAAGAATTGCTCTGGGCCCGGCTGATCGGCCGCGCGCGACGCGCGGCCGGCCGCCATCAGACCTTCGCGGCGTAGATCATCCGGCCCTGGCCGAGCCGCTCGAACGTTTCCGCCAGTTCACGCTCACCGACCGCGAAACAGCCCTGGCTGCGGCCAAGGCGGCCGTGCGTGCGGACCATGTCCGGGTTGGAATACCAGGCGCCATGCACCACGATCGCGCGGGCGAGCGCATTGTCGTTGGTCGGATCGAGGCCGATCAGCCGCTGCGACTTGCCATGCTTCCCGACATAATAATTGTCGGCGAGGAAGGCGCCTTCGCACGACGCATTCGAGCCGTTCTTGTTCGAGAAGCGCTGCAGGAAGCCGGTGTGCCCCGGATCGGAGCCGCTGCCATGCGCGACCAGCTTCGACACGCTCTTGCCGCTGACCAGATCGATGAAGTGGAAGCGCGGCTGCGACGAAGGTGCTGAGAAATCCGCGATGACGATCCGGTCGCGCAGCTTGATCGTGTTGCCGTGACGCTCCAGCGCGGCGAGCGCCTCGCGCATCAATTCCGGGCGGACGACGCGCGGCGAACTGGGCACGACGCGGGGCGCAGGGCGCACCGGCGCCAGACCGGAGGACGTCAGCGGCACCTGCTTGGGCTCCGCCGCGCGCATCGCGGCAGACACCGCGTCCGGAATAATCATTGCCCCCGCCAGAGCACCCGCCGTCTTCAACAATCCGCGGCGCGTCGGCACCGTATCACCCATCTTCGCCATCAATCTTACAGTCCCTTCCCGCTAAGCGACTGTATAGCAGGGAAAAGGTGAAAAATCTTCAGCAGCGGGAACCAATCTGCCGGATTCGCGTGCGTCCACCGCGCAAATCGCGCGGCTCATCGTATGGCACAAATGTCAATAGCGCGCGTTTACTGATGCGACGGCCCGATGATCGGGCCACCACAACAAAATGGGGTCGCACCATGCGCATGATTCGCGCCTTGCTGCCGGCTGCCTTTGGACTGGCAGCCATCACGTCTATGCCCGCTCTGGCGGAAACGTCAACGTCGACTGCGACGGCCACCGCCGGGTCGGCGAGCCATGTCACATCCTCTGCCGTCGCGCTGGTCGAAGCCGCAGCGACGCTGACACCCGGCAAGTATCTGTGGGAAAATGACGTCGCGGCCGGGCCGGTGAGCATCCTCATCAGCATCCCGGACCAGAAGGCCTATGTGTATCGCGGCGATGCGCTGGTCGCGGTGTCGACCGTGTCGACGGGCAAGGAGGGCAAGGAAACGCCGGTCGGCGTGTTCACCATCCTCCAGAAGAAGGAGATGCACCGCTCCAACCTCTACGACAATGCGCCGATGCCGTTCATGCAGCGCCTGACGTGGGACGGTATCGCGATCCACGCCGGCAAGAACCCGGGCTTCCCCGCCTCGCACGGTTGCATCCGCGTGCCGGCAAGCTTCGCCAAGAAGCTGTTCGCCGCAACCGAGATGGGCGCGACCGTCGAGGTGACCGACGTTTCCTATTCGGGTGACATGCCCGCGCCGCGCAGCGATGCGCAGATGACGATCGCGGCCAATGAGGCGGCGATCAAGGGCGGCGCGACGGAAATCGCCAGCCGCTGAGGTCCGCGCACAACGATCGGCAGGTGCCGCGCACGTGGCGGCACCCGCGGATCTCCTTACTGCTTACTTCTTGATCAGGCCGATCTCGACCAGCCGCTCATGCAGATAGCCGTTGGCGGTGATCGGCGTCGGATAGCGGTTCGGGTTTTCGGCCGTGATCGTCTGCGGTAGCGTCTCGATCATGAAATCGGGCGCGGGGTGCAGGAAGAACGGCATCGAATAGCGCGAATGGCCGCGACGCTCGACCGGCGGATTGACGACTCGGTGGGTGGTCGACGGCAGCACATGGTTGGTCAGCCGCTGCAGCATGTCGCCGACGTTGACGACCATCGCGCCCTCCGGCGGCTTGATCGCGAGCCACTGGCCCGAATCCCGGTCGAGGAGTTCGAGCCCCGATTCCTCGGCGCCGAGCAGCAGGGTGATGAGGTTGATATCCTCATGCGCGCCGGCGCGAACCCCCTCCGCATCGGCCGGGATCGGCGGATAGTGGAGCAGGCGAAGCACCGAATTGCCGTCCTTCACCGCCGGATCGAACCAGTCGGGGGCGAGGCCCAGGTCGCGCGCGATGGCGGAGAGCAGCTTGTCGCCCGCGGTGTCGAATGCCTGGAACAGCTCCAGGAAGGTGTCGCGGAAACCCTCCGGCCGGGTCGGCCAGACATTGGCGGGCATTTCGTCGGCATGGGGGTGGCCGGCGGGCAGTTCGCGCCCGACGTGCCAGAATTCCTTCAGGTCGACGTGCTTGGCGTCCTTGGCGATCTCGGTCTTGAACGGCGTGTAGCCACGCGCGCCGCCGGCGCCTTCGACGAAATAGCCGCGCTTCTCCGCCTCCGGCAGCGCGAACAGCGCCTCCGTCTGACGCCAGGCGCGCGCAATCAGATCCTGCGGCACGCCGTGATCCGCGACGATCGCGAACCCGAATCGGCGGAACGACCCGCCCAGATCAGCCGCGAAGCGATCGGGATCGCGCGCCTGATCGGCAAGGCTCAGGGTCGGCACCTTCGCCAGCGGGGTATCAAGCATCACAAACGCCTCAATCACGAACTAATGAAAGGCGCCACATAGTCATCCGACGGTTCGCCCGCCAGTGCGCGGGACCGCCCGCGCGTTCGGGCGAGCGGGTGTTCAGCCGCCGATCGTCACCGTGCCGGCGGCGCGGTCGCCGGCTGGTTGCAGGTCGATGCGGAACGGTTCGCCATCGGTGTCGCCGCTCAGCGTGTTGCCCGACACCTTCACCGTTGTCCCGGCCTTGGCGAACTCGCCGGCCAGCCAGTCGCGCACCGTGTCGACGGCCGCGGGGCTTTCGAACGACATGCGCACCAAGCCGTCACCCTCATTACCGCCGACGTTGACGTTCATCGCGCCGATCTTCGTCCCCGGATAGAGGTGCACGCCGTTGATCTCGAAATTGTCGCCGGTGAACTGCATGCGCGGCAGCTTGATCGAACCCTTGAGGAGCGGCGTGTCGAGCTTCACCTCCCCCGTCGCGCCATTGATCGACGCGGCGCCGTTGCCAGCATCGATCGACACGGTCGTGCCCTGCCCATCCTGGCGATCGCAGGCCGCAAGGCCAAGCGCGCAGAGCGCGACGGGAAGCAGGAGCGAACGCATGGCAGACCTTTCGTGTACTGTTTCGATAACACACTAACCAAGCGGGTGGTTCCGGCAAGCCCGCCCGTCAAGCCGGCTGACACGACGACCGTTCCCGCCTAGGGCGGCGCGATGTCCGCGCCCCTTCCCGTCGCCAACGTCGATCGCGGCGCCCCGATCCACATCGGCGAATTCATCGCCATGACCGCGTCGCTGATGGCGATGGCGGCGCTGGGCATCGACACGATGCTGCCCGCGCTGCCCGACATCGGCAACGCGCTGGGCGTGACCGACGTCACCGATCGCCAATATGTCATCACCATCTTCGGTGTCGGCTTTGGCGTCGCGCAGCTGCTGCACGGGCCGCTGACCGATCGGTTCGGGCGGCGGCGCCTGCTGCTGGTCGTGCTGGCGCTTTATGCCGCGACCAACATTCTTGCCGCGCTGGCGCAAAGCTTCCCCCTGCTGCTGGTCGCGCGCTTCCTGGGCGGGTCGTGCGTCGCCGGGTGCCGCGTCGCGACGGTGGCGATGGTGCGCGATTGTTTTTCCGGCCGGTCGATGGCGCGGATCATGTCGCTGGCGTTCATGGTATTCATGGCGGTGCCGGTCGCGGCGCCAGCGCTGGGGGCCGGCATCCTGCTGTTCGGCGACTGGCGGACGATCTTCTGGATCATCGCCGGGGCGGCGCTGCTGCTCGCCGGCTGGATCGCGATCCGCCTGCCCGAGACACAGCATCCCGAAGACCGCCGCCCGATCGAGCCCGGACCAATCCTGGCCGGCTGGCGCATCGCGCTGACCGACCGGCTGTCGCTCGGCTATTCGCTGGCGGCCGCAGCGCTGACCGGCGCGCTCTACGGCTATCTCGGCACGATCGAGCCGATCATGGCCGAGACATTCGGCAGCCCGCAGCTGCTGATCGTCGTGTTCGCGACGACCGCGGCAACCATGGCGGTCGCCAATCTCGCCAATTCGCGGCTGGTGATGCGGCTGGGCATGCGGCGGCTGGGGCATGGCGCCGTCGCAGCACTGGTGGTGATCAGCCTCGCGCATCTCGCGCTGGTGCTTTCCGGGCACGAGACGCTGTGGACCTTTGGCATTGCGCAGGCACTGACGCTCGCCTGTTTCGCGCTGTCCACGTCCAACTTCTCGTCGCTGGCGATGGAGCGGATGGGGCATATCGCGGGCACGGCGTCGAGCGTGCAGGGGTTCCTGGCGATCACGATCGGGTCGGGGCTGGGCATGGTGGTGGGCCAGTCGTTCGACGGCACCACCGCGCCACTGACGATCGCCTTCTTGCTTGCGGGACTTGCCGCGCTGCTCGCCGCCGGGCTGACGGAGCGCGGGCGGTTGTTCCACCCCGCCTGATCTACACTGCGCGGCCCACGCGACGCGCCGGAACCGTGCGTAGCGTGCGGCCGTTGCAGCATCCTCGATCAGGAGGATTATCATGGGCGGCCATCAGGTGACGAGCCACGGTTCGGGTGACGACGGTTTCGACGAGGATGGCTATGACGAAAGCCAGCGTGCCGAAATCCTGGAAGCGACGCGGGACGGGCCGGGCGACGGCACGATCATCACCGATCTTGATCCCGATACCGACGCCAACGACGACGATGACGAGCAGGAAGACGAACTGCTGATGCGCGACGATCAGGTCGCCGAGCAGGATGACGATGCCGACCAGGATGAGGACGATATCGATGAAGACGTCGTCCAGGATGAATTCGACGACGGGTCGATCGCCGAAGATGAAGATCTCGACGACCCGGACGATGTCGCGCTCAATCCCTGACCGGCAGCGGCGGCGCTTCGTCCTGACGACGGCAACGCTGCTGCTGGCGACCGCCTGTTCGCCGCAGCAGCCGTCGGGCCAGGTCGATATCGGCAATGCCGCGCAGGCAGCGCACGAATCGGTCGGCGCCTATGCCAGCGGGTCGAGCAACGGCGGTCCGACGGCTGCATCGACGACCCCGGCGAGCGCTCGGCCCGCTCCCCTCGCCTCCCCATCTGCCACGCATCAGCGCCAGTGGAGGGCGCGACAGAAACGGTGGCGGAGCCCGGCGCGACGGAGGCCGCGCGGTCGTGCGCCGCTACCTGGCGCTGATCGCCGACCGCGATTTCGCCACCGCCCGGTCGCTATGGGACCGGGGTGGCGCGGCGTCAGGCATGAGCGAGGCGGATTTCGCCGCCAGCTTCGCACGCTATCGCAGCTTCAAGGGCGAGGTGGGCGAGCCGGGCCGTATCGATGCCGGCGCCGGGCAGCGGTACATCACCGTGCCGGTGCGCGTGACCGGCACGCTGAAGAATGGCGATCCCTTCACGCTCGCCGGGCCGATCACGCTTCATCGCACCGGCCCCGTCGACGGTGCCACCGAGCAGCAGCGGCAATGGCATATCTCGGCTTCGGCGCTGAAGCCGCGCCCCGGCGCCGCTGCCCCCGCAACGCCTGACCAGGTGACGGCGCGGTTCCGGTGCCGCGACGGCCTCGCCTTCACCGCCGTCTTCGACAATGCCGCCGGTACCGTGGCGCTGGCCCTGCCGGGCGCGAAGGTGCAGATCCCGGCGCAGCGCGCCGCGTCCGGGATCTGGTATGAAGGAAGCGGCTACGAACTGCGCGGCAAGGGGCGCGACGCGACGTTGACGGAGCCGTCGGGAAAGCAGCACGCGTGCCGTGACCTTGACGATTAAGGGGCCGACTGGCCGGCAGCTTCCACCCGCCGTCGGACGCGACTAGGCGGGGAATCATGCCGACGCTCGCGCTCCTGCTGATCTCCAACGTCTTCATGACGATCGCCTGGTATTGGCATTTGAAGGGCGGCATGGCGAAGCCGCTGCCCACCGTCATCCTGCTGAGCTGGGCAATCGCGCTGGTCGAATATTGTTTCGCCGTGCCGGCCAACCGGCTGGGCTATGCCAGCGGGTGGAGCGGCGGGCAGCTGAAGATCGCGCAGGAGGTGATCACGCTGCTAGTGTTCGGCGTCTTTGCGGTCGTGGTGCTGGGCGAACAATTGAGCTGGCGGCATGCCGGCGCCTTCGCTTGCCTGGTCGGCGCCGCTGCCTTCATGTTCGCCGGGAAAAGCTGACGCCTCAAGGGCGCCAGTGGGTGACCGTGTCGGCAAGATCCGGCCGCGGGCGTTCCTCCAGCGGCCGCGACGGCGTGCCGATGAAGATGAAGCCGGCGATCCGCTCGGGCGCCGCGCCAAAGGCATCCCGCACCCGGTCGTCAAACGCCGCCCAGGTCGTCAGCCAGCCGCCGGCAAACCCCATCGCATGCGCCGCATGGAGCAGGTTCATGCACGCCGCGCCCGCCGACAATTCCTGTTCCCACAAGGGAATCTGGCTGTCGGTGCGCGGCGATGACAGGGCGACGACCAGCGCCGGGGCCTGATGCGCGAACTGTTCGATCGATTCGAGCTCGAGCCGCTTCGCCTCCGGTCGCTCTGCCAGATACGCCGACCGAAGCACCTCGGCGAAGGCGTCGCGCTGGTCCGCGCCGACGATGACGAAACGCCACGGCGCCAGTTTGCCGTGATCGGGCGTGCGGCAGGCGATGGCGCACATTTCCTGCAGCTGCGCGTCGCTCGGTCCCGGGCCGGCGAGGTCGCGCGGCTTGCCCGAACGGCGGGTGCGCAGAAGCGCGAGTGGAGAGGAAAGGTCATTGAACATGCCCCTCTTTATCGCGAATGGTTCGCAAGTCGAGCGTCCAACCGCGAAACGTTTCGTTCGCAACAATGCTTGGGCATCGCGAAATTGCGCGCTAGGCTGAATCAATTCGGGATATCGATGATCCCCACCTGACTTCCAGGGAGCGTATTTTGCCCATCATCCCCTCGATCGCACTGGGATTCCTTGCGATCCTGCTCGCTGGCGGTGTCGCCGGCGCGGTCAAGAAGGGCCCCGAGTTCATGGGGCACCCCAAAGGCCTGTACGTGCTGTTCTTCGCCGAAATGTGGGAGCGTTTCTCCTACTATGGCATGCGCGCGCTGCTGATCTTTTACCTGACCAAGCACTGGCTGTTCGACGACAGCAAATCGAACCTCATCTACGGCGCCTATACCAGCCTGGTGTATATCACCCCGGTGCTGGGCGGCTATCTGGCCGACCGCTATCTGGGTCAGCGCAAGGCGGTGACGTTCGGCGCGGTCATGCTGACGCTGGGCCATTTGCTGATGGCGGTCGAAGGCGAAGGCGGCCAGGGATCGGCCGCGATCAACGTCTTCTGGCTGGCGCTTGCCTTCATCATCGTCGGCACCGGCTTCCTGAAGGCCAATATCTCGGTGATCGTGGGGCAGCTCTACCCGCTGACCGACACGCGCCGCGACGGTGCCTACACCATCTTCTACATCGGCATTAACACTGGCGCTGCGATCGGCACGATCATGGCCGGCTGGCTGGGCGAGACCTATGGCTGGGCCTATGGCTTTGGCGCCGCGGGCGTCGGCATGCTGCTGGGCCTCGTCGTCTTCATCCTCGGCAAGCCGCTGCTGCTGGGCAAGGGTGAGGCGCCGCGGCCGCTGAAGGCGCGCACCGAATGGTCGCTTTATGCGGTCGGCCTCGCCTCCGTCCTCGTGATTTGGGCGCTGGTCCAGTATCAGGACGTCATCCAGACGCTGCTGATCATCTCGGGCATCGGCATGCTGGGCTATGTGCTGTTCGAGAGCCTGAAGCTGGAACGGCACGCCCGTGACCGGATGTTCGTGGTGCTGTTCCTGATTGCGCTGAACCCGGTGTTCTGGGGCCTGTTCGAACAGGCGGGCGGCAGCCTCAACCTCTACACCGATCGCTTCGTCGATCGTGGCGGGGTGCCGGCATCGCTGTTCCAGTCGATCAACCCGATCTACATCGTGCTGCTCGGCCCGATCTTCGCGGCCTTGTGGGTATTCCTGGGCAAGCGCGGGCTGGAGCCGTCGGCGCCTGCCAAGTTCGGCCTCGCGCTGGCGCAGGTCGGCCTGTCGTTCCTGGTCTTCGTCTGGGGCGCCCACACCGTCGGCGTCGAAGTCGCAACGCCGGTGTTCTTCGTCTTCGCCATCTACTTCCTGCAGACGACCGGTGAGCTTTGCCTGTCGCCGGTGGGCCTGAGCGCGATGAACCGGCTCGCCCCCAAGCACCTTGCCAGCCTGATCATGGGCGCGTGGTTCTACATGACCGCGGTCGGCAATTTCGTCGCCGGCAAGATCGGTGAGGCGACCGGCGGCGAAGGCGGCGAGATGACCAAGGAGGCGACGCTGGCGGTCTATTCGACCATCGGCTGGTGGACGATCGGCATCGCTGCGGTCGTCCTGGTGCTGAGCCCGCTGGTCAAGCGGATGATGCACCTCGACACGCTGCACGACGACACCGACCACGCCATGGCCGGCGAGCCGGAGCTTGCCGAACCGGCGGCGGCGGGGCTGAACACGGCGGGAGAAACGCGCCGCTGACACGATACCGGCCTGTCACCGCGGAAGCAGCGCGCGTGACGGGCCGGTAGCGACCAACAATGGGGGAGGATGAACGATGGGCAACGTCGTGGCGGCCGCAATCGCGTTCGCGGGAACGCACTTTCTTCTGTCCCATCCGCTCCGCGCGCCCCTGATCCGCGCGATCGGGCAAAAGGGATTTCTGGGCCTCTACAGCCTGGTCGCGCTCGCCACGCTCATCTGGCTGGTGCTCGCCTATCGCGCGGCGCCGGCCGCCGCCCTGCTCTGGCCGGTCGGCAATGTCCTGTGGGCGATCGGCACGATCCTGATGCTGCTGGCGGCGATCCTGTTCATGGGATCTTTGGTCCGCAACCCCGCCCTGCCGGAAGCGAACACCGATGTCGTGCCGACCGCGGCCGGCGTCTTTGCCATCACCCGCCACCCGATGATGTGGAGCCTCGCCATCTGGGGCATGGTCCACATCATGGTGTTTCCCGATCCGGCCAATATCGTCGTTGCGCTGTCGATCATCGTCCTGGCGCTGGCCGGCGCGCGGATGCAGGACCGCAAGAAAGAGAAACTACAGCCCGAACTCTGGCGTGAGTGGGAGCGACGGACGAGCTTCTGGCCGTTCGCCGCCATTGCCGCGAAGCGCGCGCGGATCGGCAGGATCGGTGGCCATGCGCTGGGCGGCGGCACCGTCGTGTGGCTGGCGGCGACCTGGGCGCATATTCCGCTGTCCGGCTGGCCGGCCGGCCTCTGGCGCTGGATCGGCTGAGCGCTTCCCTCGCCCGATCGACGGGGATCAGCGTCGCAGCGTATCGAGGTCCGCGCGCGTATTCACATTGGCGGGAAGGTGATCGAGCGTCACCGCGCGGGCGCCCACCGCCGCCGCCCAGCGCCGCACGGCACGCGGCTGATCCGCGGCCAGCCAGTCCTGCAGATGATCGGCAAGGCTGCTCGGCCAGTGCCCGACCACCGGCAGGCCTTCGACATAGGCAGGGCCCTCGCCGGCAAGCCGCCGCGCGAGGTCGGCGGGCAGCAAGGGCACGTCGCATGGCGCGCTCAGCACCGCGGCAAAGCCGTGATTGCGCGCCCAGGCCAGCGCCCCCGCGAGCGCGCCGAGCGGCCCTAGCCCCGGCGCCGGGCGGTCGGCGACGCTGGTGAGTGTGCCATGCGTGCGCCCGACCACGATCACCGCCGCTGCCTGATCTGCCAGCGCCTGCGCCACATGATCGATCAGCGGGCGCCCCTCGAACAAGGCCAGCGCCTTGTCCGACCCGAAGCGGCTCGCCGCGCCGCCGGCCATGATGGCGCCGAGGATGGGTTGGCTGGTCGGCATCACCTCACCCTAACCGCTGCGACCACAAAGGAGAAAAGGCCCGGCGATCGGATCGCCGGGCCCCTTCGGTACGCGCCGTTACTTCCGGCAAAACTGTTAGCGGCAGCTCACGTTGCCACGATCCACCTGCGAGCCGAGCAGCGCACCCGCACCAGCGCCGATCAGCGCGCCGAGCGTGTTCGAGCTGCCATTGGCGAGCAGGCTGCCGAGCACGCCGCCGCCCAGGCCACCGATGATCAGGCCGGTCGTGCCATCATTGCGGCGGCAGTAATACCGCCCGTTGTTGCCGCGATAGATGCGGTCGTTCCGGCCGAGGCGACGGGTCTGATAATATTGGCCGTCGCGATAAAAGTTGTCGGCGTAATAACGCTGCTGGCCCGGCGGCAGGCGATTATAGTCGTAGCGACCCCATTGGTTGCGATCGCGGCGCCAGTCGTTGCGCGCGTCGCGGCGATAGTCCTGGCGCGCGTCACGCACGTCGCGGCGATATTCGCGCTGCGCCTGGCGCACGTCGCGCGGCGAATCCGCCCGGCGCAGGTCGCGCTGATAATCGCGCCGCGCCTCTCGCACGTCCTGACGATATTCCCGCCCCGACTGTGCCTGAGCCGGCATGGCGGTGGCCGTTGTTGCAGCGGCCAGCACGGCGGCGATGATGATACGCATCGAAAGCTCCTCGCTGATGATGCGGGAAGAACAACCACATTGGCGCTAAGTTGCGTGAACAGGAAACTACATCCTGTTCATCTTCCCGCCACTTAGTTCTCCAGCGTATGACTGAGCGTGATCTCAGCGTTCAACACCTTGGATACAGGGCAGTTTGCCTTTGCGTCGGCCGCGATGCGATCGAACTCTTCGGCGCTGATGCCGGGCACCTTGGCCTTCAGCTCAAGCGCGGACCTGGTGATGGTGAAGCCGTCACCATCCTTGTCGACCGTCACCTTGGCCGTCGTGTCGAGGACGCCATCCTCGTGCCCCGCCGCGGCCAGCGCGAAACTGAGCGCCATGGTGAAGCAGCTGGCATGGGCGGCAGCGATCAGTTCCTCCGGATTGGTGCCGGGTTCGTCGCCAAAGCGCGTGCCGAAGCCGTAGCGCTGATCCTTGAGGACGCCGGACTGGGTCGAGACGGAGCCCTGCCCGTCCTTCCCCAAACCCTCATAGCGCGCGGAACCGTTGCGTGTCGGCATGTCAGCTTCTCCTCATAGCAAAACGGGCGCGGTCCGCCGGACCACGCCCCTTTCGTGTTCGACAATCCGGGTAACGGATCAACGGCAGCGACGGTTGCTCGTGCTGCGCTCGATCTCGCGGCCGGCCAGCGCGCCGACGGCGGCGCCGCCCAGCGTGCCCAGCGTACGATCGCCGCGCGTATCGATGGTGCGGCCGAGCAGCGCGCCGGCAACGCCGCCGACCACGAGGCCGGTGGTGCCATCAGGCTTGCGGCAGCGGATGCGGCCGTCATTGCCCTTCCACTCGCGATACTTGTAGCGGCGCTGCGCATCGGCATCGGTGGTGGTGACCATCACGCTGGGAACGACCATGGCGGTGGCACCGAGCGCCAGCATCATCTTACGTATTATTACTGTCTCCCTCGAAATTCGATACGATGGTATGATTGATATGCCATCGTAACGTGCGCTTCATACGGCGGTTGCATGAACCTGAAACAACCGTGCGTTCATGTTGGGAGACAGGTCGCGCGCGTCGGGAGAATAGCCGCGCTTCCGGGCGCCGCAGGAACGAGGGTCCCGCGGCGCGGAACAGGTCAGTCGCGCAGCAGTTCGTTGATGCTGGTCTTGGACCGGGTGCGCTCATCCACGCGCTTCACGATCACCGCGCAGTAGAGGCCAAGGTTGCCACCGCCGGTCGAGCCGGGGACGACTACGGCATAAGGCGGCACTTCGCCGATGAAGGTTTCGCCGGTCGCGCGATCGATGATCTTGGTCGACGCGCCGAGATAGACGCCCATCGACAGCACCGCGCCCTCGCCCACGCGAACGCCCTCCGCGACCTCCGAGCGCGCCCCGATGAAGGCGCCGTCGCCGATGATCACCGGATCGGCCTGCAGCGGCTCCAGCACGCCGCCGATACCGGCGCCGCCCGACAGATGGACGTTCTTGCCGATTTGCGCGCATGAGCCGACGGTCGCCCAGGTATCGACCATCGTCCCCTCACCGACATAGGCGCCGATGTTGACGAAGCTGGGCATCAGGATCGCGCCCTTGCCGATGAAGGCGCCGCGGCGAACCACGCTGCCCGGCACCGCGCGGAAGCCGGCGTCGCGGAACTCCGCCTCGCTCCAGCCGGAGAATTTGGACGGCACCTTGTCGAACCAATGACCAGCGCCCGGCCCGTTATCGATCAGCGCATTGTCGTTCAGGCGGAACGACAGCAGCACCGCCTTCTTCAGCCACTGGTTGACGCGCCAGCCGCCATTCCCGTCCGGTTCGGCGACGCGCGCCTTGCCCGAATCGAGCAGCGCCAGCGCGCGGTCGACGGCGACGCGCACCTCGCCCGCGGTGGAGACGCCGATGTCCGCCCGGTTTTCCCAGGCGGTGTCGATCGTGGTTTCGATGTCGGTCATTTGCCTTCCAATATGCTGGTCAGCCACGCGGTCAGATCCGGCGTGGTGAAATCAATGAAACTGCGGTCGCTGTCATGCGCCTGTTCGGATCCGTTATCGACCCAGACGGTGGTCATGCCGATCGCCTTGGCCGGCGCGAGGTTGCGCGCCATGTCATCGGCGAACAGCGCCGTCGTCGGATCGATCGACAGTCGTTCGCACAGGCCGGCATAGGCCGACGGCGCGGGCTTCGGCGCCAGATCCATGGCGTGAATATCGTGCACCGCCTCGAAGCTTTCGCCCAGCCCGAGCCGGTCGAGCACGCGCGCGGCATAAGGCGCATCGCCATTGGTGAAGACCACCTTGCGCCCCGGCAGCTTTGCGACGGCGGCGGCGAGCGGCACGTTTTCCTCCAGCACGTCCATCTCCACGTCGTGGACGAAATCGAGAAAGTCGTGCGGATCGACGTGATGCTCCGCCATCAACCCGGCGAGCGTGGTGCCATGGCCAAGGAAATAGGCCTTCTGGATCCGCCGTGCCTCCCCCCGGTCAGTGCCGAGAAGCCGGGCGATATAGTCCGTCATCTTGGCGTCGATCTGCGCGAAGAGATCGGCGCTCGACGGGTAGAGGGTATTGTCCAGATCGAAGATCCAGGCGCGGATATGGTCTAGACCCGGCGACATGGCGCTGCGTTACGGACGCCGGCGCGCACGGGCAAGCCAATCCGGCCAAAGCCATGCTTGGGCGCGGTGAAGCTGGGGATGGTTGCGATCGGCAACCCTTCCGCCCACATCATTGCCATGACCAAATATTCGCTGCTCGATCTCGTCCCGGTCGTCGAAGGCGGTACCGTCGCCGACGCGCTTGCCAATGCCGCCGATCTGGCCCGCCATGCCGAGGCGCATGGCTACAACCGCTATTGGGTGGCGGAGCATCACGGGATGGAGGGCATCGCCTCCGCCGCGACCGCGGTGGTGATCGCGCATGTCGGCGCGGCGACCAGCACGATCCGCGTCGGCGCGGGCGGCATCATGCTGCCAAACCATGCGCCGCTGCAGATCGCCGAACAGTTCGGCACGCTCGATGCGCTGTTCCCGGGCCGGATCGACCTGGGGCTGGGCCGGGCGCCGGGCAGCGACCAGCGGGTGGCACGGGCGATCCGCCGCACGCTGGACAGCGATCCCAACGCCTTTCCCAACGATGTCGTGGAGCTGCAAAGCTACCTTGCCGATGATGGCCGCACCGGCATCACCGCGACGCCGGGTGCTGGCGCCAAGCCGCAGCTGTGGATCCTCGGCTCCTCGCTGTTCGGGGCGCAGCTCGCCGCGATGCTCGGGCTGCCCTATGCCTTTGCCTCGCATTTCGCGCCGGACGCGCTCGATCAGGCGATGGAAATCTACCGCCGCGACTTCCGCCCCTCGGCGCAGCTTGAGCGGCCCTATGCGATGGCCGGCTTCAACGTCTTTGCCGCCGATACGCGCGAAGAGGCGGAATTCCTCGCCACCTCGCAGCAGCAGCAGTTCGTCGCGCTGCGCACCGGCAATCCGGGCAAGATGAAGCCGCCGGTGCGCGGCTATCGCGAGAGCCTGCCGCCGACGCATGCGCGGATCCTCGATTCCGTGCTGTCGTGCAGCGCGGTCGGTGATCGCGACGATGTGGCGGCGGGAATTGCTGCCTTCGTCAAGCGCACGGGGATCGATGAAGTGATGCTGACCAGCAGCATCTACGACCATGAGGCGCGCAAGCGCAGCATCGCCATCGCCGCCGAAGCGATGCGGGTACCCGAACTGGCCTGATTACCGATGATGCCCCCGGCGCTGCCGCCGGGGGACATCGTCAGGCCGCGACGCGCGCCACCTCGGGCCGGGCGCGCAGGCCCAGCAAGTGGCAGATCGCGAAGCTCAGTTCCGCGCGGTTCAACGTGTAGAAATGGAATTGCTTCACGCCGCCCGCATACAGCTTGCGGCACAGTTCGGCGGCGAGCGTGGCGGAGACGAGCTGCCGCGCATCGGGCAGGTCGTCCAGCCCGGCGAACAGATGCTCCATCCAGCCCGGCACATCGGTGCCGCACATCTTCGACATGCGCTGGACCGCGGCGAAATTACTGACCGGCATGATGCCCGGCACGATCTCCGCATCGATGCCGGCCGCCGCCACCGCATCGCGAAAGCGGAAGAAGACGTCGGGCGAGAAGAAGAACTGGCTGATCGCGCGCGTGGCGCCAGCGTCCATCTTGCGCTTCAGATTGTCGAGATCGATCGCCGCATCGCCCGAATCCGGATGGCATTCAGGATAACAGGCAACCGAAATCTCGAACGGGTGCAACCGGCGCAGCCCCTCGACCAGCGCAGCGGCATTCTCATAGCCGCCCGGATGCGCGGCATAACGCTCACCCACGCGCGGCGGATCGCCGCGCAGCGCGACGATGTGGCGCACGCCAGCGGCCCAATATTGCTCGGCCACCGCGTCGATCTCCTCGCGCGTCGCCTCGACACAGGTGAGGTGCGCGGCGGCGGGAATGCTGGTTTCCCGCGCGATCCGCGCGACCGTGTTGTGGGTGCGCTCGCGGGTCGATCCGCCGGCGCCATAGGTCACCGAGACGAAGCGCGGCGCGAGCGGCGCCAGCGTCGCCATCGACTTCCACAGCGTCGCTTCCATCGCCGGCGTCTTGGGCGGGAAGAATTCGAAGCTGACCTCCGCGTCGCCGGCGACATTGGCGAACAGCGGCGCATCCAGCGCCCGGCGCGCCTCTTCCAGCTGATTGATCGATAGGGTCATGCCGCCTTCACCTCGTGCAATGTCGTGCCCGGCTTCTTGCCGGGGGCCGCGGCCGGCTTTCGCCCCAGCCAGATCTTTACCGTCAGTTCGCCGCCTTCCAGCGTCTCGATCCGTTCCGCGACCAGCCCGGCGGCGTCGAACCAGCCGCTGATCTGCGCATCGGAAAAGCCGAGCCGCGTGTGTGCGTCGCGCGTGCGCAATTCCTCGCGATCATGCGGCGCGAAATCGGCGATCAGTAGCCGTCCGCCCGGCGCCAACACACGCGCCGCCTCGACGATCGCGGCGCCCGGCTGCTGCGCATAATGGAGCACGTGATGGACGATCGCGACATCGGCCGCGGCATCGCCCAGCGGCAGCGAATACAGGTCCGCCTGGCGCAACTCGGTATTCGCCAGGCCACGCTCACCGATCTTGGCGCGCGCGATACGCAGCATCTCGGAGCTGCGATCGATCCCCAACGCGCTGTCGGCGCGCGGCGCGAACAGCTCGATCATCCGCCCCGTACCGGTGCCGATATCGATCAACCGGCCGAGCGGTGCATCGCCCAGCATCTGCTGCATCGCCTTTTCCACATCGGTTTCGGCAATGTGGAGCGAGCGGATCGCATCCCATTCGGTGGCATGCGCCTCGAACCATTGCGACGCGGACGCCGCGCGGTCGGCGCGTACCGCGGCAAGGCGCGCCGCGTCGGTCGCCCCTTCGCGATCCGGAACGTCGCCTTCCCATGAATCGATCGCTGCCAGTACCGGATCGACCAGCGCGGGGGTACCCAGCGCGACGAACACCCAGCTGCCTTCCTTGCGCCGCTCGGTCAGGCCGGCGTCGCAAAGGATCTTCACATGGCGGCTGACACGCGGCTGGCTTTGCCCCAGAACGAGCGCAAGCTCACCGACCGACAATTCCATCGTGCGCAGCAGACGCAGGATGCGCAGCCGGGAGGAATCGGCCAATGCACGGAATATCTCGAGCGCCTGGGTCACAAGGACCAGATATAAAGATATCTTTATATGTCGTCAAACGATGGATTGCCGGAGCGGGGCGACCAAGCACGACCGCGATCGTTGCGGAGCCAAAACGCCTTATGCACGTTTCTGCCGCTAACGCCGCGCGTCGGCCAGGGTCCATGACAGGGAGAGTGTTTATGAAGTTTCTCGCCATCACCGCCGGCATCGCCACCGCAGCCGCCCTCGCGGCGTGCAGCCCGCAGGCGCAGAATGAAAGCGCCGAGGCCGCCAATGCGATCGGCGCCGATGTCAGCGCCACCACCAGCAATGCGGTGAACGACGTCGACCGGGCAACGGACGAGGCGCTTGGCTCGGCCGAGCGTGCGATCGAGAACGCCGGCGACGATATCGAGCGCGGTGCCGACCGTGCCGGTGCGAAGGCAGAGCGTGACGCCGATCGCGCCGGCCGCGCGATTGACAACGCCACCGAAGACGCCCGTGAGGCGACCGGTGACGCGCTGACCGACGCCGGCAACGCGATCAAGCGTTGATGCGAGGAGACATGAGGGGGGCGCGGTTCGCGCTCCCCTTGTTGCTGCTCCCCGCGCTGGCGGCGCTTGCCGCCTGCTCGGGTGACCCGCCCCCGCCGGGCGCGGTCACGGCCGAGGAGGAGCAACAGTTGAACGAGGCGGCGGCCATGCTGGAGGCGAACAGCATCCGGCTCGATGAGGTCGCCCCTACCGACGGGAATGTTCAGTGAAGACACGCCTCGGCTCCTCCGACCTGCAGATCGCGCCGCTGGTGCTGGGCGGCAACGTATTCGGCTGGACGGCCGATCGTGACGCGAGCTTCGCCGTGCTGGACGCCTTTGTCGCTGGCGGCGGCACGATGATCGATACCGCCGACGTCTATTCCGCCTGGGTCCCCGGCCACAAAGGCGGCGAATCCGAGACGATGATCGGCGAATGGTTGAAGGCCTCGGGCAAGCGGGACGCGGTGTTGATCTCGACCAAGGTCGGCATGTTGCCGGGCGACGGCGGCGAGAAGCTGGCGCCGGCACGGATCGCGGCGGCGTGCGAGGCATCGCTGAAGCGGCTCGGTACCGATCGGATCGACCTGTATTTCGCGCATCAGGATGACGAGGACACGCCGCAGGAGGCGGCGCTGGAGGCGTTCGCCGCCTTGGTGAAGGCCGGCAAGGTCCGCGTGCTCGGCGCGTCGAACTTCAGCGCGATGCGGCTGAAATCCGCCAATGAGGCCGCGCGTGCCGCGGGACTGCCGCGCTACGACGTGCTTCAGCCCGAATATAATCTCGTCAGCCGAACCAAGTTCGAGGGCGAGCTTCAGGATTATTGCGTCGAGCAGAATGTCGGCGTGGTGCCTTATTACGGCCTCGCCTCCGGCTTCCTCACCGGCAAGTACCGCACCCGCGACGACCTGTCGAAGAGTGTGCGTGGCGGCCGGATGGGCGATCTGCTGGAGGGCAAGGGCAAGGCCGTGCTCGACGCGCTCGACAGTGTCGCCGCGGAAACCGGCGCAACGCTGGCGCAGATCTCGCTCGCCTGGCTGATCGCGCAGGAGGGCGTCACCGCGCCAATCGCCAGCGCGACCAGCGTCGCCCAGGTTGAGGATCTGCTGCGGGCGATGACGCTCAAGCTGTCGGCGGACCAACTCGATCGGCTGAACAACGCCGGCGCCTGAGGCGCGACCTCGGGGGCAAGAGGGAGGCAAAGCGGCGTTAACCAGATCGCGTCAGTGCGCCGCAATGCCTTCATGCTATCGGATGACCATGCTTTCGCCACTCCGACTCGTGCTGCTCGCCCTAGCGATCGCTGCCGGCTCGGTGGCCTTTGCCGCCACCCGTCCGCCGCCGCCACGCGTGCTCGCCAGCCAGATCATTCCCCCTGCCCGGCCCGCCGTTGCCGAAACGACGCCTGTGTCCAAGCCGCCCGCCGCGGCGCAGGACGCGGCCTATACGATCAAGTCGATCCTGCCGATCGAAGGGCCGATGAAGATGGGCGACCATCATTGGGACGAAAGCGCCGCCCCGGCGACCGGCACGCTCATCATCACCGTCGATCTTGCCGCGCAGGTGCTCAGCGTCTTTCGCGACGGGCATGAGATTGGCGCGGCGGCAATCCTGTTCGGCGCCGATTCGAAGCCGACCCCGCTCGGCGTCTATCCGATCACGCAGAAGAGCAAGGATCACGTTTCCAACATCTATCACGCGCCGATGCCGTACATGCTTCGCCTGACCAACGATGGGATCGCGGTGCACGCCAGCGAGGTGGCTGACGGTTATATGACGCACGGTTGCATCGGCGTGCCCAAACCCTTCGCCAAGAAACTGTTCGAGACGGCGAAGCTGGGCGACAAGGTCATCATCACCCGCGGTGAGGCGCTGGAGATCGGACAGGCGGTAAAGGCCGCCTGAGCCGCGGCGTCGCCGATCAATCCCCGGCAAAGGTCAGCGCGGTGATCCGCCGCTCCCGCTCGTTGATCGTCAGCGCGCGGCCCGCCGGCGCGGCGGCACGCTGCGGACATTCCTGGCGGAAACACTGGCGGCACCCCAGCCCGATCGGCATCGCCACGCCGGCAAGGTCGAAGCCGCGAGCGACCGCCAGCGTCCCGGCATGTTCCGCCGCCACACCGATGCCGACCGCAAATTCGGCCGAAACCAGTCCGTATCGCTGCCCCTGCGGCGTCACCGTGCGCGCCATCGTAAGCCAGCGCTCGCCATCCTCCAGTTCGACCAACTGAACCGCGAGGTGCCCCGGCCGATCGAACGCATGGTGCAAATGCCACAAGGGGCAGCGCCCCTCCGCCTCGACCAGCGCCGCGCCGCTCGCCCCGGCATAGCGTTTCGATGACTGCCCCGCCCGGTCGACGCGGATCATGAAGAAGGGCAGCCCCCGCGCGCCGACCCGCTGAAGCGTCGTCAACCGGTGTGCGACATGCTCGAACCCGGCACCAAAGCGGCGCTGCAGCAGCTCGATATCGTATCCAGTCGCCTCGCAGGCGCGCAGGAAGCGGGCATAGGGCATCATCACCGCTGCGGCGAAATAGCTGGCGAGATGGCGGCGGAACAGGCGATCGGCGGCGATCTGGCCGAAGCCGGCGCCGGTCACCAGCGCGTCGATTTCAGCCCGAGATTCGATCAGCGCCAGCTGGAACGCCGCGGCAAAGGTGCGGCTCGCCGGATCGAGCAATTCGGACAGCTGAAGCTGGCGCGCATGAAGGTCCAGCCGCCGCAGCACATCGGGCATCACATCGACCGGCAGGATGCGGATGGCGAGGCTGTGCTTCACCCGCAGCCGCTCGGCGATCGCGCCATACAGGTCGCCCGCGCCGAGCCGCAGCTCGTCGGCCAGCGCCTCCGCCGCTGCGTCCAGATCGGGGAAATGGTTGCGCCACCGGCCGATCTCCCGCCGTACCAGCGCCACCGGATCATCGCTGGGCGCCGCCGTTGCTGCCCCCTGCCCCGCGCGGTCGAAGGCGCGCGCGAATGCCTCCGCCCCGCCCGGCGCCGCGGCGAGCCATTCCTCCAGCTCGTTGCGATCGATCTCAAGGTCGGCGAACATCGGGTCGGCGAGCCGCCGCCGCATTGCGTCCCGCCCACCGCCCGGCTCGGCCGCGGTCAATGCGCGCGGATCGAAATCGAACGTCTCCGCCAGTTTCACCAGCAGGGTCGCTGATACCGGGCGCTGGTTGCGCTCGACCAGATTGAGGTAGCTGGGGCTGATCGCCAGCATCTCGGCCATCGCCGCCTGACTCAGCGCCTGCTGCCGCCGCAGCCGCCGCACCACATGCCCCGCCATCAACTTTCGCTCAGCCATCCCGCCACGCTGACCGAGCCGAGTTATTCTGTCAATTCTTTACAGCAATACAGATGATGTCTGCCGCTTGTCCGACCCGATGACACCGAATCATCAGAGCGCCGCGTTGTGAATATCCGCTCCATGCTGTTCTTATGATCGCAGTTGTAAGCATTCACACAGGAGGAACGACCATGGACGCTACCCCGCAGCGCAGCCGCGCCGTTTTCTCGACCGAGGACTTCGGCCTCATGAAGGAAGCGATCGGCGAGTATATCAAGAAGATCGCCGACGAACCCCGCTCGGCCAAATTCTCCAACCTGTACCATCGCCTCGGCCGCCTCGGCTGACCGCGAACCCGCCTGATCCAATCGTGCGGGACCGGTCCCGCGTGCCACCATCCGCGACAGGAACAATGATGACCTACCAGGAACAGACCAGTCAGATCGGACAGCTCGTTGCCAGCTATAATGGCACGTGGGACGGGATCGACGCTGAATCCGTGGCGCGGATGCGGCTGCAGAACCGGTTCCGCACCGGCCTCGACATTGCGCGCTACACCGCCGGCATCATGCGCCGCGACATGGCCGCCTATGACGCCGATCCGGCCAATTACACCCAGTCGCTGGGCTGCTGGCACGGCTTCATCGGGCAGCAGAAGCTCATCTCGATCAAGAAGCATTTCGGCACCACCAAGGGGCGGTATCTGTACCTCTCCGGCTGGATGGTCGCCGCGCTGCGCAGCGAGTTCGGCCCACTGCCTGACCAGTCGATGCACGAAAAGACCAGCGTTCCCGCGCTGATCGAGGAACTCTACACCTTCCTGAAGCAGGCCGATGCCCGCGAACTGGGCATGATGTTCCGCGATCTCGACAAGGCACGCGAGACGGGCAACGAGATTGAGGCGCAGCGGCTGACGCAGGCGATCGACAATTACGAGACGCACGTCGTGCCGATCATCGCCGACATCGACGCCGGCTTCGGCAATGCCGAGGCGACGTATCTGCTGGCCAAGAAGATGATCGAGGCGGGCGCCTGCGCGCTGCAGATCGAGAACCAGGTCTCGGACGAAAAGCAGTGCGGCCACCAGGACGGCAAGGTCACCGTGCCGCACGAGGACTTCCTCGCGAAGGTCCGCGCCTGCCGCTACGCCTTCCTCGAGCTTGGCGTCGATGACGGCATCATCGTGACCCGCACCGACTCGCTCGGCGCCGGCCTCACCAAGCAAATCGCTTTCTCCAAGGAGAAGGGCGACATTGGCGACCAGTACAATGCCTTCCTCGATTGCGAGGAAGTCACCGACCTGTCGACCCTGCGCGGCGATGTCGTGATCGAGCGTGACGGCAAGCTGATGCGCCCGAAGCGCCTGCCGTCGAACCTGTTCCAGTTCCGCGAAGGGACCGGTGCCGACCGCTGCGTGCTGGATTGCATCACGTCGCTGCAGAATGGCGCCGACCTCTTGTGGATCGAGACGGAGAAGCCGCACATCGAGCAGATCGCGTCGATGGTCGATCGCATCCGCGAAGTCGTTCCCAATGCGAAGCTGGTCTATAACAACAGCCCCAGCTTCAACTGGACGCTGAACTTCCGCCAGCAGGTGTTCGACGCCTGGGTCGAGGCCGGCAAGGATGTCTCCGCCTATGACCGGGCGAAGCTGATGAGCGTCGATTATGACGACAGCGATCTGGCGGCAGAGGCCGACGAGCGGATCCGCACCTTCCAGAAGGATGCGGCGGCGCGGGCCGGCATCTTCCACCACCTCATCACCCTGCCGACCTATCACACAGCGGCACTGTCGACCGACAATCTCGCCAAGGAGTATTTCGGCGAGGCGGGGATGCTCGGCTACGTCAAGGGCGTGCAGCGCAAGGAAATCCGCGAAGGGATCGCCTGCGTGAAGCACCAGAACATGTCGGGCAGCGACATCGGCGACGATCACAAGGAATATTTCGCCGGCGAGGCCGCGCTGAAGGCCGGCGGCGTCCACAACACGATGAACCAGTTCGCGGCGTAGCGCGGGCAAGGGCAGCCTTGCTGCCCTCACCTCGCGCAAGCCCGGCCGGCGGCGCCGCCCAGGCGCCGTTCGACGACGCGGCTTCGCCGCGGCGCCACCCGGCCACCAAGTTCCTGGGGAGGAAGGATGCCCGTCGGTGCGCGTCATCGGCGGGCATTTCCGCGTCCGGCCTTGCGGCAGGTTACGGCGATGAAGCGGTGACCGGCACGCTTCCGGCTTGAGCCTGCCCCCGTGGAATGACACACTCGGCGTCATGAAGCGCGTCGCTGCCGCCGCCCTCGCCCTGCTGCTCTCGCTCGCAGCACTGCCGGCCCACGCCCAGGTGGTCATCACCTTCTGGAGCCATGAGTTCGGCAATCATTTCCCCCACGCCTTCTTCACCCTGCGGGGCACGCCAGAGGCGGGTGGCGAGCCGGTCGACCTCAATTACGGCTTCACGCCCAAGGCGGTGACCCCCGCCATCCTCTTCGGCCCAGTGGGCGGGCGGATCGATGTCGCCAAGCGCAGCTACATGGAGGGGAGCGACGCGCAATTCTCGCTCGTCCTCACCGACGCACAATATGCCTCCATTCTGCGGCTGGTCGATGAGTGGGACGACAAGAAAGGCGACGGCACCTACCGGATGAACACCCGCAACTGCGTGCATTTCGCGCAGGAAGCAGCGCGCCGGGCGGGTCTCGTCACGCTCGATTTCCCGGACCTGATGAAGAAGCCTCGCTCGTTCCTGAAGGCGGTGGCGAAGGCGAATGCGGCGCAGGTCACGCTGATCGACCGCCATGGAAAGGAATATCTGGCATCGCTCGACGCGCAATCACCCGCACCTGCCGCCGGCACGAATGCCGCGGTTGCAGCGCCCGCGGCGGCAATTGAGGTCAGCGCCCCGCCACCAGCACCGGTTCCGGTCGGCTGATCCGCGCCCCGCTCAGCGCGCGGGGACGAGTTCGATAATATCGAGCGTCGAATCGAACGCCGGCTGCGGCAGCGCGATACGCCAGCGATCGTCACCGATCCGGTCGACGAAGCCCCCCATGTCGCGCGCGCTGTCGCGTCCGTAGGGCAGCCAGCGCGCCTCGTCGCCGATCGCCAGCGTACCCAGGAACACTGCCCGCGCGGCGCGCAGCGGGAAGATCCGCCCGGCCGGGCGCTGTGACCCGGCGGCCTTTTCGAACATCCGCACCGGCCCCTCCCCGCTGACCCGGCAGGTATAGGCGGGATAGGCGACATAATCGCGCCCGCCCTTGGCCTTTGCGCCCAGCTTGAAGACGCGGCAGCGGTAATCGCCCGCGGGGGGAATAGGGTCGGGAAGTCCATGGTCGGGATTGAACAAGGCGCCCTGCGCGTCGATCTCGCGCGTGGCGCCGCTCGCCCGTGCGCGGCCCAGCGCGTCGAGCCAGACGGTGCGCCACGTGCGCAGGCGGTCGCGATCGGACAATGTCGCCACCCGGCGCCAGTCCGCGACCGGGGCACGCGCGCCCGCTACCGTCTCCGGCTCCTGCCGTCCGCCGCACCCTGCCAGCGTCGCCGCCGTCATCAGCGCGACCACCGCCCGCTTCATCGCTGAGACCTTTCCCTGTTCGGCCAAGGGGCTAGTCCCTGATCACGCCGCGGTCCAGCCACCGTCCATCGACAGGTTGGTGCCGGTGATCGACGCGGCCTCCTCGCGGCACAGGAACACCGCCATTGCCGCCACCTGTTCAGGCGTGACGAACGCCTTGGTCGGCTGGGCGGCCAGCAGCACGTCATTGATCACCTGCTCGCGCGTCAGGCCGCGCGCCGCCATCGTGTCGGGGATCTGGTTTTCCACCAGCGGCGTCCAGACATAGCCGGGCGAGATGCAATTGACGGTGATGCCGTCGGTCGCGGTTTCCAGCGCCACCGTCTTGGTCAGCCCGACAAGGCCATGTTTCGCGGCAACATAGGCCGCCTTGTTCGGGCTCGCGACCAGGCTGTGCGCCGATGCGGTGGAGATGATCCGCCCCCATCCCGCCGCCCGCATCAGCGGCACGCTCGCGCGCATGACATGAAAGGCGCTCGACAGGTTGATCGCGAGGATCGCGTCCCAGCGGTCGACCGGGAAATCGACGATCGGCGCAACATGCTGGACCCCGGCGTTGTTGACGACCACGTCGGGTCCGCCGAGGTCGGCATGGCAGCGCGCGACCATCGCGGCGATCGCGGCAGGATCGGTCATGTCGGCGCCATCGTGTAGCGCCTCCGCCCCGCTCAAGCCGCTGAGCGTGCGGCATATGTCGGCAATCGCATCCGGCGCGCCAAAACCGTTCAGCATGACCGCCGCGCCCTCGGCGGCGAACGCCCGCGCATAGGCAAGCCCGATGCCGGAGGTTGATCCGGTGATCAGCGCCGTCTTTCCCTTGAGCAACATGGGGCACCTCCTGTGCATGGCCGGGACCATCGCCATGCGCCGCGCGGCGTCGGGCATCAAGCGGGCGGCTTGCAACCGCCGATCCCCCTCGCGCATTCATGCCGCACCGGTAGCAAGATCATCAAAGACACCAACCAGGGGGCACCGCGATGCGGCTCGACGATTTCGACAGGGACATCAACGTCGAGGATCAGCGGGGCCAGAGCTTCGGTGGCGGCGGCGGGGGTGGCTTGCTGCTCGGCCTGCTGCCGCTGGTCGGCAGCCGGTTCGGCTGTGGCGGCATCGTCGTCCTGCTGATCGTCTTTGCGGTGTTCGGCGGGCTCGGCAATCTTGGCGGGCTGCTGAGCGGTGGCGGCACCGGCAGCGCGCCGCACACCCAGGTGTCGCGCGGCAATGCGCCCGCTGGCGCCGGCGGCGGGGCGGCGGCGGCCTGCTCGGTCGATGCGGTAACGCGCGCGACCTGCAACGCCTTCTCCTCGGCCGAAAACACCTGGGAGCAATTGTTCGCGCAGTCCGGCGCTCCGTTCCAGGCACCCAAGCTGGTATTCTACAGCGGCCGTGGCCAGTCGGGCTGCGGCGCGGCAATGTCCGCCATGGGCCCGTTCTACTGTCCGTCGGACCAGGGCATCTATATCGACACCGGCTTCTTCAACGAGCTGGAGCAGCGGTTCCGCGCGGCCGGCGATTTCGCGCAATATTACGTCATGGCGCACGAATTCGGCCATCATATCCAGACGCTGACCGGCACCTCCGACCAGGTCCGCCGCCTGCAGGCGCGCGCCAGCGAGGCGGAGGGCAATGCGCTGTCGGTCCGGCTGGAATTGCAGGCCGATTGCTACGCCGGTGTCTGGGCGGCGCAGAACCGCAACCGCATGGATCCGGGCGACGTGGCAGAAGGGATGCGCGCCGCGGAGGCGATCGGCGACGACACGCTGCAGCGCGAGGCGACGGGCCGCGTCGCGCCCGAAAGCTTCACCCACGGCACCTCCGCGCAGCGCCAGACATGGCTGCAGCGCGGCCTGCAGAGCGGCGACCCCGCCGTGTGCGACACGTTCAGCGGCGCGATCTGACGCGACCGCATGAAAAAGCGGCGGCCGTCCGACCCGGACGCCGCCGCCTGTGATACCCGCGCCGCCAACCGATCAGGCCAGCGGCGCAGCGCGCTAGATCAGAGCTTCACCAGCATCTTGCCGGTATTACCGCCGGTGAACAGGCCGAGGAAGGCGTCCGGCGTCGCCTCGATCCCGTCGAACACCGTCTCTTCGCGGCGCAAGCGCCCTTCCGCCTGCCAGCGGCCCATGTCGGCATAGAAATCCGCCACCCGCGCCAGATGGTCGCCGACAAGGAAGCCCTTGATGGTGATCCGCGCGCCGATCACCTTCGCCAGATACTTCAGCGACTGCGGTTTGCCGTCATTGTAGATGTCGATCATCCCGCAGATCGCGAAACGCGCGCGGAGCCGCGCCGCCAGCAGCGCCGCGTCCAGATGATCGCCGCCGACATTGTCGAAATAGACGTCGATTCCCTCGGGTGCCGCATCGGCCAGGGCCTGCACGACATTGCCCGCCTTGTAATCGATCACCTTGTCGGCGCCGAGCGACTTCACCCATTCCGCCTTGGCCGCGCCGCCGGCCGAACCGATGACGGTCATCCCCTTGGCCTTGGCGATCTGCACCACCGTCGATCCCACCGCGCCGGCGGCGGCGGAAACGAACACGACCTCGCCTTCCTTTGCCTGCGCGACATCGAGCAGGCCGAAATAGGCGGTCATGCCCGGCATGCCGAGCTGCCCCAGGAACGCTTCCTCCGGCACGTCGATCGGCGGCAGCTTCTGCACCTGCGCAGCCGGCAGCACGGCTTCCTCGCGCCAGCCCAGCATGTGCTGCACCTTGGTGCCGACGGGAAGGTCGGCGGCGCGGCTCTCCACCACCTCGCCGATCGCCCCGCCCTGCATGGGCTCACCCAAGGCAAACGGCGGGACGTAGCTTTTCACGTCGTTCATCCGGCCGCGCATATAGGGATCGACCGACAGCCAGCGGTTGGCGATCCGCACTTCATTCTCGCCCAGCGGGGCGGAGGGCTGTTCGATCAGTTCAAAGTCGCTGTGTTGCGGCATGCCCGACGGGCGCGCTCGCAAGGTCCAGGCGCGTGGCATCATCATCTCCCAGTTTCGGTTCTTGCGCCCGGGTTATGCATGAGCCCCGGCTTCCAGGCAAAAAGCCCACGCGGCACGGCGCCCAGACGCAAAGAGCCCGGGCACGATGCCCGGGCTCCCTAGTGCCGACCGCAGAGGGGGAACGGCCGGCAGCTAGCTCAATCAATACGTGCCCGAAAAGCTCCGATCGAGCGACGTGCGTCCCTCGTCCTTGCCATCGGTCCGCGTCTTGTCGCGGTTCTGGTCGCCGGTGCGATCGCCATAGCCGAACAGCGCCGAGCTGTTTTCCTCGTCACGCCAGTGCTTCTTGGCTTCGTCGGCGGTCTTGGTCAGCGTGACCTTGGTATCGACGGTCGCCAGCCAGCTCGACGGGATCGAATGGTGGCGCCCTTCGGCATCGGCGTCGTTCTTGGTCAGCAGGATGCGGTCACCGCGCACCTTGTCGACCGTGCCGACATGGCTGCCGTCCATGCCGACGACCTCCATATGCTCGGTCACCTTGTTCAGCGAATCGCGCTGCGTCTGGCGGTTGGTGCGCCAGCTGGAGAATTCATTCTCGAACTTGCTCCGGTTCTCGCGGCGATATTCGTCATAATCGCGGTCGAGCGACGCGATCTGCGAGCGGCGCCACGAGCCATAATCGCTGTCGCGGTGGTTGCCGTAGCGATCACCATAGTCCCGCTCGTCGAGGCGCATGTCTTCTTCGCGACGGCGCTCCGCCTCCTCGTCGCCGAACCAGGAACGCACCTCGTCCCCGGCGCGGGCGAAGAAGCCGCGCTCGTCATAATCATAGCCCTGCGGCATCCCGGCGTAGCCGCCGCCGTGACGATGCCGCCCGCGGCCCTGATGCTCGTGCCGGCGATGCTCGTCATGGTCGCGGCCCCAACCGCGTCCCTGTCCGCCGCCACGATAGTCGTCGCGGCCCTGCCACGATCCATAGCCTGAGCCGGCGCCATAGCCCTGCTGCCCACGATCCCAGCGGCTGTCGCGCGACTGACCGTACGTCGACCGGCCATATCGCTCGCCAGCACCATAATAGTCGCCGTCGCGGCTCATGCGGCGGCCATCGCCCCAGTCGCGGGTGCTGTTGTCATCGTCGTAGCTGGCGTAGCGCCGGTCGCGCTGGCCATAGCCCTCATGGCCATAGTCGCGCTCACCATAAGGCACGAAATCGCGCACATAGTCGCGGCTGTCATCGTCGCGGTCGCGGCGCGTGCTGCCACCGCCGCCGCGCCCAAGGCGCCCCGCGGCCGCGTAGTCGCGCGCGCTGGAATATGTATAGTCACGGCCTGAGCCATAATCGCGGCCATAGTCCTGTTCACGGCCGGCTGGATCACCGCGCCCGTTTCGATCGTAAACCATGCCAGAAACTCCTTGCCTGTCGGACGGCGCCGGGGGTTCTGCGGCCCGGTCGCGCTACAAAACCAAGCAACGACACCGGGATATGTTCCTGTCGTTACGCAGGCGCATCAAGGTACCCGTCGTGAAGGCGGCTCTGGTCACCGATGGCGACGTTTCAGGATGGGGCGAGAAGCCGTTGCATCGCCCCGGATTGCGAGCTAAGGGCGTCGCTCCCGGCTGTGCCGGGACCGGGCGGGGCCGTAGCTCAGATGGGAGAGCGCTGCAATCGCACTGCAGAGGTCAGGGGTTCGATTCCCCTCGGCTCCACCACCACCCGATCATGCCGCTGCGTGGCATCGCGCCGACCGTCGGCACCCTCTCCCACTCGCCCGCGCGCGATCATCGCAGCACCGTCAGAGTCAATTCGGGCACCCGCGCGCGTGACTTTCTGGCGCAAGCATCGTTAAGTCGGTCGTATGAGTGACGATCTGCCTGAAGCGATTCCCGCCGCAACCCTGATCATCTTCCGCGATGCCGTCGACGGCCCGCCCGAATTGCTGATGGTGGAACGGGCGAAGGCGATGGTCTTCGCCGGCGGCGCGATGGTGTTCCCCGGCGGTCGGATCGACCCGGGCGACCATGCGATGGCGGCGCTTCACGGCGGCGGCGAGGAAGCGGCGGCGCGGATCGCCGCCATTCGCGAAACGATCGAGGAAGCCGGATTGCCGATCGGCCTGTCCGCGCTGCCGACCGCAGAGCAACTGGTGCGGATGCGCGCCGCGCTGCACGCTGGCGATTCCTTTGCCGAGGCGCTCGCCGCTGCCGGCATGACGCTCGACCTCGATCAGCTGGTGCCCTGGGCGCGCTGGCGCCCCGCGCACCGCAACATGCGCATCTTCGACACGCGTTTCTATCTGGCGCAGCTGCCGGAGAATGCACCGCGGGCGACCGTCGACCACACCGAAAACGTCCGGCTGGTCTGGGCAACCGCGCAGCAGGTGCTCGACGATGCCGATGCGGGCAAGCTGGAGGTGATCTTCCCCACCCGCCGCAACCTGGAACGACTGGCGCAATTCACCAGCTTCGCCGATGCGGCCGCGCACGCCAATGACACGCCGATCCGCACGGTCACGCCCTGGTCCGAAACGCGCGACGGGGAGGAGCATCTGTGCATCCCCGATGACGCCGGCTACCCCATCACGTCCGAGGTGATCGCGAGCGCGATGCGCGGTTGATGCGCAAGCGGGATCGTGCCGCGCGGCGCGTGCGGCGCACGCTGCGCGTCATCGTTGCGCTGGCCGTCGTCGGCCTGCTGGCGCTGCTGGCCTATGGCTGGGCGCAGCGGCATCCGCAGGATACGCCCTGGGCGCCGCTCGACCTGGCGCAGCCGCCCGGGCTGTTCACCGGGCGAAAGCTGGTCGCGCTGGGGGAGGATTTTTCGCGCTGCCAATCGCTGCTCGACCGTGCGGGCGTCACCTATACGGTGCTGGCGCCGCTGCGCGAGGGCGACAATTGCGGCTATGACAATGCCCTTCGCTTCGCTGCGGACGAGCCGCGCATCACCCCCTTCACACCCGCCGGGCTGGGCATCTCCTGCCCGGTCGCCGCCGCGCTGGCGCTATGGCAATGGGAGGTGGTGCAGCCCGCCGCCGAACGGCACCTGCGGATGCGCGTGACGCGGATCGACCATCTCGGCAGCTACAATTGCCGCCGCCTCTACGGCCGCAGCAGCGGCGATTACAGCCAGCACGCCACCGCCAACGCGGTCGACATCGCCGGCTTCCGCCTCGCCGATGGCAGTCGGATCAGCGTGCTCGACGACTGGAAGGATGGCGGCGCCAAGGCCGCGTTCCTGCGCGACGTGCGCGATGGCGCGTGCAAGCTCTTCGCCACCGTCCTGTCGCCTGACTATAATGCCGCCCACCGCGATCACTTCCACCTCGATCAGGCGAACCGCGGATCGATGAGCTGGCGCTCCTGCCGCTGACACCGGCGCGCGCCGGCGCAGCAAGCCTCAATACGGAATCGCGGGGCTCTCCACCTTCTCCACCCAATAGGGGAAGAACGCCGGCGGCCGCGCCGACCAGCCCGATGCCGTGGCCGCCGCCTCGCTGATCGATTGCAGCAGGTCACGGCGCAGCGCAGGATGGAGGTGCGGCAGGGCCGCGGCGGAACAGAAGGCGCCTGGCAGCCATGGCCGCGCCGACGCGCCGATCAGCCGCTCGTACAGGAACCGATAGGCGGAAAAGCTGGTGATCCGCCCCTGCCCCAGGTCAAAGGCGCTGACCGCGATCAGCGGCGCCAGAAACGGCTCGATCGCATCGATGCCGCTGTCCTGCGGGATCATCGCGCGAATTCCCGGCAGGCGGCGATAATAGCGTGCCTGCGCCCGGATGCTCGCCGCCTCGACCACGTCTCGCGACCAGCGGGCCAGCGCATCCTCACGATCAAGGCCGATGTCGAGGCTGCGGCGGATGTAGCGCTGGGTCGACGCGCCGAAGCCCGCAAACTCCTTCATCTCCGCCAGCGTCATTGCGCCTTCCGCCGGCCTCATCATCGCGCCCATCGCTAGCCACCCCGCACATGTTGTTGCGATCGGCGGGGTGGGAGGATCCGCCCCGCGCAACCACGAAGCGATACGATCATGGCCGATGACGCACTGCAACAAGCGATGCGACGAACTGAGTCACTCTTGTTACGGAATGACGATCAGTGCGGCTTTGGCGCAACAATCAGGCGTCGCGCTGCCGCTCGGCTTCCTCATCATATCCCGACGACTTGGCGGGATCGCCGCTGCCCGGCTGCGTCGAAGAGGGCGGGTCGGAAGCGTCCATCGACTCATCGAGACCCGCGTCAAGCTGCGCGTCCTTGTTCTTGGGATCCTTGTCCAAACGCTCGGCAATCGACTCGTCGCGACCGGCATCCTGTGACGGTGGCTGCTGCGTGGGCATCGAACTCTCCTTCGTTACCCATCATCAACGAACAATTTGTCTAGGCTGTTCCCGCAGCATCATCGCCCGGCGACATCGTCGATCCGGCGCACACAGACCGTCTGCCGCTGCAGCGTCGCCACGCCAAAAATGGTCATGAAGGCGATCTCGGTCGCATCCAGCCCCACGGCGACACGCGCCAGATCGTCGCAACTCGCCATGCCCGTCGGGTCGACCAGCCGCCACGCCCCGTCGAGCCACAGTTCGGCGACCGCATGAAAATCGGGCGGGTCGACGCCGGGCGCATAGGCGCCGACGCAGCGCGCCGGGATCTCGGCTGCACGCGCCAGTGCCACCAGCAGATGCGCATAATCGCGGCACACGCCGCGCCGCTCGGCAAAGGTGGTCAGCGCACTGCTGTGCCCGTCGCTCACCGCCCCGCTGTACGTGAGATTCTCGCGCACCCAGTCGGTCAGGGCGGCGGCCAGCGCGCCGCCGCGCAGGCCGGCGAATTGCCCCCGCACGAAATGCTCGAACCGGTCGGACTCGACGTAGCGGCTGGGCAGCAGGTAGCGAACCGTTTCGGCCGGCAGCGCACGAACCATCGTTTCCGGCAGCGCCGCCAATTCGATACCCGGCCGGTCGATTGCGACGATGGCGTGATAATCCGCCACCAGCCGCCCCTCGCCCCGTGCCCAGCAGCGTTGGCCGATCCCCGCCTCGCCCGGTACCGCACGGATCGGATGGTCGGACCGGATGACCAGGGATTCCGTCTCGATCCACTGATCCGGCATCGCCGCCGCCTCGATCTGCAGCAGCACGTCGGCCGGCTCGGCAAATCCGTAATCCAGGTGGACATCGATCGACAGGCGCATCGGGCCATTCCCCCTCATGTCCCGTCGGGCCGGCCGGGAAGCGGACAAAAGAAAAGGGCCCGGCAGGTTTCCCCGCCGGGCCCCGGTTGATCCGGATGCTGCTCGCTTATTCGCGGTTGCCCAGGAACGAGAGCAGGAACTGGAACATGTTGATGAAGTCGAGGTACAGCGACAGCGCGCCCATGATCACGGCCTTGCCCATCATGTCGGTGCCGGCGACGTGAGCGTACATCTCCTTGATGCGCTGCGTGTCATAGGCGGTCAGGCCAGCGAACAGCAGCACGCCGATCGCGCTGATGCCCATCTGAAGCGCCGAGCTCTGCATCCACAGGTTCAGCAGCGAGGCGACGATCAGGCCGACGACGCCCATGATCAGGAACGTGCCGAACGCCTGCAGGTTACGCTTTGTCGTATAGCCGTAGATGCTCAGCGACAGGAAGGCGACCGCGGTCGCGAAGAACGTCGTGGCGATCGAGGAGCCGGTGTAGACGAGGAAGATAGTCGACATCGACAGGCCCATGATGCCTGCGAACGCCCAGAACAGCAGCTGTGCGGTGCCGGTCGACAGGCGGTTGATGCCAAAGCTCAGCACCATCACGAACGCCAGCGGCGAGAACATGATGATATATTTTAGCGGCCCCGGGGTCAGGAACACCTGCGCCGCCAGGCTTTCGCGACCGCCGCTGGCGAACAGCAGCGCGACGATGCCCGTCAGCAGGACGCCCGAAGCCATGTAATTGTAGACCGACAGCATGTACTTGCGGAGACCCGCATCATACGTCGTTCCACGGGTGCCCGGTACGCTCGCGCCGAACGCGCTCGCGGTCGGACGGGGGTCGGACCAGTTGGCCATTTCGTATATGCTCCTTCGTCCGGCAAAAGGGCCGGATACCCACGGAATATTGCGTGCGGGGACGCAAAGTTCAAGTTTGGCCGCCCCTAGCAACAGTTCGTCACATTCTTCTGCTCCCCGCCCGTCGACACATCGACGCCTGAGCCCTTCAGATTACAGGGAAACGATCCATGCACCGCCTGTTCGTGGCGCTTCGCCCGCCCCCCGCCATCCGCGACACGCTGACCGATGTGATGGACGGCGTGGCGCCCGCGCGCTGGCAGGATGACGAGCAACTGCACCTCACCGTGCGCTTCATCGGATCGGTGGACCGCCCGGTGGCGGAGGACGTGGCGCTCGCCTTGTCCTCGCTCAGCGCGCCCGCGCCCACCGTCGCCCTGTCGGGAGTCGGCCGGTTCGATCAGCGCGGGCAGACCGGCGCACTCTGGGCCGGCGTCACGCCGCACGACGCGCTCGCCGCGCTCCACCGCAAAGTCGACCAGGCGATGATCCGCGTCGGGCTGGAGCCGGAACATCGCGCGTTTCTGCCACACATCACGCTCGCCCGGCTCAGCCGTGGCGCCGGCGCGGAGGCGGAGGTCGCCGCCTGGCTCGCGCGGCACGCGGCGCTGTCCAGCCAACCCTTCGCGCTCACGCACCTCATCCTGTACGAAAGCCACCTCGGCCATGCCGGCGCCGCCTATGAGCCAATCGCGCGCTGGCCCCTCGAATGAACGTCTGTTAGGCCTCTCGCAACGATCCAAGAACATCACACGGGGGCAGGATGCAAACCGAGACGGATGGTGAATATCGCGCCACTGGCTATGCCTGGTACGTCCTGGCCATTCTGTTCGTTGTCTACATCCTGAACTTCATCGACCGGCAGGTGATCTCGATCCTGGCGGAAGATATCAAGCGCGACCTGAACCTGCGCGACGAGGATCTCGGCTTCCTCTACGGCACCGCCTTCGGCGTCTTCTACGCGCTGTTCGGCATCCCGCTGGGGCGGCTGGCGGACAGCTGGCACCGCGTCCGGCTGATCAGCGTCGGCCTCGCACTCTGGTCGACGATGACGGCGCTGTCGGGCCTGTCGAAGAACGGGACGCAGCTCGCCGTCGCGCGCATCGGCGTTGGCATCGGCGAGGCCACAGCCAGCCCGTCGGCCTATTCGCTGATCTCCGATTATTTCCCCAAGAAGCTGCGCGGCACCGCGCTGTCGATCTATTCCGCGGGCATCTATGTCGGCGCTGGCATCTCGCTCTTCATCGGCGGGCTGATCGTGCAGAACTGGAACGCCGCTTATCCCGATGGCGGCCCGTTCGGCCTCGCCGGGTGGCAGGCCGCCTTCCTCGCTGTCGGGCTGCCCGGCATCATCTTTGCCATCTGGATCGCGACCCTGCGCGAACCGGTGCGCGGCCTGTCTGAAGGGCTGGCGCAGCCGCCGCATCCCGCGCCGTTCCGCGAATTCTTCAACGAACTCATGTCGATCCTGCCCCCATTTACCCTGATCGGCGCGGCGCGGCTGGGCACGCGTGCGCTCGTCACCAACCTGATCGGCCTTGCGGTCGTCGCGGCGGCAATCCTAGCGCTCATCAGCATCGGTGAGCCGCTGCCACAATGGCTGGCGGTGGGGATCGGCTGCTACGCCGTCTTCTCCTGGGCGACGGCGCTGCGCCACCGCGATCCGCCGGCCTTCGCGCTCATCATCGGCACGCCGGCGTTCCTGTGCACCGTCGTCGCTTATGGCCTGAACGCCTTCCTCAGCTACGCCGCCGGCTTCTGGGCAGCGCCTTATGCGATGCGTGATCTCGGCATCTCGCCCGCAGAGGCGGGGCTGATCCTGGGCGGCCTTGGCGCCGTGTCGGGCTTCCTCGGCGTCACCGCCGGCGGCATCCTGGGTGACAAGCTGCGCGCCAAGCATCCCGGCGGGCGGCTCATCATGGTCGCACTGGGCGCGGTGGTGCCCGCGCCCTTCCTCGCCATCGCCTTCACCACCGACACGCCGATGGTGCTCTACGCCTGCCTGTTCCTCGGCCAGTTCACCGCCAGCTGGGGCCTGGGCAATTCCGCCGCAACGACGCAGGATCTCGTCCTGCCGCGGATGCGCGGCGCGGCGACCGCGACCTATTTCATCGGCACCACCCTGCTTGGCCTCGCCATGGGTCCGTATCTCGCCGGGCGTATTTCCTCGCTGACGGATAGCCTGTCGATCGGCATGCTCTCGCTCCTCGTCACCGTGCCGATCACGCTCGCCGCTGCGATCGCGGCCTTCCGCCTGGTGCCGGAGGCGGAACGTACCCGCGAGGCGCGCGCCCGCGCCGCTGGCGAGCCCGACCTCGTTTGATCCGAGTCGCGGCACGGCTGGCAGGGATCGTCGCAGCGCTGCTGATCGCGCTGCCGATCCACCTGCTGTGGCGATTGCTTCGCCTCCCCTCCCCCTGGCCGCGCTGGTACCTTGGCACGCTGGGCTGGATCATCGGCGCACGCCGCCGGACGGTCGGCACGCCGCTCAGGCGCAACGTCGTCTTCGTCGCCAATCACCTCAGCTGGATGGACATTCCCATCCTTGCCGGCCGCACCGGCAGCGCGTTCGTGGCCAAGGCGGAGCTGCGCGCCGTCCCGCTGGTCGGCTGGCTGTGCACGCTCAACCGCACGATCTTCGTCCGGCGCGAGGATCGCATGGCCGTGACCGAGCAGATCGCCATCCTGCGCGCCGCGCTGGCAGAGGCGTGGGCGATCACCATCTTCCCCGAAGGGACCACCGGCGACGGCACGCAGCTGCTGCCGTTCAAGGCGCCCTTGCTCGCCGTGCTCGATCCGCCCCCGCCCGGCGTCCTCGTCCAGCCGGTGCGGATCGATTATGGCGCGGCGACCCGCGAACTCGCCTGGGTCGGCGATGAACCCGGCACCGCCCATGCGCTGCGCGTCCTGCGCCGCCGCGGCAGCTTCACCATGACGCTGACCTTCTGCGCCCCGTTCGACCCGGCGGCGCATGGCGGACGAAAGGCGATCGCCGCCGAAGCGCGCGCGCGGATCGCGGCTGCTGGGGGCATGGAGGCCGCCAGGGTGGAGTCCCCCACGGTCGAGCCCGCCAATTTGGACTCCGGTGGCGTGGAGGCCCCGGCTTCGCTATAGGCCCGGCGCCATGAAGCCCGCGCCCAAGACCTTTGCCGTCAAATCCTTCGGCTGCCAGATGAACGTCTATGATGGCGAGCGGATGGCCGAGCTGATGGCCGGCCAGGGCATGACCGCGGTCGATGCCGCCGACGCCGATCTGGTCGTGCTCAACACCTGCCACATCCGTGAAAAGGCGACGGAAAAGGTGTTTTCGGACATCGGCCGCCTGCGCAAGGATCGCCGCCTGCAGGGCGCCGAGGCACCGATGATCGCCGTCGCCGGCTGCGTCGCCCAGGCCGAGGGTGAGGAGATCGTGCGCCGCGCGAAGGTGGACGTGGTGGTCGGCCCGCAGGCCTATCACAACCTGCCCCGCCTGGTCGCCGACGCCGCCGCCGGCACCCCCAGCGTCGATACCGACATGCCGGTCGAATCGAAGTTCGGCGTGCTGCCCGCGCGGCGCAAGGTCGGCCCCACCGCCTTTCTGACCGTGCAGGAAGGGTGCGACAAATTCTGCACCTATTGCGTCGTGCCCTACACTCGCGGGGCGGAGGTCAGCCGCCCGTTCGCGGCGATCGTCGACGAGGCAAAGGCGCTGGTCGATGCCGGCGCGCGGGAAATCACGCTGCTGGGGCAGAACGTCAACGCCTGGACCGACGCCGACGGCCGCGATCTGCATGACCTGATCCGCACGCTGGACCGGATCCCCGGCCTTGCGCGGATCCGCTACACCACCAGCCACCCCAACGACATGGCGCAGGGGCTGATCGACGTGCATCGCGACGTCGAAAGCCTGATGCCCTTCCTCCATTTGCCGGTGCAGGCGGGCAATGATCGCGTGCTGAAGGCGATGAACCGCAGCCACACGCGCGATTCTTACCTTCGCCTGCTCGACCGCATCCGCGCCGCGCGGCCCGATATCGCGCTGTCGGGCGACTTCATCGTCGGCTTTCCCGGCGAGACCGATGCCGAGTTCGCCGACACGCTCAGCCTGGTCGATGCGGTCGGCTATGCCCAGGCGTTCAGCTTCAAATACAGCCCGCGCCCCGGCACGCCAGCGGCCGATCTGTCGGGCCAGGTGCCCGATGATGTGATGGCCGATCGTCTCCAGCAGCTCCAGGCCGCGCTCAACCGCGATCAGCACGCCTTCAACACCGCCACGGTGGGGCGCACCTGCGACGTGCTGATCGAACGGCGGGGCAAGTACCCCGGCCAGATGCTCGGCAAGTCGCCCTGGCTCCAGTCGGTGCTGCTGACCGGCGATCATGCGATCGGCGATCTCGTCTCCGTCACGCTGACTCAGGCCGGTCCCAATTCGCTGATCGCCGTCCCCCGGCTCGACCGCGCCGCCTGATCGCAGCGCCGCCTGATCGCCGCCTCGGGCGCCAACTTGCTGGCGGGTTGCGCGAAATCAGCAACAGGGGGGCTTACACTCGCCGATCCGCGCTGCCACATTGCAGTGACATGATCCGCTTCCAAGGAGCCCGATGAGCCGCAAGCCCGTAGCCGCCCAGCCGGGCGAGCGTAGTCGCGTCGAACTGACGTTCGATCGTCCCCAGCTGCTCAGCGCCCTGTTCGGTCAATATGACCGCAACCTCGTGATGCTCGAAAACCGGCTCGGCGTGTACATCACCGCGCGCGGCAACCGCGTCGGGCTGGAGGGGTCGGCCGAACAGGTGGCGCTCGCCCGCGACGTGCTGAACGATCTCTACCATCGCATCCAGCGCGGCGAGGAGGTCGACGGCGGCCTCGTCGACGCGGCGATCGCGATGGCGGCCGAACCGACGCTCGACGGCATCTTCGCCGCCGACCGGGGCAGCGCCGGCGGCACCGGCGGCGGCGCGCCGCCCATCATGATCCGCACGCGCAAGAAGACGATCGTGCCGCGCACCCCGGCGCAGGCGCATTACATGCGCGAACTGGTCAACAACGACATGATTTTTGCGCTCGGCCCCGCTGGCACCGGCAAGACCTATCTCGCCGTGGCGCAGGCGGTGGCGCAGCTCATCACCGGCAGCGTGCAGCGGCTGATCCTGTCGCGCCCGGCGGTGGAGGCGGGCGAGCGGCTCGGCTTCCTCCCCGGCGACATGAAGGAAAAGGTCGACCCCTATCTGCGCCCGCTCTACGACGCGCTCTACGATTGCCTGCCGGCCGAGCAGGTCGAACGGCGCATCGCGAGCGGCGAGATCGAGATCGCACCGATCGCCTTCATGCGCGGCCGCACGCTGGCCGATGCCTTCGTGATCCTCGACGAGGCGCAGAACACCACGCCCGCGCAGATGAAGATGTTCCTCACCCGCTTCGGCCAGAACAGCCGGATGGTGATCTGCGGCGATCCCAACCAGACCGACCTTCCCGGCGGCGTCGCAGCGAGCGGGCTGGCCGACGCGACCATTCGGCTGGAGGGCGTGGAGGGGATCGCGATGGCGCGGTTCAGCGCGGCGGACGTGGTGCGTCACCCGATCGTCGGCCGCATCGTCGAGGCCTATGAAGGGCCCGATGCCTGACACATTGGGATTTTTGGGCCTGATCAAACGCGCCGCTTTGCTCTACGGACAGGTTCGATGATCGAGATTGCCCTTTCGCAGGAAGTCCCCTGGACTCAGGATCGGTGGGAAGCGCTGGCGCTGGCGGCGGTGCGTGCCGCCGTCGGCGCGACGCCCTACGGCACCCTGCTTGCCGCCCCCGCGACGGTGGAGGTCAGCATCCGCCTGACCTCCGACGTGGAGGTGCAGGCGCTCAATCATCAATATCGCGGCAAGGACAAGCCGACCAACGTCCTGTCCTTCCCGATGGTGCAACCCGACCTCATCGACACCGTCAGCCAGAATTCGGACGACGGCGAGGTGCTGTTGGGCGACATCGTGCTCGCGCACGGCGTCTGCACCGCCGAAGCCGCCGAACGGGGGATCAGCGTCGCGGATCATGCGACCCATCTGATCGTGCATGGCACCTTGCATCTGCTCGGCTATGATCACATCAACGACGATGAAGGGGACGCGATGGAAGCGATCGAGCGTGATGCGCTCGCCTCGCTCGGCATCGCCGATCCCTACATTATACGAGAGGACTAAGTGTCCGAGGACCGAAGTAGCGCCGGAAACGGCGAGCCTGGCGAAGGCAGTATCTGGCGCGGCCTGCGCACCTTGATCTTTGGTGATTCCGAAGAGGCCACGCTCCGCGAAGTGCTCGAGGCGGCGATCGACCGCCACGAGGAGGAGGATCGTCCCGAAACGAAGGGCGATCTGACCCCGCTCGAACGGCAGATGGTGCGCAACCTGCTGCATTTCAGCGAGCGCGATGCCGGCGACGTCGGCGTGCCGCGCGCGGACATCATCGCGATCGAGGAACGCACCCCGTTCGACGAGCTGGTCCACGTTTTCGCCGATGCCGGCGTCAGCCGCGTGCCCGTTTATCGCGAGCGGCTCGATACGATCATCGGCATGGTCCATGTGAAGGACGTGTTCGCGATCCTCGCCGGGGATGGCCCGCGGCCGGATGACATCACTGGCCTCATCCGCCAGCCGCTCTACGTCCCGATGAGCCGCGGCGCGCTCGATCTGCTCGCCGACATGCGCCAGACGCGCGTCCACCTCGCCGTGGTTCTAGACGAATATTCCGGCACCGAGGGGCTGGTGACGATCGAGGATCTGATCGAGGAGATCGTCGGCGAGATCGAGGACGAGCATGACGAGGCACCCGCCGCGCTGCTGGTCCCGACCGATGGCGGCGCGTGGGATGCCGACGCCCGTGCGGAGCTGGAGGATATCGCCGAGCTGGTCGATGCCCGCTTCGACAAGGCCGGTTATGACGTCGACACGATCGGCGGCCTCACCGCCGCACTGGCCGGCCATGTGCCCGAGCCGGGCGATTGCATCGACCACCCCAGCGGCTGGCGGATCGAGGTGCTCGACGCCGACGAACGGCGCGTCAATCGCGTGCGGCTGCACCCGCCGCGGCCGGAGCCGGAAGAGGATTGATCCGGCGGCGCTGCGCCGATCGCCCCTGACGGGCCGGTCGGCGCGCGCCGCTCAGCTCAGCGGCGCCGCGGATCAGCGGAAATTGTCGGCGTAGCTCTGCAGCTTCAGCGTCTTCTTCGGCGCCGGGATGACCGTATAGGCCAGCCCTTCGCGCTCGGCATAGCGATCGCCGCCTCCACCGTCGGGAAGAACAGGTTCACCTGCTCGCGCGTGTCCGCGCCCCCGGCCCAGCCGGTCAGCGGATCGGGGCGCTTGGGATCGTCGGACGGGATCTCGAGCTGCCACAGGTCGGTGCGGTGCTTGCCCGATTGCATGGCGTTCTTCGGGCGCTGAAAGATACGGGCGGTCGACATGGCCCTGCCCTTACCGCGAACCGCGCGCTCTTGCATCGGCATTTTTCGTCCGCAGCGTCGCCGCCGCCGCGGCCGGGTCATCGGGCCAGGGATGGCGCGGGTAGCGACCGCGCATTTCCTTGGCCACCGCGGCCCAGCTTCCCGCCCAGAAACCGGGCAAGTCGCGCGTCGTCTGGATCGGGCGGCCGGCGGGTGACGTCAGCGACAGGACCAGCGGCACGCGCGCCGTCCCGACCGTCGGATGCTCCGCCAGCCCGAACAGCGCCTGCACGCGCAGCTCCACTCTTGGCCCCCCTTCCGCGCCATAATCGATCGCATGGCTGCTGCCGGCCGGGCTGGTGAAATGCGACGGCGCCACGCGCTCGACGCACTGCTGCTCGTCCCAGCTCAACAGGCCGCGCAGCGCATCGCCAAGCGCGCCCGGCGGGATGGCGTCCAGTCGCCGGCGCCCCGCCACCAGCGGCGGCAGCCACTCGTCCAGCCGCGCCAGCAGCGATTCGTCGTCGAACGGCAGCCCGGCATAGATCGCCCGCTGGCGATAGGCCTCGGCCCCCGCCTGCCACGGCAGCAACGCCAGCCCATGCGCCCGCACCCCCTCGACCAGCGCCGCCTCGATCGCCGCCGGAGCGGCGCTGCTGTCGGGCCCGCTGCTCAGCCGGATCGCACCCAGCCGCCGCTCGCGCAGCGGCCGCACGCCGCCCGTCGCGGGATCGAACTCGGCGATGTGCCGCGTTTCGATCCGCTCGCCGAACAAGGCCGCCACGCTTTCCTCGTCGATCGCCGCCGCCGACAGGATTCGCGCGCCGGCCGCCATGCCCTGCGTTTCGGCCACCGCCAGCCATTGCTCGCGCGCCAGCGTCGACGCCGGGTCCAGCTTGAACCCGCGCCCGCCGACCGAGGCCCAGCGTTCGCCGCTCGCATCGCGCCGCCGCGCCACGCGATCGGGAAAGGCCAGCGCCACCGCCACCGCGACATCATGCCCGCCCGCCGGCGGCGCGCTGACGGCCGCCGGCATCGACCGCGCCCAACGCTCCGCCAGCTTGCGCGCCGCCTGCGCCTTGGGCGATCGATCGCCGCGCCAGCGCCGCAGCCGAAGCTCAAGGTCCGGGTCATTGCCCCCCAGCCCGCGCTCGCCAAGCAGCACCGCGACCTCCGCCGCCACGCCGCCCAGCCCCATCTCGCCCGCGCGCACCAGCATGTGTGCCAGCCGCGGCGGCATCGGCAGCGCGGCGATGGCGCGGCCATGCGCGGTCGGCCGCCCGTCCGCGTCGATCGCATCCAGCGCGCCGAGCCGCGCCCGCGCCTCGCTGACCGCTGCCTCGGGTGGCGGGTCGATCCACGAAAAGTCGCGCGGATCAGCCACGCCCCAGATCGCGCTGGCCAGCACCAGCGCCGACAGGTCCGCCTCCACTATCTCGGGCGGGTCGAACCGCGGCAGGCCGGCGGTCGCCGCTTCCTCCCACAGGCGATAGGCGACGCCCGGCCCCTGCCGCGCCGCACGGCCGGCGCGCTGAGTCGCCGACGCCTGGCTCGCGCGCTCGGTCACCAGCCGGGTCATCCCCGCCGCCCGGTCATAGCGCGGCCGCCGCGCCAGCCCCGAATCGACCACGATGCGAATGCCATCAAGCGTCAGGCTGGTCTCCGCGATCGACGTCGCCAGCACCAGCTTGCGCCGCCCGTCTGGCTCGGCGCGGATCGCCGCGCGCTGCGCCCCCGGATCAAGGCTGCCGTGCAACCGATGCAGCGCCACGCCCGGCAGCCCCTCCAGCCGCTCCGCCGTCCGCTCGATCTCGGCGACGCCCGGCAGGAACGCGAGCACGCCGCCCTCCGCCTCGCCAAGCGCCAGCCGCACCGCCGCCGCCACCGCATCCTCGATCCGGTCATGCGTGCGCCCGATGTGGCGCAGCGTCAGCGGCCAGCTTCGCCCCTCGCTCTCGATCACCGGCGCGCCGCCCATCAACGTGGCAAAGCGCGCCCCGTCGAGCGTCGCCGACATCGCCACCAGCCGGATGTCCTCGCGCAGCCCGGCCTGCGCGTCGAGCGCCAGCGCCAGCCCGAAATCGCCATCCAGGCTGCGCTCATGCACTTCGTCGAACAGCACCGCGGATACGCCCGCGAGTTCGGGGTCGCGCTGGATCCGCGCGGTGAAGATCCCCTCCGTCACCACCGTCACCCGCGTCTTTGCCGAGCGTTTGGTGTCGAGCCGAGTCGCATAGCCGAAGGTTTGCCCCACCGGCTCGCCCGCCAGCGCCGCCATCCGCTCCGCCGCCGCGCGCGCCGCCAGCCGCCGCGGCGATAGCAGCAGCACCTCGCCGGTACACCATTCCTCTCCCAGCAGCGCGGGCGCGACGGCGGTGGTCTTGCCCGCCCCCGGCGGCGCGACCAGCACCGCATTGGCGCGGGTGCGCAGCGCCCCCAGCAGATCGGGGAGGACGGCGTGGATCGGCAGGTTGTCGACCATCACGGCAGCGCCATCACCTCGGGCGACCGGAGCGCCGCGTCGATCAGCGCCTCGTCGGGCTGGCGCACCGGCGTCGTGTAGGGCGGCACCTCCACCGGCGCGCCCACGGTCACCGCGGCGAAACGCGCCGGATCGCCGCCGGTCTGCCGCAGGATCGCCTCCAGCATCCGCACCGGCGTCTCGCGCCCCTCATAGCTCAGGCGGAACGTGCCCCAATGGAGCGGGATGGCATGTGACGCGCCCAGCCGGTTGAACACGCGCACCGCATCGGCCGGGCCGATATGGCTGCCCGTCCCCATCTGCCCGGGGACGAAGCGGAATGCGCCGACCGGGATCAGTGCCAGCCGCACCGGGCCAAGCGCCGCCGCCTCGCGCGGCCAGTTGCCGTCGCCCATCCCCGTGTCACCGGCGAAGAACAGATTGCCGCCGGGCAGCGTCACGGTGAAGGCGGACCAGAGCGCGCGGTTGCGATCGCGGAACCAGCGGCTGCCCCAATGGTGGTTGCGCGACACCGCCACGGCGACGCCCGGCTTCACCGTCACCGACTGCCCCCAGTCGAGCGCGGTTGCCGGCACGCCGGCCTGCCCGATCACGCTGTCATTGCCGAGGCTGGTGACGATCAGCGGCCGGTCACGCTCCCACAGCCGCTTCAGCGTCGCCTTGTCGAGATGGTCGTAATGATTGTGGCTGACCAGCACGAGGTCGATCCGCGGCAGGTCCTCCAGCCGCACGCCCGGTGCGGTGACCCGGCCGGGGCCAAAGCCGAACGGCCCGGCGCGATTCGACCAGATCGGGTCGGTCAGGATGTTCAGCCCCTGCGTCTGCACCAGCACGCTGGCATGGCCGATCCAGGTGGCGCGCATCCGCTCGCCCTCGACCTGCGGCAGCGGCCGGGTCTGGGTCACCGGCACCGCCGCCGGCCATTCGGGCCGGCCGTCGCCCCCCGTCAGGTACCGCCAGAAAAAGCCGCCTCGGCTGCCCGCCGTCGGTGGGCGAACCGTATCGGCGTCGCCATCGGGGTTGAAGAATCGCGCGCCATCGAAATGGTCGCCCGCCGGCCCCTCGTAATAAATGCGGTCCAGGAATCGCGGCACGATCGTGATCGCCAGCAGCCCGCCGATCACCAGGAACAGCAACCCTGTCCCCGCCGCCTTCAAAATCGTCTTCAACCCGGTGGCTCCTCAGCGCAGCAATTCGTCAGGCACCCGGATCGCGCGGATGGACATGTGAACTTCGACCATGAACAGAACGAGGCTGGCGATCAGAAGGACCATCGCCAGGATGAAACAGACCGCGAGATACTGGCCGATGTGAAGCCCCGCCAGCACCGCGACGAACAGCAGCGCGACGACCAGGCAGGTCATCACCGCGGAGGATACCGCCAGGAACAGCGCATGGTTGATGTTGTTCATCCGCCGCGCCAGCAGCCGCAATTCCATGACATGGCGGTCATGCTCCGGCCCGGTCGTGCGCGGATGCAGCGCCTGCAGGCTGCGCGACCGATCCACCACCCGCGACAGTCGGCCCGCCAGCACGTTCAGCAAGGCGCCGATGCCGGCCAGCATGAACACCGGGCTCACCGACAATTGGATGGTCTGCGCGATGGTGAGGACTTCGGGCGAATAGGGCATCGTCATGGAGTCTGGCCTGTTCGGGGCGGCGCAACAAGCAGCAATGGCGTGGTAACCTGGATCAGGATAGGCAGCGAAGCATGACCAGCCATGCCGCGCGTGCCCGAATCAACCGTGCGCCGGGGCCGTGGCATGTCCGTCTGGCAGAGGGCCTGCCCTCGGCAATCGATCACGTCGCCGCCGCCGCGCCTGCCAGCCATGGCTTTCTGCGCCGCGCCTGGTTCGCCGCCGCGATGCAGACCTATGGCGGCTCGGTACGGACCATGATCGTTGAGGCGGGCGACACGCCCGTCATCGCGCTGCCGCTGCGCACCGTCGGCCCAAAGCTGGCGCGCCTTGCCGCCGTGCCGGGCAGCTTCTGGCCGTTCCGCAGCGTTCCGGTGGCTGAGGGCACCCCGCCCGCCGCTTTCGACACGCTGCTGTCCGCCCTCGCGCGCACCGTCCGCGTGCTGCGTATTGGGCCGGTCTATGATGGCGACCCCGCCGCCACGCCGCTGATCGATGCGGCGCGCGCCAGTGGCTGGCGCGTGATCGACCGCACCATCGCCACCAGCTTCCTGCTCGACATGGCCGCCGCGCGGGCGGAGGGGGTCTGGCCGCGCAATTCAACGCTGCGCAAGAACCGCTTCCACGAAAAGCATCTCGCCGAACACGGCTCGCTCGGCTGGTCGTTCCTGACCGGCGCGGACTGGCCCGCCGCCTTCGACGATCTCGCCGCGATCGAATGGTCCAGCTGGATCGCCGCCCGCACCGACGGCCGCGACGCGAAATTCACCCGCGCGGGCCACGGCGCCTTCTGGCGTGCCGCCGCAACCGATCCGGTGCTGGCGGGCATGTTCCGCGCCGCGCTGCTGACGGTTGACGGCCGGCCCGCCGCCTTTTCCTTCGATCTGGACGCCGGCGACCTGAAATATGCCGTCGCCAACAGCTATGATCCGACGTTCGGCAAACATTCGCCGGGCAAGCTGCTTTATTACCGCAACCTCGTCGACGCGCTCGACCGTGGCATCACGCGGGTCGATTGGGGCGCGGGCGACAGCGGCTACAAGCGGACGATCGGCGCCGCGCCCGGCCCCACCATCCGGGATTATCTGCTGGTCCGCCCGGGCGCGTCCGCCGCGCTCGCGCCGCTGATCAGGCTGGCGTGGCGGAAACGCTAGCAGCGGCGGGGCGCGACACATCCCCCGATGCGGGCGGCCCGATCAGGATCGCCTCCACCGCATCGATCATCCCCTCCAGCGCGACCGGCTCGCCCCAATAGGGATGGTCAGGCCCGGCGCCCGCATCACGCGCCGCCTCGCGCCCCGCCAGCAAGGTGCGCAGCGACAGGCCCGCGAACAGCAGCCGCTGGTTGACCAGCGCATGCGGCAGATGCGCCAGCAGCCGGTGGAAATGCGCCAGGCAGCGGACATAGCCTTCGGAATGTTCGCCGCCCGCCCATTCGTCGAACATCTGCCGACGCTCGGTCTGCATGCTGGTCATGAAGCGGAAATAGGTCTCGCCCTCCCCCGTCTCGCCCTGCAGCTCGGCATTGGGCACGACCAGCGCACGCACCACGTCGCGCAAGGACATCTCGCCCTTCGCCTCCGCCTCGTCCAGCATGGTCATGCGCGATGCGTCGATCAGGTCCGCGCCCTCGACCACCAGCTCGCGCAGCAGGTCGTCCTTGCTGCCGAAATAATAATGCACCGCCGCCGCGTTGCGCTGCCCCGCGGCTTCCACGATCTCGCGCATGCCCACCGCCGCGATGCCGCGTTCGGCGAACAAGCGGCGCGCGGCGCGCTTCAGCTCGTTGCGGGTGGAGCCGCCACGGCCGGCGGAGGGGGGACGCACCATGTTCATGCGGCGGGACCATCGGCCATGCGCGCCCGCGGTTCAAGTCACATGGCTTAGATTGACGCATCCCGGCCCCGCCGCCATGCTAAGGCGACCGACTTAGAAGCGGCGACCTGACAACGGCGGAGCGGGAGAGAGATGGCGGCATTGGCGCATGATCGTGAGGCATGGGCGGAACTCATCGATCTCGACGTGCTCGCGCGCTGGATGGATCGCCAGGGGCTCGGCGACGGGCCGATCACCGGGGCGCAGACGCTGGGCGGCGGCACGCAGAACATCCTGCTGCGCTTCGACCGCGCCGGCCGCACCTATGTCCTGCGCCGCCCGCCGCGCCGCCCGCGTCCCGAAAGTGATGAGGTGATGCGCCGCGAGATGAAGGTGCTCGCCGCGCTCGCCGGATCGGACGTGCCCCACCCCGGCTTCATCGCCGGCGAAGGCGATCCGGCCGTGCTGGGCACCGCTTTCTACCTGATGGAGCCGATCGACGGCTTCAACGCCACCGTCGGCCTGCCCCCGCTTCACGCCGAAAGCGCCGATGTGCGCCGGCAGATGGGCGAGGCGATCGTCGACGGCGCGGTGGCGCTGTCGCGGGTCGACCCGCATGAGGCGGGGCTGGACGATCTGGGGAAGCTCGACGGCTGGCTCGAACGGCAGGTGCCGCGCTGGCGCGCGCAACTGGATGGCTATGCCAAGTTCGACGGCTGGACCGGGCTCGACGCGCTGCCCGATGTCGATGCGATCTGCGCCTGGCTGGAGGCGAACCGCCCGACGACAATGCGCCCCGGGCTGATCCACGGCGATTATCACCTCTCCAACGTCATGTACCGGCCGGATTCGCCCGTGCTCGCCGCGATCGTCGACTGGGAACTCGCCAGCCGCGGCGATCCGTTGCTCGATCTCGGCTGGCTGACGGCGACGTGGCGCGACCCCGATGAGGCCAATCCGCGGCTGTCGGTCACGCCGTGGGACGGCTTCCCCACGCTGGCCGAGATCGCCGACCGCTATCTCGCCGCTACCGGCCGCACTGCGGCGGAGGCACGCTGGTACACCGTCCTCGCCCCGTTCAAGCTCGGCGCGATTCTGGAGGGAAGCCACGCCCGCGCCTGTGCCGGCCTGACGCCAAAGCCGATCGGCGACGCGCTCCACGCGCACACCATCTCGCTGTTCGACCGCGCGTTGCGCCGCATCGACAAGCCTTTGCTCTAGGCCCTCACTCGCCCCGCGCCAGCCGCTCCTCGGTCAGCGTCAGCGCCGATCGCGCGCCCGGCTCAGGCGTCACATTGGTCGCGAAATAGGCGATTCCGGTGCCGGCCGCGCGATCGACCCACAGGCCCGACCGCAGGCCATAGGCCTCGCCCGCATGGCCGATCCGTGGCCGCTTGTCGCCCACCGGATCATCACGGCAGGCCGGCAGCGGCGTCGCGGTAAAGCTGACCGCCAGGCCATAGCGGCAGTTGAAGCCGCCCGCGCGCACCCCGCTCTCCGCCTCCTCATTCTGCACGCCATTGCTGCCGTCGAACGTCCATTCGGGCGTCGTCAGCACCCGCATCGACGCCGGCGACAACAATCGCACGCCATCCACCGCCCCGTCGCTCAGCAGCAGCCGCCCGATCTTGGCCAGCCCGCGCATCGAGATGCGAAGCCCCCCCTGCGGCGAGAACAGCGCGCCATTGCGCCCCGCCTGCCAGGTCGTGAGGTCGCAGCTGCCGTCCTTGGCGGGCGTCACCGGACAGCCGGCAACGAACGCCTGTTCGTCGCGCACCGGCTGGCCCTCATCGTACAGCACCACTGCGCGCGCCTTCGCCTCGGCGCTGCACCCGGCCCAGTTGAAACAGGCGTCGAGCTTCAGCGGCGCCAGCACCAGCCGCTCCATCAGCCGGTCGAACCGCTCACCCCTCGCCCGCTCCATTACGCTCGCCACCACGGGGAAATTGAGGTTGGTGTAGCGAAAGAACCGCCCCGGCGGGTTGGCGTCATCCCACGCCTTCGGCTCCGCCACCGCGCCCTCAATGCCCTCGCCCAGCGCGATCAGATAGCCGCCCTGATCGGTCAGGCCCGAACGGTGCGAGAGCAGCAGGCGCAAGGTGATCGGCACGTCGGGATAGCGCGGGTGGCGCAGCCGCCAGCCAAGCCGCTCGGACACATCGGCATCAAGGTCGAGCACCCCTTGCTCCACCAGCCGCATCACCCCGATCGCCACCACCAGCTTGGAGATGGAGGCGATCCGCACCGGATCGTCCCCCGTCACCGCCCGGCCGCTCGCCGCGTCTGCCAACCCGCGGCTGTCGACCGTCGTCACGCCGTCGCGATCGAACGCCACCCGGACGGTCGCCATCGGCGCACTCGCAGCAGCCAGCATCATCAGCAGCATCACCATTCCCCCTCACCCCCTCGATCGCTCGCCGGAAAGAAAACGATCGACTTAATTGTGCACAACGGTAATCCTCCCGCTCATGCTGCCGCCGACGAGCAGCAACCGGAAGAGGACCGCCATGACCATCCTGCTGCACCAGTATGACAGCTCGCCCTTTTCCGAAAAGGTGCGTGTGTGCCTCGGCATCAAGCAACTCGCCTGGGCCGCGGTCGACCAGCCGGTGATCATGCCCAAGCCCGATCTGCTGGCGCTCACCGGCGCCTATCGCCGGATCCCGGTGATGCAGATCGGCGCCGACATCTATTGCGACAGCGTGCTGATCGTGCGCGAGCTGGAACGCCGCTTCCCGAGCCCCTCGCTCTTCCCCACCGGCAGCACCGGGCTCGATCAGGCGTTGGCGCAATGGACCGACCGGTCGTTCTTCCAGGCGGCGGTCGGCGTCATCTTCGGCGGCCTGGGTGACAAGGTCGATCCCGCCTTCCGCGCCGATCGCGAGAAATTGAGCGGCGCGCCCTTCAACCCGCAGGCGATGGCCGCCGCCGTCCCCTATATGGCCGCGCAGCTGCGCAGCCACGCCGCGCTGGTCAGCGATCAACTCGCCGATGGCCGCGCCTTCCTCACCGGCGACCGACCCGGCCTCGCCGATGCCAACGCCTTCTACAATCTGTGGTTCGTGCGCTCCTTCCACGCCCCGGCGGCGGACGCCTTCCTCGACCTGCCGGGCCTCGCCGCCTGGTATGACCGGGTGGTGGCGATCGGCCATGGTGATCGCAGCGCGGCCACGCGGGAGGATGCGATCGCGGCCGCGCGCGACGCCACGCCCGCCCCCGCCAGCGTCGATCCCGCCGATCAGGCGCTCGCCGGCCGCACCGTCACCGTCGCCGCCACCGATTACGGCCGCGATCCGGTCGCGGGCCGACTCGTCGGATCATCGCCGCACCATTGGTCGATCGCGCGTGATGACGACCGCGCGGGACCGGTGGTCGTTCACCTGCCCCGGCTCGGCTTCGCGCTAACACCCGCCCACTGATTGTTGCGCCATTTCCCCGGTACACAGCGGAAAGGATGCGCGCATCACGGCGATGGAAACGATAAATAAACCCTGATCGTGTCATCCGGGTGTCGTGAAACTGCCGTTCAGCCCTGGTCCGGTCCCCGTGCCTTTATGGCAGCTGCTGGGTATCCGGAATGGTGACGACCCGGAATTGTGGGGGCGGTTGCGCGCGACTCAGCTGTTTGTCGGCCGCCGACTCGCGCTGTTCCTGCTCGCCGCCAACCTGTCGGGCGCGGTTGCCGTCTCGATTCTGTTCAACGGGCGCGTACCGCATTGGTGGCTCGCGACCTGGTTCGTCGGGCTGGTCGCGGTATCGACCCTCATCACCCTTCGCCGCCTCAACACACGGCATCTGGCGGAGGGGCAGGCCTCGCTGCAGGAGATGCGGGACACCGCGCTCGAAGGGCTCGCGCTCGCCGCGATCTGGAGCTTCCCGCCGCTCGTCTTCGCCGCCACCGCCCCGGCGGCGACCTTCGACCTGTGGATGATCCTGTCGGTGCTGATGACCGCGGCTGCCTTCGCCATGGCGCCGCTGGTTCTTGCCGCGCTCAGCTTCATCGGCGGCGTCGCGGCCTCTGCGATCCTCCTGCTGCTGCTCCAGCAAGCGATCATCCCGGCGCTCGCGACCTTGATCTTCGCCGCGCTGCTGGTCGCCGCCTGCATCACGCGCGCCCGGTTCCATGTCATGCTGCGCGCGATCGAGCTGAACCTCTCCGACAGCAATGAAACCGTCAGCCTGCTGCTCGGCGAGTTCGAGGATTCGCGCGCCGACTGGCTGTGGGAAACCGATGCGCAGCGCCGGCTCTGCCGCGTCAGCACTCGGGTTGCCAGTGCGCTCGGCTACACCCCCGATCAGCTGGAGGGCATGTCGCTGCTCCAGGCGCTGGCCGGCCCCAGCTGGGACACCGGCGATTTCAGCCCCGGGCTCCGCCTGCTCGCCGACAAGCTGAAACGGCGCGAGCCGTTCCGCGACCTCGTGCTGCCGGTGATCGTCGGCGGCAAGCAGCATTGGTGGGAAATCACCGCCAGCCCGCGCCACGACGAAAGCGGCCGTTTCGTCGGCTTCCGCGGCGTCGGCTCGGACGTCACCGAACAGCGCACGTCGGCCGACAAGATCAACCGGCTGGCCCGCTTCGACGCGCTCACCGGCCTTCCCAACCGGCTCTACGTCAACGAGGCGCTGGCGCGCGCGCTGGCGGAGGCGGAACGCTGGGGCAGCCGCGCCGCGTTCATGATGATCGACCTTGATCGCTTCAAGGCGGTGAACGACACGCTCGGCCATCCGATCGGCGATCGCCTGCTGGGCCGCGTTGCCGAGCGGCTCGGCCAGCTCATCACCGAAAACGAGCTGATCGGCCGGCTCGGCGGCGACGAATTCGCCGTCGTCGTCAACGATGCGACCGATCCGGCGCGGGTCGAATCGCTCGCCCGCACGATCATCGACACGCTGTCGCAACCCTATGAGGTCGATCAGCACACGCTCCACATCGGCGCCTCGGTCGGCGTCGCCACCTCGCCGCGTGACGGCCGCACCGCGGAAACGCTGATCCGCTCGGCCGATCTTGCGCTCTATCGCTCGAAGGACGCCGGCGGCGGCGTCTTCCACGCCTATGAGCCGCAGCTTCATGTCGATGCGGAGGAGCGGCGCGTGCTCGAAATGGCGCTGCGCAAGGCGCTCGACCGCGGCGAGCTGCAGCTCGACTACCAGCCCGTCGTCGATGCGACGAGCGAGCGTCTGTCCGGCTTCGAGGCGCTGCTGCGCTGGCACAATCCCGAATTCGGCACGATCTCGCCGGCGAAATTCATCCCGCTGGCGGAGGAGACCCGGCTGATCGGGCCGATCGGCGAATGGGTCGTGCGCACCGCCTGCGAGGAGGCGACCCGCTGGCCCGATGACGTGCGCGTCGCGATCAACGTCTCGCCCGAACAGCTGCACAATCCCAATTTCGTCGCGGTCGTCGCCCGCACGCTCGCCAGCACGAAGCTTGCGCCGCACCGGCTGGAACTGGAGGTCACCGAAAGCGTGTTCATGCGCGAGGGGACCGGCGCGGTGAAGGTGCTGGACCGCATCCTCGAATTGGGCGTCCGGCTCAGCCTCGACGATTTCGGCACCGGCTATTCATCGCTAGGCTATCTGTCGCGCACGCGCTTTTCCTCGATCAAGATCGACCGCAGCTTCGTGACCGCCGCGGCAAAGGGCGTGCCGGAGGCGCTGGCGATTATCCGCGCGGTCGTAGCGCTCGCCGGCAGCCTCGGCATGGCGACGACGGCGGAGGGGGTGGAAACCTCCGACGAACTGACGCTCGTACGCGCGCTCGGCGTCTCCAAGATCCAGGGTTTCTACTTCGGCCGCCCGCTGCCGGTGAGCGAGGCGCGCGCCCTGGCCGGCCGGACGGGCCCCGCGTTTCGTGCCGCTTGAACCTTTGCGCCAGGGCCGCTAAGGGCCGTGTCGCTGCAGGGGTGTAGCTCAGCTGGTTAGAGCGTCGGTCTCCAAAACCGAAGGCCCTCGGTTCGAATCCGAGCTCCCCTGCCAAGCATCCGGTGCGGCCAGGCCGCACGATCCGACGGACATATCCGGCGCCACGATCTCCCGCGCGCCCTGCCGCCCCTCACGACCCGTCCCTTTTGCGCGGCATGCCGTGCGCCCTTGCTCTTGACGGCGCGCATCGCTATTTCGCTGGACGCATCCGACAGCGCGGACGGCTTTTACCACCGTTTCCCCCCGGGGACGCGGTAGAAGGCACATGCCCCGCTCGCGGTATCGAACGATTAAAAGGCTAACGCACGTGGCGAAGACGTCCCCGATCGAGTTCATCAACCAGGTTCGTGCCGAGACCAGGAAGGTCGTGTGGCCGAGCCGGCGCGAAACGATCATGACCGGCGTCATGGTGATGATCATGACGACCATCCTGGCGCTCTTCTTCCTTGGCGTCGACACGGTCTTCAACGCGATCGTCAACGCCCTGCTCAGCCTGGCCAAGTAAGAAAAAGGACGCGCCCGCAACATGCCACGCTGGTACATTATCCACGCTTATTCGGGCTTCGAGGGCAAGGTTCGCGACGCGATCATGGCCGAGGCCAGCCGCATGGGCCTCGAACAGCTGGTCGAGCGGATCGAAGTGCCCACCGAGACGGTGCAGGAGGCGCGTCGCGGCAAGAAGGTCCAGGTCGAGCGCAAGTTCATGCCGGGCTACGTGCTCGCCAAGCTCGAGATGACCGACCAGGTCTATCACCTCGTCAAGAACACGCCCAAGGTCACCGGCTTCCTCGGTTCGTCCGGCAAGCCACAGGCGGTGAGCGAGGCGGAAGCCGCGCGCATGCTCAACAGCAAGGAAGAGGCGGCCGCCGCGCCGAAGACCAAGATCAAGGTCGATTTCGAGATCGGCGATTCGGTCAAGGTGCTCGACGGCCCGTTCGCGAGCTTCAACGGCACCGTCGAGGAGCTCGATTTCGACAAGGCGAAGGTCAAGGTGTCGGTGTCGATCTTCGGCCGCGCCACCCCGGTCGAACTCGACTTCGAACAGGTCGAACGCAGCAAGTAATCGCACGGCTTCGCTCTCCTTCCCGCCATCCGGCCGGGAGGGAGAGCGCCGTCATGCAGCGGCGATCATTGCCTTGCCGCCACCGCCGTCATCGGCCGCGGCCAAAGCGCCGCTCCAGCCACGGCCGGACGATCAGCGCATTCACGTCGACCACCGCGTGCAGCAGCATCGCGGCCCATAACAGCCCGGTCGACAGATACAGCCACCCCAGCCCCGCGCCGACGAGGCCAACCGCGATCATCCCGCCGCGCCCCTGGTAGCGATGCGCCAGCGTGAACAGCGCCCAGCCCAGGACGCAGCCGATCGCCGCGCTCCCCGTCACGATCGCCGCCAGCAGCGGCACCGTCAGGCGGAAGAACAATTCCTCCGCCACCCCAGCGCTTGCCGCCAGCAGCAGCGCCGCGCCCGTCTCCCGGGGTGATCGCGCGATCGCGGGCGAGCGGTAGGTCGGCCCTATCACCCGCCACCGCCGCCACAGCGACACCGCGACCAGCCCGGCGCCCAGCAGGAAGCCGCCACCGATCGACAGCGCCGTCTCGCGCAGTGCCACGCCATCAAGGGGAAGGATGCCAAAGGCGCCGTGCAGCTCGGGCGGCAGCACCGCTACCGCCTCGATCCGCCCGATCAGCGCCAGCGCCACCAGCGAGGTCGCGCCATACATGCCGGCGATCCCCGCCGCCCAGCCAAGCGAGGCGCGCGGCCGCGAGGGGGAAGCGCCGCGCACCGCGTCGGCGATCCGCGCGGCGATGCTGCGCCGGCTGCGCAGCGCATGGGCGATCAGCGCGATCGCCCCGATCAGCAGCGCCAGGGCCGGCAGCATCCCCGCCGACATGCCCGCCGACGTCCCCGCCAGCATCAGCGCGGCCGGTTCACCGCGGCCCGGTCACGCCCGCCGCATCAGCGGTTCAGGCGGTGCTCGCCGCGTACCCAGCGCACCGTGCCCGACGAGGCGCGCATGACGACACTCTCGGTGGTCATGATCTTGCCCTTGCGCTTCACGCCTTCCAGCAGCGACCCGTCGGTCACGCCGGTCGCGGCAAAGATGCAGTCGCCCTTGGCCAGCTCGGTCAGGTCATATTGCTTGTCGAGGTCGGTGATGCCCCATTTGCGCGCACGGGCCCGCTCGTCCTCGTTGCGGAACAAGAGCCGGCCCTTGAACTGGCCACCGACGCAGCGCAGCGCCGCGCAGGCCAGCACGCCTTCCGGCGCCCCGCCCGACCCCATGTACATGTCGATCGTCGTGTCGGGATCGGTCGTCGCGATCACGCCCGCGACGTCGCCATCGCCGATCAGCACCACGCCGCATCCGATCGAGCGCAGCTCGGCGATCATCTTCTCGTGGCGCGGGCGATCCAGCACGCACACGATGATCTCGTTGGGCTCGACGCCCTTCGCCGCGGCCACTGCCTTGACGTTCTCGGTCGGCGACTTGTCGAGGTCGATGACGCCCTCGGGCAGCCCCGGGCCGACCGCCAGCTTTTCCATGTACACGTCGGGCGCGTTCAGCAGGCAGCCTTCCTCGCCGATCGCCAGCACGGCCAGGCTGTTGGGGCCAGCCTTGGCGCAGATGGTGGTGCCTTCCAGCGGATCGAGCGCGATGTCGATCTTCGGCCCGGTGCCCTGCGCCGCGCCGACCTTCTCGCCGATGTACAGCATCGGCGCCTCGTCGCGCTCGCCCTCGCCGATCACGACGGTGCCGTCGATGTCGAGGGTGTTGAGCGCCTCGCGCATCTTCTCGACCGCGGCTGCGTCGGCCGCCTTTTCGTCGCCGCGCCCGATCAGGGTGGAGGCGCCGATCGCCGCCGCTTCCGTCACGCGAACCATTTCAAGCACCAGAACGCGATCAAGCACCTTGCTGGGTGTCGGCATTCAATCCCCCAAAGAAAATCGTTGTTTCGCCGATGCGATAGGCATCAACCGCGACCGTGTCGAGACGCCGCTTGCCCGCCCGCCGTCGCCGAGCGACAAGTGGCCGCATGGCGAAGCTGAAGGTCTATCGCACCCCCGCTGGCTTTCACGACGCCTATGTCGCGGCGACCAGCCAGAAGGCGGCGCTCGCGGCATGGGGCAGTGATGCCAATCTCTTCGCGCGTGGCATCGCGGAGGAAGTGACCGATCCCGCGCTGATGGTCGCCCCGCTCGATCGTCCGGGCGAGGTGATCCGCGTCGCCCGCACCATGGGCGACGCCGACGAGCCCCCACCCCGCCGATCGACGCGCGCCCCGTCGAAAGCGAGCGCGCTGGAAACTCCCGCCGCAAGGGCCAAGGGCCGGCCGCAGCCCAGGGCAGCACCCAAGCCCAAGCCCAAGCCCAAGCCCAAGCCGGAGCCGAAACCAAAGCGCACGAAACTCGACCAGGCCGAAGCCGCCCTCGCCGCGGCCGAGGCGCGTCACAAGGCCGAACGCGAGGCGCTGCGCCGCGAGGAACAGGCGCTCGCCGCCAAACGCCGCGCGCTCGACAAGGCGCAGACCGCCGAGCGCACCCGGCTCGATCGCCGCCGCATCGACGCGCGGGAGGCGTATGAGGCCGCGCTCGACCAATGGCGCGAGCCATGATGACCAATGATGCCGGGCCGCCCGCGACGTCGCCCCTCACCCCCACCCCCGCCCCCTGCTAGCACCGGCGCGATCATGGAAAGCGACACGATCCTTCCCGCCTTCGCCGCCTGGTTCGACCTTGCGGGGCTCGCCGTCTTCGCCGCCTCGGGTGCGCTGGCCGCGGCGCGACGCGCGCAGACGCTGGTGACGTTGCTCTTCTTTGCCCTCATCACCGGCGTCGGCGGGGGCACGATGCGCGATCTCCTGATCGGCGCGCCGGTGTTCTGGATCGTCGACAGCCGCGCCTCGACCGTGTGCCTTGGTGTCGGCCTGCTGATCTGGGTCACGCCCGAACGCTGGTGGCGCGGCCAGGCGCTCGACTGGTTCGATGCCGTCGGGCTCGCCGCCTATGCCGTCTACGGCGCGGCCAAGGCGATCGGCTATGGCGTGCCGCCGGTTCCGGCCTTTGTGATGGGAGTGGTCACCGGCTGCGTCGGCGGCATCATCCGCGATGTGCTGGCCAACGAACCCTCGATCCTGATGCGGCCGGAGCTCTATGTGACGGCTGCCGCGCTCGCCGCGGCGCTCTACGTCGGGCTGACGTATGTCGCGCTCCCCGGCTGGGCAGCGGCGATGATCGCCGCCTCTGCCGGCTTCGCGCTGCGCGCCGCGGCGATCCACTGGCAGATCCACCTTCCCGCCTATCGCGGCCGGCGCTGATCCTCAGTTGCCGACCGGCGCGGCCCCGCCGCCCCCCGGCAACCGCACCCCCACCTCGGTGAACGGCAATATGTCGGCGGCAGGCGCATCGCGCTCGCCCAGCGCGCATTGCCACAGGCCGACGTCGATCCAGCGGCCATATTTGTGGCCCACCGCCTCCAGCACGCCGACGGGGCGAAATCCGACCGCCTCGTGCAACCTCACCGATCGTTCGTTGGGCAGCGTGATGACCCCCATCGCCTGGGTGAAATGCTGCACGCGCAGCGTCTCCAGCAGCGCCTGGTACAGCCGCCGACCGATGCCGCGCCCGCGCGCCTCGGGCGACAGGTAGATCGACGTTTCCACCACATGGCGATAGGCCGCACGCTCGCGGAACCGGCCGGCATAGGCATAGCCGGCGACCGTCTCGCGCGCCGGCCCGGCCACAGTCGCCACCAGCCAGGGATACAGCCCGTCCGTGCCCGTCATGCGCAGCGCCATCTGCGCTTCGTCGGGCGCCTGGGTCTCGAACGACACGACGTCACTGGTGACGAAGGGGGCGTAGATGGCGGCGACCGCAGCGGCGTCTCCCGGCCGTGCCGCGCGGATCGCCAGCGTCACCGCTGGACCGCGACCGTCAGCGCGCTGATCCGCCCACCCTCCAGGATGCCGCGCAGCCGCGCCCGCCGCGGTGCGGCACCGGCCACGCCTTGCGTGCCATAGATGCTGAGCTCGCCCGTGCCGTCACTGCGGCAGCGGACGTCCAGCGATTGCGCATCGGCCAGCCGCGCCGCCATACGCCGCACCTCCGCCAGCACGCCGGCATCGACCGGCTTGCCGCCCACCGTCAGCCGGTCAAGCATCACCGGATTGCCCGTCGCGGGCGCGGCGGTCAGCTGCAACTCATAGGTCACGGTACCGCAGGTGAACCGTCCCGACAGGCTGCGCGGCGACGCCGCCTGCACCGTCACCGCCGCTGCCGGGTCCGGTGCCCCGCCGGCGGGCGCCGCCGCCTGCACCAGCAACAGCGCCGCACCGAGCATGGTTACAGGGCCAACGATCACAGACCCAGCCGCGCCAGCAGCAGGTCCATCAGCCGTGCATCGCTCGCCGTCGCCTGCTGCGGTCCCAGCCCGCCGCACTCCAGGCAGCGCGCCTGCACGCCGCCGCCCGCGGCCATCCGCCGCAGGTCGCCTGCCGCCTGCGCCATCGCCTGGCGCTGGACCCAGCCGATCCGCGCAAAGGCGTCGGCCGGCGCTGCGCCGCTGTCCTCCTCGCGGCTGCCGATCTGCTGCACGATCTGGCTCGCCCAGGTCGGCTTCTTCTCCAGGTAATTGGGCTTGGCCGTGTCGGGGTCCAGCTTCGCGCGGCGCGCCGCTTCCTTGATCGCGTCGTTCAGCGATCCGAAGCGATCGACCAGCCCGATCTGCCGCGCCGTGCCGCCATCCCACACGCGGCCCTGCGCGATCTCGTCGACCCGCGCGACCGGCAGCTTGCGCGATTGCGACACCAGCCGCACGAACTCGCGATAGCCATGCTCGATCGTCGATTGCAGCACCATGTCGGTCTGCTCGTTCAACCCACCCAGAAGGTCCGGCTGCCCTGCCAGCGGCGTCAGCTTCACGCCATCGGTGGTGATGCCGATCTTGGCCAGCGTTTGCTCGAACGTCGGGACGAGGCCGAAAATGCCGATCGATCCGGTGATCGTCTGCGGCTCGGCAAAGATCACGTCGGCCGGGGTCGATACCCAATAGCCGCCCGACGCGGCCAGCCCGCCCATCGAAACGACGATCGGCAGCCCCTGCCGCTTGGCCTGCAGCACCGCGGCGCGGATCTGCTCGGACGCCATCACCGACCCGCCCGGCGAATCGACCCGAAGGACCAGCGCCTTCAGCTTGTTCTGCGCCAGCCCGTCGAGGATGTACTTGGAAATCGTCTCGCCGCCGGCGGTGCCCGGCGCGGCCTTGCCATCGACGATCTCGCCCGCCACCGTCACGACGCCGATCTCGCCGCCATTGGGCGCCGGATTGGCGCTGACATAGGCGGCATATTTGATCTGGTTGAACCACCCGGCGGGCTTGCCGCTCTCGGTACCCGCCAGCTCGGCGACGCGGCGGCCGAACGCCAGGCGATCGCCGATCTTGTCGACCATGCCGGTTGCCAGCGCCACCTTGCTGATGTCGCCCTGCGCCGACTGGGCGAGCTCGGCCGGCTGCTCCAGCCAGCGGGCAATCTGCGCCTTGGGCCGTGCGCGTGCGACGCCGTCCTTCCACTGGTCGAGCAGCGATCCGTACAGCGCCTCCGACGCCGCGCGCGATTCCGCGCTCTCGTCGGTACGGGTATAGGGCTCGACCGCCGACTTGAACTTGCCGACGCGGAACACGTGGACGTCAACGCCCAGCTTGTCGATCAGCCCCTTGTAGTACAGCCGGCTGCCGCCCGGACCGGACAGCGCGACCCCGCCCAGCGGCGCGGTCCAGATCTCGCTCGCCGCCGCCGCCAGGCGATAGCCGCCATCGGTATAAGCGGTGGCAAATGCCAGCACCGGCTTCCCCGCCTGCCGCGCGCGCAGCAGCGCATCGGCAACCTCGGCCAGCGTCGCGGGATAGCCGCCACCGAACCGGTCGAGGTCAAGGACGATCGCCTTGACCTGCGCGTCGTCCTTCGCCGCGTCGATCGCGCGCACCACGTCGCGCAGCCGATATTGCTGTCCGATCTGCTGCCCCGACACCAATGCCAGCGGGTCCACTTCCTGGGGCTGCTCGACGATCGGGCCGTTCAGCGCCAGCACCAGCGCACCGTCCTTGATCGACGGCGCGCTCGGCCGCGAATTCAGCGCCGCGAACAGCAGCGCAAAGAACAGCAGCATCGCGACGAGCACGAGCGCGTCCTTGATGCCGACCAGCAATTTCCACGCGCCGCGAACCAGCTTCATCATGTTTTCCCGGGATAATCGTCGATCGATCTAGCCCATGGTGTATGGCATCAGCAATACGCGCCCTCACTTAGCGCGCGCGCCGCGCGTCCCGGCCCGGAACGTCTCCGGTCACAGCATCAGGGTCACGGCATCAGGGTCAAAGCGCCTGCGCCGCCGCCCAGCCGCTCGCCCAGGCCCATTGGAAATTATACCCGCCCAGCCATCCGGTGACGTCCACCGCCTCGCCGATCACATACAGTCCCGGCACCTTGCGCGATTCCAGCGTCTGCGACGAAAGGTCCGCGGTCGATACCCCACCGACGGTCACTTCCGCCTTGGCGAACCCCTCGCTGCCATTCGGCACGAAACGCCACGCCGCCAGCGCCTGCTCCGCCGCCGCCAGCTTCGCGTCGGACAAATTGGCCAGTTCCCCGCGCAGCCCCAGCATCTCCGCCAACGCATCCGCCAGCCGCTGCGGCAGCGCCCCGGCGAGCAGCTTGCCGACACCGGCGCGCGGCGTCGCCCGCTTTGCCTCGCGCAGCCAGCCCTCTCCGCGATCGGGGACGAGGTCGACGATGATGGGGTCGCCATGCCGCCAATAGGAGGACACCTGAAGGATCGCCGGCCCCGACAGGCCCCGATGCGTGAACAGCATCGCCTCACGGAACGCTGCCTTCCCCGCCCGCGCCACGACCGGGGTCGCGACACCCGCCAGCGCGCGGAACGGATCGTCCCCGCCCAGCGTCAGCGGCACCAGCGCCGGGCGCGGCTCCACCACCTTCATCCCGAACTGCCGCGCCAGGTCATAGGCAAAGCCGGTCGCGCCCATCTTGGGGATCGACGGCCCACCGGTCGCCACCACAAGCGCGCGCGCCTGCACCGGAACGTCGCGTCCCCCGCCGATCGCCACGCGAAACCCGTCAGCCCCATGCTCGACCCCGCCGACCGGCCGGCCGAGCGCGAAATCGACCCCGCCCCTGGCGCATTCCTCCAGCAGCATCGCCACGATCTGCCGCGCGGATCCGTCGCAGAACAATTGCCCGAGCGTCTTTTCGTGCCAGGCGATGCCGTACCGCTCGACCAGCGCCAGGAAGTCGGCCGGCGTGTAGCGCGCCAGCGCCGATCGCGCGAAATGCGAGTTGGCCGACAGGAAGCGGTCCGGCGCGGTACCGATGTTGGTGAAATTGCACCGCCCGCCGCCGGAGATCAGGATCTTCTTCCCGGCCTTTTCGGCATGGTCGATCACCAGCACGCGCCGCCCGCGCTGCCCGGCAGCCGCGGCGCACATCAGCCCCGCCGCGCCGGCCCCCAGCACGATGGCGTCATAATCCTGCGCGGTCACGTCCGGTCAGTGCAGCTTGGCGATCGACAATCCGTCGCGCTTCGCCTGCTCCTTCACCGATTCCTCGCTGCGGGTCAGCGCCTTGGCGATCGCCTTCAGCGCCATGCCCTTCTTGGCCAGCGTGTGCAGCTTCTGGATCTCGTCCGGCTTCCACGGCTGGCGATGTCGTTCAAAGCGTTCGGCCATGGCCATATCCTACTCTATCCAGCGCCCACCGTCATCCCGCGCGGGATGAGCGGCGCATGTCACCGCTCGCGAGTCGCCGCGAAGGTGACCTTGGAATAACGATCGGCGATATAGCCGACTTCCCACGCGCTCTTCGCCAGGAACACCGGATTGCCGTCGCGATCCTTGGCCAGCGCGCCGCGGTTCAGATCGGTGAATTCCTTCAGCGCGGCGGGATCGTCGGAGGATATCCAACGCGCGGTGTCGAACGGCGACGGCTCCAGATTGGCCGCGACCTTATATTCCGCCTCCAGCCGCGACAGCAGCACTTCCAGCTGAAGCTGCCCGACCACGCCGATGATCCAGTTCGATCCGATCTCGGGATAGAAAACCTGGATCACGCCCTCTTCGCTGAGGTCATCTAGCGCCTTGCGCAACTGCTTGGTCTTGGTCGGATCCTTCAGCGCCACGCGGCGCAGGATTTCCGGCGCGAAGTTCGGCAAACCCGTGATCCGCACCCCCGGCTTCTCGCTCAGCGTATCGCCGACGCGCAACGTGCCGTGGTTGGGAATACCGATGATGTCGCCCGGAAACGCCTCGTCGGCGATTTCGCGATCCTGGGCGAAGAACAGGATCGGCGAATGGACCGCGATCGGCTTGCCATGCCCCGTCGGAGTCAGCTTCATGCCCCGCTTGAACGTGCCCGAGCACAATCGCATGAACGCGATCCGGTCGCGGTGCTGCGGGTCCATGTTGGCCTGCACCTTGAAGACGAAGCCGGTGACGTCCTTCTCGTCGGGCTGCACCGGCGCCGGCTCGGCCGGCTGCGGGCGCGGCGGCGGCGCGTATTCGGCCAGCGCGGCGATCAGCTCGGCCGGGCCGAAATCCTTCAGCGCCGACCCGAAATAGACCGGCGTCAGGTCGCCGGCGCGATACGCCTCGGGGTCGAACGCGGCATAGCCCGCCTGCGCCAGCTCGATCTCCTCGGCGATCTCCGGCGGCAGCTCGGGCGCATCCTCGACCCGCCCCTGGAACGTGCGGCTGTCGCCATCGGGGCGGCTGATGCGATTGGTCTTCAGGTCAAGCACGCCCTGGAACGTGCCGCCCATGCCGACCGGCCAGCTCATCGGGCACACGTCCAGCGCCAGCATGTCGGCAATCTCGTCGAGCAGCTCGAACACCGGCCGCCCCTCGCGGTCGACCTTGTTGACGAAGGTGATGATCGGCACGTTCCTGAGGCGGCAGACCTCGAACAGCTTGCGCGTCTGCGCCTCGATGCCGCGCGCAGCGTCGATCACCATCACTGCCGAATCGACCGCGGTCAGCGTGCGGTACGTGTCCTCGCTGAAATCCTCGTGGCCCGGCGTGTCGAGCAGGTTGAAGAACACCCCGTCCTTCTCGAACGTCATGACGGAGGACGTGACGGAGATGCCGCGCTGCTGCTCGATCTTCATCCAGTCCGATCGCGCGCGCCGGTTCTGCCCCCGCGCCTTCACTTCGCCGGCCAGGTGGATCGCGCCGCCGACATACAGCAGCTTTTCGGTCAGCGTCGTCTTGCCGGCGTCAGGGTGCGAGATGATCGCGAAGGTGCGGCGGGGGGATGGCATCAATGAATCCTGCGAACGTAAGGGCGCGCTTCGACTTTGCGGTTCGGGCAGACCCCGCGTGGCACGCAGCCGATCGGAGCGTGGCTGGCACGCCCCTTCAACATGCGAACGGCAGAAGGGTCAGGAACGCGGAGTCGCGCGCTCGGCTATATAGGCACTCACCGCGTCAAAGGTAGCGTCGAGCGTCACGAACGCTTCCTCGCGCTCGAACAGGTCGCCGACGCGCGCCGGCAATGCGGGGCTGAGGCCCGTCGCCCGCTCCACCGCCTCGGGGAATTTGGCCGGGTGCGCGGTCGCCAGCGTCACCGTCGGGCAATCGAACGCGGCGCTGCGCGCGGCCGACAGCGCGATCGCGGTATGCGGGTCGATCAGCTCGCCGGCATGTTCATGCGCCCAGCGCATGGCCAGCGCCATACCGTCGGCATCGACGCTCGCGCTCGCCAGATGCGCCGCCGCGCCGCCATGCTGCGCATTGGTCAGCCGCATCGCCCTGGACGCCTCGAACCCCTGCATCTGCGCCGCCAGTGCCGCGCCGTCGCGATCGCCCAGGTCGAACAGCAGCCGCTCGAAATTGGATGACACCTGGATATCCATCGACGGCGTGGCGGTCGGCACCACCGTGGCGGAGGAATAATCCCCGGCGGACAGCGCGCGGTGAAGGATGTCGTTGACGTTGGTGGCGACGATCAGCCGCTCGATTGGCAGGCCCATGCGCGCCGCGATATAGCCGGCGAAGACATCGCCGAAATTGCCCGTCGGCACGCTGAACGCGATCGGCCGCCCCGGCGCGCCCAGCCGAACGGCGGCGTAGAAATAATAGACCACCTGCGCCATCAGCCGCGCCCAGTTGATCGAATTGACCGCGCTCAGCCGGAATCGCCCGGAAAAGGCGGGGTCGTTGAACATCGCCTTCACCAGCGCCTGCGCGGTGTCGAAATCGCCGCGGATCGCGATATTGTGGACGTTGGGCGCGCGCACCGTCGTCATCTGCCGGCGCTGCACGTCGCTCACGCGACCGTCGGGGTGGAGCATGAAGATGTCGATCTTCTCGCGCCCGGCAACGGCATCGATCGCCGCCGACCCGGTATCGCCGCTGGTCGCGCCGACGATCGTCAGCGGCGCGCCATCGTCATCCTTCAGGAACCGCTCGAACAACAGCCCCAGCAGCTGCAGCGCGACGTCCTTGAACGCCAGCGTCGGGCCGTGAAACAGCTCCAGCACCCATTGGTCGTGGTCCAGCTGGCGCAGCGGCGTGACCGCGGCGTGTGAAAAGCGGCCATAGGCCTGCTCGCACAGCGCGCGCAGCTCGTCCCGGCTCAGCGAATCCCCGATGAACGGCGCCATCACCGCCACCGCGGTATCGACATAGGACAGGCCGGCCAGCCCCGCGATCTCGTCGGCGCTCAGCGTCGGCCAGTGATCGGGCACGTACAGGCCGCCGTCCGACGCGAGCCCCGCCAGCGTCGCGCCGCGAAAGTCGAGCGTAGGGGCTGCCCCGCGAGTGCTGATGTACCGCATGGACGTGCGCGTTAGCCCGGCGACCGCCCCCTCGCAACCGCGCCCTCCTTGCCCGCCGCCTAGCTCAGCTTCGCACTGCGGGTCAGCGGCGCGCCCGGGTCAGGCGCGGCTCGCCAGCCGCCGGCGCAGCGCGACGAGGTAGATCAACGCGGCGACCGCGGCGAAGAAGAACCATTGCCCGGCATAGGCCAGGTGATTGTTGGGGACGAGGCCGATGTCCGGCCGGCTGTTGGCGGTCAGCCTCGCCGCGGGCTCGGCCGCGACCAGCAGCATCTCCTTCGGCGCAGCGCGGAACAGCGTGGCGATCAGCGGCGTCTGGTCGGGCGCATGGCTGATCCAGCCGCGCACCACGCCCCCGCCCCACTCGACCATCTTCGTCGGGTCGCGCGTCGTGCCCAGCTGTACCTTGATCGGCGCGCCCCCGCCCGGCGTCAGGCAGGTGGCGATCAGGCGATAGCCCGCATTGCCCGCCCCCGCGCGGGTGATCCCCGTCACCTGCGCGCATTCGGCGACGCTGGCGCGGAACAGCAGCGAATCGTCCGGGCTTCGCGGGAACGGCACCGCCGGCCGCGACGGGTTGGCGGCGAGCTGCGCCAGCTGCGCCTCCTTCTGCGGCAGGCGCACGCGCAACTGCCACAGGCCAAGGCCGATCATCGTGGCAACCGCCAGCGCGACGATGATGGTGGGAAGGATCGGCAGCCGCCTCATGCCGCCCGCCCTGCCCTGCCCCCGCCCCCGCTGGCAAGGTCGCATCGCATGGTGGGGCTGGTGGCCCCCCCCCCTAAACGCGAACGGGCGCGGCTCCGGTGGAGCCACGCCCGCTTGCTTGTCGATCCAGTGGATCGGGTCGTCGGTCAGCCGTGGACCGGTGCGCCCCAGCCGCCCCAGATGTAGATGGAGACGAACAGGAACAGCCACACCACGTCGACGAAGTGCCAGTACCAGGCGGCCGCTTCGAACCCGAAATGCGCCTTGGGCGTGAAGTCGCCCTTATAGGCGCGCATCAGGCAGACGATCAGGAAGATCGTGCCGACGATGACGTGGAAACCGTGGAAGCCGGTCGCCATGAAGAACGCCGCGCCATAGTTCAGTCCCTTGAACGGGAACGGCGCGTGCATGTACTCGTAGGCCTGGATCATGCTGAAGATCAGGCCGAGGACGACCGTGACCCACAGGCCCTTCAGCACGCCGTCGCGGTCGCCCACGCCAATCATGCCCCACAGGCCGCGCTTCTCACCGCCACGCTGGTTGTGGATCAGCGCATGGTGCGCCCAGGTGATGGTGGTGCCCGACAAAAGCAGGATCAGCGTGTTGAGCAGCGGCAGTTCGAAGGCGTTGATCACCTCCATGCCCTTGGGCGGCCACTGCGCGGCCAGTGCCGCACCCTCGGTCACGCGCTCCACCGCGCCGTCGACGAAGACGATCGCATCGGGGAACAGCGCAAAGTCGAAATAGGCCCAGAACCAGCCGACGAAGAACATCACCTCGGAGGCGATGAACAGGATCATGCCATAGCGGAAATGCAGCTGCACGACCGGCGTGTGATCGCCCGCGCGGCCTTCGCGGATGACGTTGCGCCACCAGCAGAACATCGAGAACAGCACGGCCGCCAGGCCGGCGAAGAACAGCCAGCCGCCGCCGTTCGGCTTGTCGACATGGCCTCCGTGCATCCACATGATGCCGCCAGCCGCCATCGCCAGCGCCGAGAAGGAGCTGATGATCGGCCAGGGATCGGGTGGGAGAATGTGGTAATCGTGGTTCTTGGCGCCGGCCATCGGGCTCTTCCCCTGTTGGTACCCTGTGTTTTGCGTTCGCTTAGCTGGACGGCTTGCCCGAATCTACCGGGTAAAACGTATAGCTGAGCGTGATGGTCTCGATATCCCGCGTATCGGGATCCTCAAGGATTTTCGGATCGACGAAATAGATGACGGGCATCCGCATCGTCTCGCCGGGCTTCAACGTCTGTTCGGTGAAGCAGAAACATTCGATCTTGGTGAAATATTGCCCCGCCTGCCCCGGCGTCACGTTGAACGTGGCGGTGCCGGTGGTCGGCACGGCGGCGCGGTTGGTCGCGGTGAAGAACGCCATGTTGCGCGCGCCGATCACCACCCGCTGGTTGGGCTGTTCGGGCGTGAAGCGCCACGGCAGCTTGCCGTTGGTGTTGGCGTCGAAGTCGATCTTCATCTCGCCAGCGACGGCGCCCGGCGCCTCCAGCCCGCGCTGGGTGGTGCCGTTGAACCCGGTCACCTGGCAGAACAGGCGGTACAGCGGCACGCTGGCGAAGGCGAGACCGGTCATGAACAGGAGGCCAAGCACGGCAAAGGCAGCGGTACGCCCCTTGCCCGAAATACGTGCCAACATCAGTGCGCGAGACCCTCTCTGATCTTCACGATGGAAATGGCGAACACCAGCACCACGAACGCGCCCAGCAACACCGCCATCACGACCGCACGGCTTTTCTGCCGGCGCCGGATCAGATCCCGATCATCAATCATGCAATCCACCGATCGGCGACAAGCGCGCCAAACACCACAAACAGGTACAATACGGAAAATTTGAACAGCGCCTTTTCGGGCAGCATCTTGTCGTCCGCGGCCGTGGTGCGCCGCGCGACGCGCCACGCCAGCACGCCGAACCACGCCGTCATCACGCTCGACACCACGCCATAGATCGCACCGGTCAGCCCCAGCGGCCACGGCGCCACCGCCACGATCGCCATCGGGATGGTGTAGAGGCCGATCTGGTGCCGCGTCACCTTCTCGCCCGCCACGACGGGCAGCATCGGCACGCCGGCATTGGCGTAGTCAGTCTTCACGAACAGCGCGAGCGCCCAGAAATGCGGCGGCGTCCACAGGAACACGAACATGAACAACAGCAGCGGCAGCAGCGCGACATCGCCCGTCGCCGCGGCCCAGCCGATCAGCGGCGGAAACGCGCCCGCCGCCCCGCCGATGACGATGTTCTGCGGCGTCCGGCGCTTCAGCCAGACGGTATAGATCAGGACATAGAACAGGATGGAGATGGTCAGGATCGCCGCCGCCGCGACGTTCAGCGCCAGCCCCATCAGGATGACCGAGAACGCGCCCAGCCCGACCCCGAAATGCAGCGCCGACTGGCGATCCATCCGCCCCGCGGGCAGCGGCCGGCCCATCGTGCGCTTCATCACCGCATCGATGTCCGCCTCATACCATTGGTTGAGCGCCCCCGCCGCGCCCGCGCCCAGCGCGATGCACAGGATCGCGGTGAAGCCGAGCACCGGGTGGATCGTCACTGGCGCCACCAGCATGCCGCACAGCCCGGTGAACACCACCAGGGTCAGCACGCGCGGCTTGGTCAGCGCGAGGAAGTCCCGCCAGTCGGCAGGCGGCAAAAGGGGGCTTGCTGGAGTCATGGAACTGGGGGCGGGCATAGTCTCTTGTCGCGCCTGGGGAAAGTGCGGATGCGCGCACGCGCCGGCGATCACGTCTGGCGGATCAGCCGTGCGGCGCGCGATCCTGCCGGCGATCAGCCGTGCAGCACATGGTCCTTGTCGCGCACGGTGCGCGCGCTGTTCGCCGGATGCGCCGGATCCTCATAGCCAAAGGCGATGCCGAACAACAGCTTGTGGTCATCGCCCACGCCCAGTTCGCGGTGGACGATCTCGGCATGGTGGCTCAGCGCCCCTTGCGCGCACGACGCCAGGCCATTGGCAGTCAGCGCCAGCATGAACGACTGCGCATACATGCCGCAATCGGCCGCCTCGCGCATCCCCGCCCAGGCCGGGATGAACAGGAACATGGCATGCGGCGCATCGAAGAAGCGGAAGTTGCGCAGGAACGATTCGGTCCGCGCCGCCACATCCTCGCGCGCCACATTGGTCGCCGCGAACAGCGATTTGGCCGCATCGATCTGCCGCCCGCGATAATGGCCGGGGTAAGCGCCGGTCAGCCGGAAATCGGGCGTCATCTTGGTGCCGCTCTTGGCCGCATCGTGCAGCACCGTGCGCATCCGCTCCGCCGACGCGCCCGACACGACATGCGCGGTCCACGGCTGGACGTTGCAGTTGGACGGCGCCAGCTGCGCCATTTCCATCACCCGCTCCAGCAGCTCGGCGGGCACCGGATCGGGCTTGAACCCGCGCACCGAACGCCGCTCGCGCAGCAGCCGCTCCAGCGTCGCGCTGTCGCCGGACGAGACATTTGCCTGCCCGCCCGCCAGCTCGTTCGCCAGCTCGCCCGCCTGCCCATTTGTCGCCGCCGCTGCTGTCGTCGCCATCACCCACTCCTAAGTCACTCGTTCGAATCTCCTTGCCTCACCGCCGCCGCGAAGTCACCATCGCCGGCAAAAGACGTAGAAAATGGAGAGGCACGATGTACGACCTGATCATTCGGGGCGGCACGATCGTCGATGGATCGGGCGCGGCCCCCACCCGCGGCGATGTGGCGATTTCCGGCGATCGCATCGTCGCGATCGGAACCGTAAGCGGCCCGGCGCGCCGCGAAATCGACGCCACGGGAAAGCTCGTCACCCCCGGCTGGGTCGATATCCACACCCATTATGACGGCCAGATCACCTGGGCCTCGCGCATGGACCCGTCCTCGACGCTCGGCGCCACCACCGTCGTCGTCGGCAATTGCGGCGTCGGCTTCGCCCCCGTCCGCCCGCAGGATCACGACACGCTGATTCGCCTGATGGAGGGGGTGGAGGACATTCCCGGCGCCGCTCTTCACGAAGGTCTGTCGTGGCAGTGGGAAAGCTTCGGCGAATATATGGATGCCGTCGACAAGCTGCCGCACGACATCGACGTCGCCGTTCAGGTGCCGCACGGCGCGCTTCGCGTGTACGTGATGGGCGAACGCGGCGCGAACCGCGATCCCGCGACGCCGGACGAAAATGAGGAAATGCGCCGCCTCACCGCGGAGGCGATCCGCGCCGGCGCGCTCGGCTTCTCCACCACCCGCACGATGGTCCACCGCACCGCCGACGGCGATCTCACCCCCACCGTCCGCGCTGCGCGCGAGGAGATGGAGGCGATCGCCCGCGGCATCGCCGACGCTGGCTCTGGCGTCCTCCAATGGGTGTCCGATTTCCAGGAAATGGATGAGGAGTTCAGCCTCGTCCGCGACCTGACGAAGATCGCCGGCCAGCCGCTGAGCTTCTCGATGGTCCAGGCCGATGTCGTGCCCAACCAGTGGCGCGAACTGACCCAGCGGCTCGATGCCGCCGTCGCCGAAGGCTATCCGCTGAAGGCGCAGATCGCCGGCCGCCCGGTCGGGCTGATGCTCGGCCTGCAGGGGTCGGTCCACCCCTTCATCAGCCGGCCGAGCTACCGCGAGATCGCCGATCTGCCGCTGGCGGAGAAGGTCGCCCGGATGCGCGATCCCGAGTTCCGCGCGCGCCTCATCGCCGAGGCACCGATGAAGGATCATCCCTTCGTCAATTCGGTCGCCGGCGCGCAGCACAAGATGTTCCCCATCACCGATCGCGTGGATTACGAGCCCGATCCCGCGACCAGCCTCGCCGCCGAGGCAGAGCGGCGCGGCGTCCACCCCGATGAACTCATCTATGACGCGCTGCTCGAGGACGAGGGCCGCGCCTTCCTGTTCTTCCCGATGCACAATTACGTCGAGGGCAATCTCGACAACGTCCACGCGATGATCACCAACCCGAACACGCTCTCGGGCCTGTCGGACGGCGGCGCGCATGTCGGCGCGATCTGCGACGTCAGCCTGCCCACCTTCATGCTGACCCACTGGTGCCGCGATCGTACCCGCGGGCCTCTGCTCGATCTCGCCGACACGGTGAAGCAGCAGACCCGCGACACCGCGCTTGCCGTCGGGCTTGCCGACCGCGGCCTGCTCGCGCCCGGCTATCTCGCCGACGTCAACGTCATCGATTTCGACCAGCTCGAACTCGGCAAGCCGTACATGATCTACGATCTGCCCACCGGCGCGCGCCGCCTGATGCAAAAGGCGAAGGGCTATGTGGCGACGATCAAGTCGGGTCAGGTCATCTATCAGGATGGCGAGCCGACCGATGCCCTGCCCGGCAAGCTGATCCGCGGCCGCCAGCCGGCGCCTGCCCCAGCCACCGGCCGCGAGGCGGTCGCCGCCTGACATGCCGCCGCTCATCATCGAGGCCGCGCTGAACGGCGCGACGCCGAAATCGCGCAACCCCAATGTGCCGGTCAGCCCGCAGGAACTCGCCCGCGAGGCGCTGGCCGCGATGGAGGCAGGCGCCGCCATCGTCCACACGCATATCGAGCGGATGGACATGACCGGCGACGCCGCGGTCGATCGCTATATGGCGGCCTATGTCCCCGTGCTGGCCGCGCGCCCCGACGCGATCCTCTGGGGCACCGTCGCCACCGGCCCCGATGTGAAGGCGCGCTTCGGCCATTACCGCGGCCTCGCCCGCGCCGGCGTTCGCATGGGCGCGTTCGATCCCGGCTCGGTCAATCTCGGCACGCACGGCCCCGACGGCCTTCCCGGTGCCTCGGTCCTCTACGCCACCACCTATCGCGACATCGCCTGGCTCGCCGATCTGCACGAGGCGGAAAAACTCGGCCCGGCGATCGCCATCTACGAACCCGGCTGGCTGCGCACCACTTTGGCCTATGAACAGGCCGGCCGCCTCCCCGCCGGCACCTTCGTGAAGCTCTATTTCGGCGGCCGCTACAATTTCCTCGACGGCAAGCGCAGCAACGTCACCTTCGGCCTGCCGCCGACGGAGAAGGCGCTCGATGCCTATCTCGAGCTGCTCGACGGCTCCTCGCTTCCCTGGGCGGTCGCCGCGATCGGCGATTGCGTGGTGGACACCGGCCTTGCCAAGCTCGCGATCGAACGCGGCGGCCATGTCCGCGTCGGGCTGGAGGATTTCGGCGGCGAGCGTCAGCCCGGCAATCTGGAACTGATCGCGGAGGTCGTTGCGCTGGCGAAACAGGCCGGCCGTCCGATCGCCACGCGCCAACAGGCAGCTCAGATTCTCGGTCTGCCGCGATGAGGCCAGCCCCGTATCAGACGTGGCCAATCGTCTCCGAAGACAGGCCAATGTTCTCCGGCAACAGGCCGGACTGACCCCATTACAATTCCAGGAGAGGCCACATGTTCGATCTGTTGGTGAAGAACGGCACGGTCATCGACGGCACCGGCGCCCCCCGCTTCCGCGGTGATGTCGCGGTGCAGGGCGACCGGATCGTCGCGGTAGGCCAAGTGTCTGGAACGGCACGCGAAACCATCGACGCCGACGGCTGCATCGTCACCCCCGGCTTCGTCGATATCCACACCCATTACGACGGCCAGGTCTCCTGGGACCAGATCCTCGCTCCTTCCTCGATCAACGGCGTCACCTCCGCCGCGATGGGAAACTGCGGCGTAGGATTCGCCCCCGCCCGCGCCGACAAGCACGACTGGCTGATCCAGCTTCTGGAGGGGGTGGAGGACATTCCCGGCACCGCGCTGGCGGAGGGGCTGACGTGGAATTGGGAGAGTTTTCCCGATTATCTCAATGCCTTGAGCGAGCGTGAATATACCATCGATCTCGGCGCCCACATGCCCCACGCCGCGCTGCGCGCCTATGTCATGGGCGACCGCGGCGGCGACCATCTGGCCCGCCCGACGCAGGGCGAGGTGGATCGCATGGCCACCCTCACCGCCGAGGCGATGGAGGCCGGCGCGCTCGGCTTCTCCACCTCACGCACCCATGCGCACCGCAGCCGCGATGGCCTCAACATCGGCACGCTGACGGCGGAGGATCCCGAACTGCTCGGCATCGCCGCCGCGCTGCGGCAGACGGGCAAGGGCGTCATCCAGTTGATTTCGGACGCTTATCTCACCGCCGACGATGATTTCGCCGCCGCCGAACTCCAGCTGATCCGCCGCCTCGCCACCACCAGCGGCCGCCGAGTCTCCTTCACCGTGCAGCAGACCGACGACGCACCCGACCGGTGGAAAAGCATCTATCGTGAGATCGATCAGATGGTCGCCGATGACCTCCCCGTCAGCGCGCAGGTCGCCCCTCGCCCGATCGGCGCGATCCTCTCCTTCGCCTCCACCACCAACCCCTTCGTCGTCGCCCCCACCTACCGCCGCATCGCCGCGCAAAGCGCCAGCGTCGACGCACGGCTGGAGGCGCTGGCCGATCCCGACGTGCGCTCGGCGATCCTCGCGGAACATGCCGCCTTCCACGCCAGCGAAGGCTTCATCGCGCTGATCACACGCGGTTTTTCGCGCATGTTCCGGATGACCGACCCGGTCGATTACGAATTGCACGAAGACCACTCGATCGCCGCCGAGGCCGCCCGCGCCGGCGTCGATCCCGCCGCCTATGTCTATGACGCCCTGATGGAGGAAGGCGGCCGCCGCCTCCTCTACATGCCGCTGATCAACTATGCGCGCGGCAATCTGGACGACGTGCACGGCATGATGACCGGCAATCATGTGCTTTACGGCCTGTCCGACGGCGGCGCGCATTGCGGCACGATCTGCGACGGCAGCTTCCCCACCACCACGCTCGCGCTCTGGTCGCGCGGCAACAAGGCGGGGCTGCGCACGCCGCTCGAATCGCTGGTCCACGGCTACACGCAGAAGAACGCCGCGCACGTCGGCTGGCACGACCGCGGGGTTCTGGCACCCGGCTATCTCGCTGACCTCAACGTCATTGCGCTCGACGACCTTGCGCTCGCCCCGCCCGAGATCGTGCAGGATCTGCCCGCCGGGGGCACCCGTCTCCTGCAACAGCCGCGCGGCTACGAATGGACGGTGAAATCCGGCGTGCCGACCTTCGCCCGCGGCGAATGGACCGGCCGCACACCCGGCCGGCTGGTCCGCGGCGCCCGCAGCCTGAGCTGAGCCGCCGCCCCTTGCCTTCTGGCCGATGGGCGGCATAGGCGGGCGGCGAAGCTGCTGCGGGCCATGAGGCGCCTGCATGCGGCTCGTCAGGCGGCCATGATCGCCGCCACCCGCCATGTTGGACAGCGCCGCCAGATATGAACGTCGACCTCTTTGATTTCGATCTCCCGCCGGAACGCATCGCGCTTCGGCCCGCGGCGCCGCGCGATTCCGCGCGCCTGCTGGTGCTCGACGGCGCCGCCACCCGCGACCGGATCGTGGCCGACCTGCCGGGCGAATTGCGTGCCAACGACATCCTGGTCTTCAACGATACGCGCGTGATCCCGGCCCAGCTCGAAGGCACGCGCGGCGAGGCGCGGATCGGCGCCACGCTGCACAAGCGCGAGGGGCCGCGTCGCTGGCGCGCCTTCATCCGCAACGCCAAGCGGCTTCGCCCAGGCGACACGATCGACTTCGGCGCAGGCGTCTCCGCCACCGCGAGCGATCGCGCGCAGGACGGAAGCTTCGCGCTCGACTTCCCCGGCGACGAGCCGGTCGAGCTGCTGCTGGAACGTGCCGGCCGCATGCCGCTGCCGCCCTATATCGCCGCGAAGCGCCCGACCGACGCGCGCGATGCCGACGATTATCAAACGATGTTTGCGCGTGAGGCCGGCGCCGTCGCCGCGCCCACCGCGGCGCTGCATTTCACACCTGATCTGATCGCGGCGCTCGACGCAGCAGAGATCGCCCACACCACCCTGACGCTGCATGTCGGCGCGGGCACCTTCCTTCCGGTGAAGGCGCAGGACACCGCCGACCATCAGATGCATGCCGAATGGGGCAGGATCGACGCGCCGACCGCCGATCGGTTGAACGCGGTGCGCGCATCAGGCGGGCGAGTGATCGCCGTCGGCACCACCTCGCTTCGCCTGATCGAAAGCGCCACCGACAGCGACGGAACCATTCAGCCGTTCGAAGGCGACACCTCGATCTTCATCACGCCTGGCTACCGCTTCCGCGGGATCGACGGCCTCCTGACCAACTTCCACCTCCCGCGCTCGACCCTGTTCATGCTGGTATCGGCACTGATGGGGCTGGATCGGATGCAGGCGGCCTATGCGCATGCCATCGCAAACGATTACCGCTTCTATTCCTACGGCGACGCCTCGCTGCTCCTGCCCTGACCGCAGGGCGGATCAGCTCGCCGCGATCAGCGCGGTCGATTCCGCATCGGCCCAGTCGCGCGCCCCGCTCACCCGCCACAGCTCGCGCCCGTTGGCGTCGAGCATGATCGTCGTCGGCAGGTTGGCCTTATAGGCCAGGCTCAGGCCGAGCTCGGGATCGACATAGGGCACCAGCCGGGTCAGCCGCTGCTCGGCGAAGAACGGCGCCACCTTCTCCTGCTGCATGTCCTGGCTCACCGCGAGGACATGCACCTTGTCCCCGGCGATCGTCGCCGCGGCGTTGAGGCTGGGCATTTCCTTGATGCACGGCGCGCACCATGTCGCCCACAGGTTCAGCAGCACCGGCTTCCCGCGGAAATCGGCAAGGCTCACCTTCTTGCCGCTCGCATCGAAGAAGGTGACGGCGGGCGCCGCTGCGCCCTGATGCGAGCGGTCGACCTTGCCCGCCATGCTGGCTGCCGACTTGCTCCCCACCACCTCGTCCGGCGCCACCTCATCGGGGCTGGCATTACCCGCGGCAGCGACGTTCGCTTGCTCCGCGGCGGGCGTTTGCTTATCGCAAGCCGAGGCTGCGAGCGCAGCCGCAAGGAGAAAGACAGTTCCCAAGCGCGATGACATGAGCGGTTCCAACCAGATGTGGGGCGGACGATTTGCCGAAGGGCCGGCCGCGGTCATGCGCGAGATAAATGCCTCCATACCCTTCGACAAGCGAATGTGGCGGCAGGACATCCGCGGCAGCCAGGCGCATGTCGCGATGCTCGCCAAACAGGGCATCATCGGCGCCGATGACGCAGCGGCAATCGCGCGCGGGCTCGAGACCGTCGAAGCACATTACGAGCAGGCCGGCGTCGCCGAGGATCTGGCGCTCGAAGACATCCACATGCAGACCGAGGCGCGGCTGGCCGACGCGATCGGCCCCACCGCCGGCCGGCTGCACACCGCGCGCAGCCGCAACGATCAGGTGGCGACCGATTTCCGCCTGTGGGTGCGCGACGCGATCGATCAGACGCTCGCCGCGCTCGCCGCCTTCCAGCGCGCCTTGCTCGACCGCGCCGAGGAACATGCCGCCAGCGTGATGCCGGGCTTCACGCACCTTCAGTCGGCGCAGCCGGTGACGCTGGGCCATCATCTGATGGCCTATGTCGAAATGGCGCGCCGCGACGTCAGCCGCTTCGCCGACGCGCGGGTCCGCATGAACCTGTCGCCGCTCGGCTCGGCCGCGCTCGCCGGCACCGGATTCCCGGTCGATCGTCATGCCACCGCGGCGGCGCTCGGCTTCGCTGGGCCGACGCGCAACTCGCTCGACGCCGTCTCGGATCGCGATTTCGCAATCGAGTACCTGACCTGCGCGGCGCAATGCGCGCTTCACCTGTCGCGGCTGGCGGAGGAATTCGTCCTCTGGGCCTCGCAGCCGTTCGGCTTCGTGTCGCTCAGCGACCAATGGTCGACCGGCAGCTCGATCATGCCGCAGAAGCGCAATCCCGACGCGGCCGAGCTGGTGCGCGGCCATGCCGGGCGGATCACGGGCTGCCTTGTCAGCCTGATGGTGACGATGAAGGGGCTCCCGCTGGCCTATTCAAAGGACATGCAGGACGACAAGCCGCCGGTGTTCGAATGCCACGACCTCCTCGGCCTCTGCCTCGCGGCGATGACCGGCATGGTCGAAAGCGCGACGTTCCGCACCGATCGCATGCGGGCGCTGGCGGAAAGCGGCTTTGCCACCGCCACCGATCTTGCCGACTGGCTGGTGCGCGAGGCGGGCATTCCCTTCCGCGAGGCGCACCACATCACCGGCCGCGCGGTCGCCCGGGCGGAGGCGACGGGCGTCCGGCTCGACCAGCTGCCGATCGAGGATCTCACCGCCATCGATCCGCGGATCGACGCGCGCGTCTATGACGTGCTGTCGGTCGATGCGTCGGTGGCCAGCCGGACCAGTTTCGGCGGCACCGCACCCGATAATGTGCGCGCCGCGATCCGTGAAGCACGCGAGGCATTGGCATGAAGGCAGTCGTTCTCCTCGCCGGCACGCTCCTGCTGGCGGCCTGTGGCTCGTCCCGCGGGCTGCGGCCGGCGGAGGGAGAACGTCTGCCCGTCGCTCCTTATGGCGCGACCGCCACGCCAACCCCGGCCGACCTTCTCACCCCTTCGCCGCAGGCCCGTCCGGGCCGCAGCGACGAAGTGCTGCGCAATTCAGAACAGCGCCGCAGCGACGAATTCGACCTCCCGCCAAGGTAAGCAATGGATCATTTCGCACTCGTCAACGGCGAGCTTCACTGTGAAGCCGTCCCGCTCTCGCGCATTGCTGCAGAGGTGGGCACGCCGGTCTATGTCTATTCCGCCAACACCCTGCGCACCCAGGCCCGCCGCTTCCGTGATGGCCTGAAAGACGTGGCGAAGGTCCATCTCGCCTACGCCATCAAGGCGAACCCGAACATCGCCGTGCTGAAGGTGCTGGCGAGTGAAGGCTATGGTGCCGACGTGGTGTCCGGCGGTGAAATGGCGCGCGCGCTCGCCGCGGGGATGCCGGCAAAGGACATCGTCTTCTCCGGCGTCGGCAAGACACGTGCCGAGCTGGTCAAGGGGATCGAGGCCGGCATCGGCCAGTTCAATATCGAGCTGGAAGAGGAAGGCGTCGTCCTGGCAGAGCTGGCCGCAGCGCGCGGCAAGACGGCCAGCGCGGTGCTGCGCGTCAATCCCGACGTCGACGCCGGCACCCATGCCAAGATCTCGACCGGCAAGCGCGAGAACAAGTTCGGCGTCGCGATCGACGAGGCCGCGGGCATCTTCGGCCGGCTGTCGCAGCTCGACGGGCTGAACCTGCGCGGCGTCGCGATCCACATTGGCTCGCAGCTGCTGAACCTTGCGCCGCTCGAGGCGGCCTTTGAGCGGATCGGCGCCTTCGTCGCCGAGCTGCGCGCCGCCGGGCACACGATCACTCATGTCGATCTCGGCGGTGGCCTGGGCGTCACCTACAAGGACGGCGACGTGCCGCCCGACCCGGCCGATTTCGGCGCAATGGTCGCACGCATTACGCGCGACTGGGACGTGACGCTGATGTTCGAGCCGGGCCGTGTCATCGCGGGCAATGCGGGCGTGCTGTTGACCGAAGTCATCTGGGTGAAGCCGGGCGTCACCAACCCGTACGTGATCGTCGATGCGGCGATGAACGATCTGGCGCGCCCGGCCCTCTACGATGCCTGGCACGACTTTGCGGCGGTGCATCCGACCGGTGAGCGGATGGTCGCCAATATCGCCGGCCCCGTATGCGAGACGGGTGACACGTTCGCGCGCGACCGCGAGATCGATGTGGTGAAGTCCGGCGATCTGGCGATCTTCCGCACGGCGGGCGCCTATGGCGCGACCATGGCATCGACCTACAATTCGCGCCCGCTGGTGCCCGAGGTGCTGGTCGACGGCGACCGGTACGCCGTCGTGGCGGACCGGATTTCGGCCGAGACGATCCTCGCTGCCGAGCGCGTGCCGGACTGGCTGTGACGCTCCACAGCCTGCCGATCTTCGTCCGGCTGAACGGCCGGGCGGTGATATTGGTGGGCGAGGGAGAGGCGGCGGCGGCCAAACGGCGGCTGCTGGAACGGGCCGGCGCCGTCATTCTGACCGAGAACGAGCGTCCGGCATCGCCTGGCGACGATCCGCGACTGGCCATCGTCGTGGATGATGAGCCGGCCGTCGCGCGGCTGAAGGCACGCGGCATCCTGGTCAACGCGGTGGATCGCCCCGAGCTGTGCGACTTCACCCTGCCGGCGATCGTCGATCGCAACCCGGTGCTGGTGGCGATCGGGACGGGCGGCGCATCGGCCGGGCTGGCGGCGGCGCTGCGCCAGCGGCTGGAGGCGCTGCTACCGATGAACCTCGGCCGGCTGGCCGACGCCCTTTACGCCGCGCGGGGCGCGTGGCGCGGGCGCTTTCCGGACGCCACCGCCCGGCGCCGGTCCATCGCCGCGGCACTCGCGCCCGGCGGAGCGCTCGATGTGCTGCGCGACTTCGCCGATGGTCAGGCACTACCGCCCACGCGGGAACCTTCCGATGGCGGGGAACGTCGTGTCGAGCGCATGGTCCTCACCTCCCCCGAACCCGACGATCTGACGCTGCGCCAGGCGCGGCTGCTGGCCAATGCCGATCGGGTGACTCACGGCGCGAACGTGCCGGCGGCAATTCTCGATCGTGCCCGCGCCGATGCCGACCGGCTGCCGTGCGCCGTCCCGCCGATCGATCTGCCCGGCCTCACCGTCGATGTGAGAATGGCGTGAGCGGCTTTGGCTATCGCGTCGGCGCTGACGAGGCGGAGAAGGTTTCGGTCCGCGATGCGCTGGCCAGCGATGCCCCGATGGTGTGGGTGCACCTGACCGATACGGCGGAACATGCGCAGGCGTGGCTGCGCGATGAGGCAAGGCTGCCCGACTATATCGTCGATCCGCTGACGGCGCAGGAAACGCGCCCACGATGCGATGCGATCGACGAGGGCGCCTTCCTGAACCTGCGCGGCCGCACCGACGAGGAGCTCGATTCCTCCGACATGCTGGCCTCGGTCCGGATCTGGGCCACCAGGGGGCGGGTGATCTCGGTCACGCGAAAGCATCTCTTGGCGACCGATGTGGTCGAACGCGACGTGGCGGGCGGCCGGGTGCGCGACCCCGGTGACCTGATCGCAGCCTTCGCAACGGCCATCACTGGCGATCTCGACCCGGTAGTCGCCGATCTCGGCGACGATCTCGACGATTGCGAGCAGCAGCTCGACGCCAAGAAGGTGTTCGCCCTCCGCCGCAACGTCACGCGGGTCCGGGTGGAAGCGATCAATTACCGGCGCTTCCTCAACCCGCAGCGCGCCGCGCTCGAGCAGATGGCAAAGATGGACGGCGACTGGTTGCAACCCGATGACCGCGCCCACCTGCTCGCTGCCGCCGATCGTGCCGCGCGGATGGCGGAGGAGGTGGAGGCGATCCGCGAACGGTCAAGCCTGATGCACGAGGCGCTGACCGATCTGCGCGCCGAGCAGCTCGATCAGCGCAGCCTGATGATCTCGATCGCGGCGATGGTGTTCCTGCCGCTCACGTTCATCACCGGTCTATACGGCATGAACGTGGAGGGTCTGTGGCTCGCCAAGGAGCCCTGGGCCTTCAACGCTATCGTCGCGCTGTGCGCGGCAATCTCGATCGCCGTCGTCGCCTGGTTCGCGGGACGGCACTGGCTGCGCTAGGCCACCCCCTGCCAGTCAGGCCGCGCGTGCCGCCCGCCACGCTTCTGCGATCTCCGACAGGGTATCCGCCACGTCTCGGAACGGCTTGCCATCCTGGCCAAGGCTCGCCTCGATCACTTGCTTGCGCGCGCCGCTATAAAGGCGGGCGAGCGTCACGGACACCTCGCCTCCACGCTCGAAATCCAGGTTCGCCTCCAGCGCGAACAGGATCGCGGTGGCACGCGTCACCCGCTCGCTCTTGACCGCGAACTTGCGGTTCTCCGCCGCCCAAGCCGCCACGCGCAGCGCTTGGCACAATTCGTCGTAGAGCAGCTGCACCAGCGCGGGGCCATCCGCGTTGGCGGTACGGCCGGCCAGGTCGATGCGACGGTACGTCTGCGCCGGATCGCGCAACAGGGCGGACGCATAGGCCATCAATTATCGCTCTTGGTCCAGGCCTTGATCTGGTTTTCCATGAACGTCTGCGTCGATTTGTAGGCGGCGACGCGTGCGTTCATCGACGCGAATTGCTGGGTCAGCCGCGTCGTCATCTTCTCCTGCTGCAGCGTCAGCTTGTCCTGCTGATCGACCAGATCGCTCTTCGCCTGATTGTAGCGCGTCGTCGACGCACCCAGGCCGTAGAGGGTGCTGGTGGCATTGAGCTTGATCGAGTTCATCGCCGCAAGCGCGCCGGTACCATCGGACGAGTTGGAGAACATCGCCTCCAGCGCGCCGGGAAACTGGTTGATCGCCTGGGTCAGGCGGTCGGTGCTGACCGACAAGGTGCCGTCGCGGTTGGTCCCGACTCCGATCTCGGCGAGCGTGCGCGGCGTACCCGGCGCGGCGTTCGGCAGGAGGTCACGCAGCGACAGCGACTTCAGGCTGCTCAGCATGTTCTTGGCGCCGGTGTCGCTGCGCAGCTCGCCCGTGATCGGGTCCGTCTGCTTCTTCAGCTCGGCGAACACCTGATTGTAGGTGAAGACGAAGTCTTCGACAGCGTTGGTCAAGGCTGCGGTCGGCGTGGACGAGGTGAGCGACACCGGCGCGGTTGAGGTCGACAGCAGGTCCAGCTTCACGCCCTCGACCAGGTCCGTGATGGTGTTGGACGCGCGCTCCACCCGAATGCCATCAACCGTCAGCACGGCGTTGCCGGCCGTGCTGGTGATCTGCATGCCGCTGCCGGTCGGGCCTACCGCGAACTGCGACAGCTTGGTCGATGGGTCGATCGACGTTTCCAGCGTGAACGCCTTGGCGCTGCCGCTGTCCCCCTTCAGCGACAGATAGGCGCGGCCATCGGCATCGGTGACGACGGACGCAGTGACGCCCGCCTTGCGCGCGTTGATCGCGGCGGCGATGGTGGTGATGGAGGCGTCCTTCACCTCGATCTCGATCGGATCGCCCACCGCGTCCACACTCGTCATCTCGCCGGTGACAGGATCGAGCACCGCACTGCCGACCTTCAGCACGAAGGTGCCCGATCCCAGGACCTCGGTCTTGCTGGCCACGCTCGCCTTGGACACCGCCGCCTGGCCGGTCGCCAGCCGCTCCACCCCAATGCTGGCGCTGACCCCCGTCAGCTTCGCACCGGTGATCGGTGTGGCGGTCAACACGCCGGGCGTGGAACTGACCGGCTGCGACTGGAGCGTCCCGCTCTTCACCAACGTCTCGAGCGCCGTCGTGAAATCGGTGATCATGTTCTTCAGCGTCGACACGCCGGACAATTGCGCGGTCAGTTTATCGGACCGGGCGGTAATCGCCGCATTCTTGGCGGCGAACTGCGCCTGAACCAGACTGGTGACCAGCGTGTCGGTATCGACGCCAGACCCGGTATTGAGCGAGGTCAGCAGCGCGCTCGCCGCCGACTTGGTCACGCTCGTCGTGCTGGGCGTCGGGGTAGGTGTCGGCGTGGCGCCGCTGCTGGAGACGGTGGTCATGACGTCAGACTAAACGGCCGCGCGCCGCAAAGATTTAGCGCTTTGCGCCGGACCGGCGGCCGTCCCCTGCCCTAGTGCAGCGCGACACCATTTTCGTCGAAGCGCGCGCCGGCCGGAACGTCGATCGCCGGCAGCGGCGCACCGCCAGCGGCAGCGTTCAGATTGAAGACGAACGCCAGCACCGTCGCGATCGCCATATAAAGGTCATCGCGCACCTCCTGGTTCTCGCGGCTGGTATAATACACCGCACGCGCGAGCATCGGATATTCAAGGATCGGCACCGCCATCTCGCTCGCCAGCTCGCGGATCGCCAGCGCGGTCGCGCCGCGGCCCTTGGCGACCACCACCGGCACCTGGTCGCGCCCGCGATCGTAGCGGAGCGCGACCGCAAAATGCGTCGGGTTGGTCAGCACGACATGCGCCTCGGCAACCGCACCGCGGGTGGAGCGGGACAGCATCGCGTGCTGGCGCGAGCGGATCTGCGCCTTCACCTCGGGATTGCCTTCGCTCTCCTTGTGCTCGTCCTTCTGTTCCTGCTTCGACATGCGCAGCTTCTTCATGCGCTGGAACATCTGCAGCGGTACGTCGAGCAGCGCGATCGCGACCAGCCCCATGGACATGACGATCATCAAGGTGGTGAGCGTACCGCCCAGCGCATCAACCGCAGCGCCAAGGTCCGATCGGGCAAGCCCCAGCGTCGTGCGCGCACTGCTCATCAGCAGCCACACGCCGATCGATCCCAGCAGCGCCACCTTGAGCAGCGACTTGCCCAGCTCGATCCAGCCATTCATGCCGAAAATGCGCTTCAACCCGGAGGCGGGATTGATGCGATTGCCCTTGGGCGCCAGCAGCCCGGCGTTGAACTGGAGCGAGCCGAGCGCCGCGGAACTCGCAACGCCAGCCGCCATCACGATCGCGAAGAGCGTCCCGAACGCAGGCAGCAGCTTCCACCCGGCCGCGGCAAGCGGGCGAACCGGCTGAAAATCCTCCACGTCGCCGCGGGTGAACTGGAAGCTTTCCGCCATCACGCCCTTGCACGCGGTGATCAGCATCGGCCCGAAGAAGACGAGCCACGCCACCCCCGCCAGCGCGACGAGCGCCGTTGCGAACTCACGTGATTTGAGGACGTCACCCTTTTTCCGCGCGTCCTTCAGACGCTTGGGTGTCGGGGCTTCTGTCTTTTCGCCGAACTCGTCAGCCAAGTACCAGGCTCCGTGCCGCTTCCAGGCCCTCGCGCACGACGACCAGCATGTAATCCCCCATCGCCGGGAAGGCCGCCGCCATCGCGATGACGCCGACCGCTAGGCTCGCCGGCAGACCGATCGAGAACAGGTTCAGGGCCGGGGCCGACCGCGAGATCATACCGACCACCAGATTAAGGCAGAGTAAAAGGAAGCCGACCGGCAGCGCGAGGAGCAGGCCGGCAAAGAACGCATAGCCCCCGAACAGCGCAATATCGCGCAGCTGGCCGGGCCCGAGCCAGGCAGCACCGGGCGGCAGCGCGGTATAGCTGCGCGCCACCGTGTCAACGAGGACGAGGTGCCCGTCGACCGACAGGAACAGCAGCGTCAGCAGGATCGACAGGAACTGGCCGATCGCGGGCGAGGAGCGGCCCGTATTGGGATCGACCATGTTGGCAAAGCCAATGCCCATCGACCCGCCAATGACTTCGCCGGCAATCAGCGGCGCCGCAAAGGCGATCTGGAGGATGAAGCCGAGCGCCAGCCCGACCAGCGCCTCGGCCGCGATCGCCAGAAAGGTCGCGACGGCGAACACCTGCGGCGGCGGTGTCACGTCATGCATCCCCAGCACCAGCACGCCGACGGCGCCGGCAAGGACGACGCGTACCTGTACCGGGACCGAGACATTGCCGAACACCGGCGCCGCGACAAAGGCCGCGCCGACGCGCACCATGACGAAGATCAGCGCCCACAATTGCGGCTCGATCGACAGGCCCAGCCCTAGCATCGCCGCGCCGCCCCGCCGGCCATTGCCGCCGCGTGCAGGTCGAGAACCCTCATCACCGGCCTATCGAACCAGGTCGGGAATGCCTTCGAAGATCGAGACGGTGAAATCGCTGAGCAGCCCCAGGATCATCGCGCCGAAAATGACCAAGGACAGGCCGACCACGATCAGCTTGGGCACGAAGCTCAACGTCTGTTCCTGGATCGAGGTCGCGGCCTGGATCATGCCCAGGATAAGGCCGGAAACCAGCGCAGGGATCAGGATCGGCGCCGCGGCGAGCGCCAGCACCCAGAGCGTCTGGTTCGCCACGGTGAGGAAATAATCTGCGTCTACCATGCTGAAATCCGACTTCTCACCTGCACCATGCGCTCGGTCAGCGCGGCTTGCGTGATCGCGCTACGTGGCGAAGCTGTTGGCCAGACTGCCCATCGTCAGCGCCCAGCCATCGACCAGCACGAACAGCAGCAGCTTGAACGGCAACGAGATGATCGTCGGGCTGAGCATCGCCATGCCCAGCGCCATCAGCACGGTGGCAACGACCAGATCGATAACCAGGAAGGGCAGGAAGATCAGGAAGCCGATCTGGAACGCAGTCTTCAATTCGCTGGTTACGAACGCGGGCAGCAGCACCGAATAGGGAATGTCATTGGGCGTCGCATAGGGGCCCGACTTTGCCATTTCGGCAAACATCGTCACGTCCTTCACCCGCGTCTGCTTCACCATGAAGGCATGGAGCGGTGCACCGGCGGTCTTGATCAGGTCGGTGCCGCCCATCTGCCCTGCGGCATAAGGCTGGATCGCGGTGGTGTTGATCTGGCTGATGACGGGCGCCATCACGAACAGCGACAGGAACAGGCTGAGGCCGATCAGCACCTGGTTGGGCGGCGTCTGCTGCAGGCCCATCGCCTGGCGCAGGATCGACAGCACGATGATGATCCGGGTGAAGCTGGTCATCATCAGCAGGATGCCCGGCAGGATGCTGAGCAGGCCCATGATGATAAGGACCTGCAACGACAGCGACATCGAGCCCGAGCCGTTCGGCCCGCCGCCAAGCTGCCCCAGTGCGCGATCCACCGCGTCCCCTGCTCCCGGTGCGGCAGGTGCCGGCGCGACCGGCGCGCCCTGTGCCAGCGCAGGCATGGCGACCAGCACCGCAACCAGGAAGGCAAAGGCGATCAGCAGCACCTTGCCCCACGGGAACGCCACCGGGCGGCGGTGCTCGACATCGCGGAACAGGGCCGGGCCGTTGCCGACGCGGGTCACGCTCACGAAAAGGTCCTCGGCGCGTCGGCACGATCGACCAGCGTCACCCCGCCGCGGCCGACCGACACCAGCAGCCGCTTGCCTTCAAATTCCACCACCGCGAGCCGCAGCCCCGGCGAGATCATCATCGTCTCCTTGACGTTGATGAGGCGCGTATCGGTACGTCCCGGCATGCGGCTTTCCAGCCGCCGCCACAGGTACAGGCAGCCGATCATCAGGCCGCAGACGAGCGGCAGCAACACGATCAGCTTCAGGATATAGGACCACATCATCGCAGATGATCAGCCGCGCTTGTCGGGATTGACCAGCTCGGTCATGCGCACGCCGAAGCGGTCGCCCACCGTCACCACTTCGCCGCGGCCGATCAGCGTTCCGTTGACGAACACGTCCAGCAGCTCGTTGGCCTGACGGTCCAGCTCGATCACGCTCGATTCGCCCAGCGCCAGCAGCTCGCGCAGCGTCAGCTGGGTGGAGCCGATCTCGACCGTCAGCTTGACGTCGACGTCCTGCAGCAGGCGGAAATTCGCGGCGAGGGCGCCATCGCCCATGTCCTTTGGCGGGAAGCCGCCGCTCATGTCGTTCACTGGGTCAATCCTTCGAGAGAAGCGAGCGAGGTCAGTTTGATCGCGGCATGGCCGTTCGACGTCCCCACCGTGCCGGTGCCGAGGCGATCGTTGCCGACCATCACCGGCACGTCCTGGCCGAAGCTGATCGGGATCACGTCACCGGGCTGAAGCGACATCAGCTTGGACAGGCGGATCGTCGGTTCCGCGAGGACGGAGCGTACCGGGAAGCGGATGTTCATTGCCGCGCGGGTCAGCGCAGTCTGCCAGAGGGCATCCTCGGCCGCCGCCTTCGCCACGACCTTGCCGGTCAGCGCGGTGCCGTGCGGCTTCAGAGCACTGACGGGATAGACGATGTCGACAAAGGCCGGCTTGTCCTGTCCCGGCGCAATACCGAACCGGGTGACGATCATCGCGTCATCGCCGTCGAAATCGGCGAGCATCGAGGCATTGGCCTCGCACCGCCCGATCGAGAATGACACGCGGGCCAGCGGCTCCCAGGCGGCGGTCAGCGGGCGCGCGATCATGTCGCCCAGCCGCGCGACCATCGCCTCCGCCGCGGGTGAGAATTCGCGCGGCATGTCGGCCGGCGCGGCGCCCGTGCCACCGAAGAACAGGTCGAGCAGCTCCAGCACGAACTCGCCGTCCAGCACCAGCAGCGCGGTGCGATCGTCCATCCCCATCGGCAGCCACGCAGTCAGCCGGTCAGGGCGCTCCGCGCGATAATCGGCGAACCGCTGCACCGCGAGCGGCTCCGCCCAGGCCCGCACCTCTTCGCGCAGCAACGGCTCGAACACGCCGCGCATCCCCCGGGCGAGACGCGCCGAGAGATGCTGCAGCGTGTGCAGGTCGCCGAACGGATTGAGCTTTGCTTGCCCGAGCACGCCGGCCTGAACCGGCCGTGCGCGGGATCGCTCGCGCCGTTCGCGCGGAGGAGAGGACGTGGCGTTAACCATGCACGTTCACTGAACAACGAAATTGGTAAAGTAGACGTTACCAACGCCGCCAAAGCCTTCCTTTTGCTTCAACGTCGTGTTGATTGCGCCCTCCAGCCGCTTGGCCAGCGCCATCTTCCCGGCGGAGGAAAAGACCTGGTCCTCGGTGGTGTCGCCCAGCGTCATCAGGATCGCGGAGCGGATCGCGATATCGTTCGCCTTCAGGTTCTGGATGACCTTCTCATCATAGGGAGTCGAGATGGCGATTCCGACCTGGATGAAGTGCACCGAATCCTGCAGATTGGCGGTAAACTCCTTTTCCAACGCGTAATAATTGGACGCGTAGGGGCCCGCCGCGCCTTCCGGCGTCGGCTTTTCCTCGCCGCCGCCATGCCCGCCTTCGTCGCCCTCTGGCGCGGGCTGCGCACCCTTGGGCACCAGCTTGGGCTTGTTCGGGTCTTCCGCATGGGCAGCGCCGACGAGGCCGGATCCGGCCGCATAGAGGCCGGCGCCGACCCCGCCGCCGACCAGCAAGAGGCCGCCGACCGCCATCACGATGATCTTGCCCAGCTTGCCCTTCTTCTTGGGCGCGCCCTCGGCCTGTTCCTTGTCACTCATTGGTCAAACGTCCCTGGTGTTCACGCGATTCGGTCGTCGTTCCCGCCACCGGCATCGCTGTCGGCGAGATGGGTCGAACGGTTGGATGTGGCTGGCGCGCCGGTCGGCGTGCGCTGCGCCTGTGGCTGCTGCTGATGCTGCTGCCCGGTGCTGCTGCCATCGCCGAGATGCGCCGACAGCTTCAGCCCGCGCGCTTCGGCAAGCTCGACGAGCCGCGGCTGTGCCTCTGCCAGGATCTGCCGGGTTTCGGGACTCTGCGCGATCATCTGCACCGCAACCGCATCACCCTCCCGGTGCAGCGACACGTCGATCGCGCCGAGCTTGTCGGGCACCAGCCGGATGCTGGTATCCACAGCGTCCAGCGCGTCGCGGATCATCTCGATCCGGCCGATCATCTTAATCGGCCAGTCGTTGCTGGTCATGACAATCGGCGCAGCCGCCATAAGGTCGCTTCCGACTGCGGCCGACGAAGCAATGCCCGCCGATGCGATCAGTCCTTCCGCAGGATCAAGGCGGCGTTCGTCGCGCACTGCCTGGTGAATGGCAGCGGCGAACACCTGCGCCGCCGGCGCGATCGCGGGCACGGCTGCAGGTTGCGGCACGGCCTGAGGCGCGAGCGATGGCACCTGAACCGTCGGAGTCACAGCGGAACCGCGCCCCGCCTGGCCAGCGCGGTCCGCCATGATGGTGACTGGCGACAGAAACGGCGCGTCGCTTTCGCGGGCCACCTTCTCCGGGGATTGAACACCAAGAGTGACCGGCGGCTCGCCTGTCTCGCCCAAGCTGGCGCGAGGAACGGCGGCCGCAGCGATTGGCGCCGGTGAACGCGTGATAGACGCATCGCCTGAAGCCGGGCTTGCCTCAACCGCGGCCAGCCGCGGGGTCACGACCGCGTCAACAATCGCCGGCCTGCCAACCAGTGGTTCGACGTTCTCGGTGGCTGCTGCCCCGACCACCAGAGTGCCGCCGACGGCTGGCGTCGCGTTCGCGGCAATCACCGTACGATCAGCTAGCAACGGCGCCATCACCGGATCTGCGTCCGACGCGGCATGCCCTTCGCTGACCTGAGGTGCAGCGACCATGTGGCCCGTCGATTTCAAGGGATCGTCGCGGCCCATCTCATGCGACCCCGCGTCTTGAAGCACCGAGGCCGCGGCATGCGCAACCAGCGGCGGCAGTTCGACGGCGGGAAGAGCGACCGACGCCATGAGCGACGCCCTGCCACTTGTAAGCGTGGGCGCAGCCATCTGACCGCCGTCACCTGCGATCACGGCCAAGTCGGGCGTAGGAGCCGCCTCGCTCGCCACCGACGCTCCGCGTCGCGACAACGCGGCGACGCGTGCAGCGGTGGCGGCCGCAGTGTCGACATCTCCTGCACCCGGAATCGGACTGGGCAGCTCAATCGGATCAACCCCAACGGGCTCAAGCATCAGGGACGGCGGCGGCGCTGCAATCGCGGCCGGGGCAGCAGTGTCGTGGATTTCTGGCGGCTCAACCCCTGCCGCATCGAACGACGGCGGCACCACGTCACACATCGGCATCGCGAGCCACGGCGCAAGCAGTTCGCCATGCGGCAGCTCCTCGCTGCCGGGGCTTGCCGGCAAGGTCTTGCCGCCTGCCGCATCGGCTTGCCGCGTGCTGCCGCTGCCCAGTTCGATCATCGGCACCATCTGCAAGAACGACGCGAACAGCGCCGCCTCAGCCGGCATCGCCGCGCCCGGTCCCGCCATCGGCACCGATAGCGCGCCAGCCACTGGGGCCTGGGAATGGAAGGAGATCAACGTCATCGCGGCAGTCGGTCACTCGTCGTGAAGAACCGACCTAATGATCAGCAAGGATCGTGCCGGACCTTGCGCGTCGGAGGCGCATCTTGCAGCGCCCGGATAGCGCGCAGCGCCGCCTCCGCCTCGCCACGCGCGATCAATTTTTCGACCGCACTCTGATCGCGCTTCGCCGAGCGCGTGGCTTCGCTCGCACGGTCCGCTTCCGCCGCCGCCGTCCGCACGCGGTTCTCGATCACCTCGGCATTGCGGTGCAGCTTTTCGCGATAATGCGCCATCGCCGCAAAGGAGACGGCAGCGCCCGGCCCTTCCCCCGGTGCCACGGCGGAGGCGAGCTGTGCGATCCGCTGCGACAGCGCGGTCTCGCTCGCAACCTGCTCATGCGCACGGCTTTCCGCCGCCCGCGCCATGCCCAGTTGCAGCGTGCGCACGCGGTGGAGGCGCTGGAGCTTCTTGTTATCCATCGCCGAAGACGCCGGTCAGCTCGGTCACCGCTTCGTCCAGCGAGACGCTGGCGTCAGAATCCTGCCGGATGAACTCCATCACTGCCGGGTGATAGGCGATCGCCGCATCGATCGCGGGATCGGCCCCGGCGCGATAGGCTCCCATCAGCACGAGGTCGCGGTTTTCCTCATAGGTCGCCAGGTGCCGGCGCAGCACGCGCGCGGCCTGAACGTGCGGCTTGGGGGCAATGTCGGTCATGACGCGGCTGACCGACTTCGACACGTCGATCGCGGGATAGACGGCATGTTCCGCCAATGCCCGGCTCAACACGATATGGCCGTCGAGGATCGAACGGGCGGAGTCGACCACCGGATCGTTGCCGTCATCGCCATCGGCCAGCACCGTGTAGATCGCGGTGATCGCACCGCCGGTGTTCACATCCGTCCCGGCGCGCTCGATCAGGTTCGGCAGCATCGCGATTGCCGACGGCGGATAGCCGCGCGCCGACGCCGGCTCGCCCAGCGCCAACCCGATCTCACGCCCGGCATGCGCCACGCGGGTCAGCGAATCCATGATGAGGAGCACGTTCTTGCCCTCGTCACGAAACGCCTCCGCAATCGCAGTCGCGCGAAGGGCGCCACGGATCCGCAGCACCGGGGAATGATTGGCCGGCACCGCGACGACCACCGAACGCTGGCGCGCCTCGCCCGCCACCTTGGTCTCCAGGAAGTCGGCAACTTCGCGGCTGCGCTCGCCGATCAGGCCGATGACGATCACGTCCGCCTTGGCCGCGCGCACCATCATGCCCAGCAGCACCGACTTGCCGACGCCCGAGCCCGCCATGATGCCGACGCGCTGGCCCTTGCCGATGGTGAGGAGCCCGTTGATCGCGCGGACGCCGACATCCAGCGGCTCAAGCACGCGGCCACGGTCGAGCGGCGACTGGAGCTTGCCGGCCAGCGGCCAGCGGCCAGCGCCGCGGACAGGACCCAGCCCGTCGATCGGATTGCCCGCGCCGTCGACCACCCGGCCAAGCAGCGCCTCGCCCACTTCCGCCTCGCCCGGCGCGCCGGTCGGGCGCACCGGCATCTGCGGCAGCAGCGCGGCGGGGCCGCCCAGGTTCATCAGAAGAGTGCGGCCATTGCGGAAACCGATCACCTCCGCCTCCACGCCGACACCCGCATCGCCGATGCGGCAGACCGTGCCGACCGGCAGCGTCAGCCCGACCGCCTCCATCAGCAGGCCGTCATAGGACGCCAGCCGCCCCGCGACCTTCGGCGCAGGCCGGAAATCGGCATTGCCCAGCGATTCCAGATAATCGGCAGTGAAGCGGTGGAGCATCTACTATCCTGGAGAAAAGCGGCCCGTCCGCATGGTCGCTGCCAGCGAGCGGACGGGTCAGAGCGCGGGAACGGCAACCTTCTCGAGCGTGCTGGTCAACTGTTCGAGCCACAGGTCCGGGCCATCCTCGACAATGGTGGAAGCCGCCTCGAGCACGAAGGACCCGCGCCCGAGCGACGCGTCACCGACGGAAAAGATCGTGTCGGGAAGGCGCCCGTCGAGCAGCGCGACATCGTCCGGGTGGACGCGCAAGATGGCGCTTTCCGACTGGTCGGCCAGCAGATCTGATGCCGCTTCCACCCGCCGGGCGAGCAGATCGCCGGAAATGCCGACCTGGTCGATCAGCCCGCTGACAAGGTGCAACACCGTCTGGCGCAGCTGCGCGGCGGTCCGCTCGCGATCGACGCGCTGGTCAGATCGAAGCGCCGCAAGGATCCCCTGCACCAACGCCGAGTCACGCTCGACCGACGCGGCATATTCGGCCTGCGCAGCAGCATAGCCGGCATCGAAACCGGACTGATGCGCCTCCGCCAGCCGATCGATCATCGGCACGTCCGCCATCGCGGCAACGACCGGATCGACATGCGCCGCTTCGTCCTGCGTCTCGCTGGCCGCTGCCTCGGCGTGATCCTCTGCCCCATCCGCCATGCCATGCGGCTGCGACGAGGCGCAGAACGCCTCCTCGATCCGCGCGATCATGTCACCGGGCGAGAAGCCCGGCGCGCGTTCGGCAAACACCCTCTGCAGGCGAAGCGCGGCATCATCCTGGCGCGGCGCGAAGCCGGCGATGAACACATTGGCCCCTGTCCCCGACGTGGCCTTCTCCGACCTGGCTGCCTCAGACATAATCGTCCTCGCCCCCACCCATCATGATCGTGCCATCCTTGGCGAGCGTACGGGCAATGGCGATGATCGCCTTCTGCGCATCGAGCACTTCCGACAGGCGCATCGGGCCCCGCGCTTCCATCTCGTCGCGGATGCCGTCGGCCGCACGGGCAGACATGCAGCCGAGGAAGCGGTTGCGCGCCGCCTCGTCCACGCCCTTCAACGCGCGGGTCAGGATGTCGCTGTCGATGTTGCGGATCAGCGTGCCCAGATTCTTGTCGTCCATGTCGAGCAGATTGTCGAAGACGAACATCGCCTCCTCGATCGCCCGTGCGGTTTCCTTGTCCAGCTTGAACAGCTTGGGCATGACGCGCTGCTCGGTCGCCTTGCGTGCGCCCTGCAGGATCTTCGCCGCCTCGCGCGTACCGCCCAGCTTCACCTGCGTGCCCTGCGCAGCGCTCACCGCGCGGCTGCCGATCATCGTCTTCAGCGTCTCGACCGCTTCGGGCGTGATCGGGCCAAGCTTCGCGATCCGGTGCAGGATCTCGGGTTGTGCCGCGTCGGGCAGCAATTCCAGCACCTGCGCACCGACCGCCGGATCAAGGTTGGCGATCAGCAATGCGCAGACCTGCGGATGCTCCTTTTCGATCATCGCCGCGATGTCGGTCGCATCCAGCCAGTCGAGCAGCTCGATCTCGCATGCCGCTTCCGGCGGGGTGATGCGCGCGAGCACGCTTTCCGCCTTCTCCTGACCCAGCGCGCGGTGCATCACCGCCTCGATCTTGGGCTTGGGGTCGAAGGTGATGCCGGTCCGCTCACGCGCGCGCCCGACGAAATCGTCCAACACGCCCTCGACGTCCGCCTCGCTGACATCGGCGACGGTGTACATCGCACGGCCCAGCTCGCGCACCTCGTCGGGCTCCAGCTTCTGGAGGATCGCCGCGGCCTCCTCCTCGCCCACCAGCATCATCAGCACCGCGGCACGTTCGGTGCCGGTAAAGGTGCGCAGCGCGATCTCGCTCACTGCGCGGTCGCCTTCATCATGTCGCGCACCGCCAGCGCAGCGCGCGCCGGGTTGTCGCGGGTGAAGCCGCGCACCTTGCCGATCCGCTCGTCGTAATTGCGGCTCGCCTCGATCTCGTCCAGCGTCACCGGCGGTGCCACGGCGATCTCGGCGGCGCCAATCGTGCCATCCATGCCGTCACCGCTGCCCTCGCCGCCCGCCGCGAGCATCGCGCGCGACGGTGCCTCCGCCTCTTCCTTCTTCTTCATCAGCGCCTTGGCCAGCGGGCGCACGCCCAGCAGCAGGACCAGCAGCGCGATCAGAATTGCGGTCACGTTGCGCGCGATCACCGGCATCCAGCTATTGTCATACCAGGCGGGACCATCGCTCGCGCCCTCGCCTTCACCAGCAAACTTGCGGCTGATCACCGTCACCTGATCATTGCGCCCCTGATCATAGCCAACCGCGGAGCGGACCAGCTGAGTGATCTGGTTGATCTCCATCGCGGTGCGCTTGCCCTGTTCAGGCTCGCGCAGCAGCACCGCCACCGACAGGCGCTTCACGCCCCCCGGTGCCGCCCGCGTCACCGACACTTCGCGGCCCAGATCGTAGGAGCGGGCGAACTGATCGGACTGCTTGTTCGGATTGGGCGCCGGGCCGCCAGCGACCGGCTGGCCCGGGGCGACGGGCTGACCGTTCGCGCCCGTCGCGGCCTGCGGCTGCTGCAATGCTGCGGCGGGCGGCGGCGTGTTGCTCAGCGCGCCGGGGATGCCGCCGGGCGCTTGGCTGTCGGGCGCCTGGTTGCCCGTCCAATTGCCGGTTTCGGCGCGCAGCGCGCCTTCCTTCTCGTAGCTTTCGCGGGTCGCGGACGTCTCGTCCATGTTGACGTCGGCCTGCACCTCGGCGGTGAAGTTGCCCGCGCCTACCAGCGGCGTCAGCAGCTGGATCAACTGCGTGCGGTACTTTTCCTCCACCTGCCGCTGCAGCGCGATCCGCTGCTCGGTGCCGCTCTGCCCCATGCCGCCCGGCTTGGAGAGCAGGCCGCCCATCTGGTCGACGATCGTCACCGCCTCGGGCTTCATGCCCGGCACCGACGAGGCGACGAGGTTGATGATCGACTGCACCTGCGCCTCGCTCAACGCACGGCCACCCTGCAGCTTCACCACCACGGAGGCCGAAGGCTGGGCATTGTCGCGCACGAACACGCTGGATTCAGGCATCGCCAGATGTACGCGCGCCTCGGTCACGACATCGATCTCCTGGATCGATCGCGCCAGCTCCGTTTCGCGCGCCTGGCGCAGCCGCTCCCCTTCAACGGCGCGGCTGACGCCCATCGGCAACTGATCGAGGATCGCGTAGCCGCCCGGCGCTGCCTTGGGCAGGCCCTGGCCCGCCAGCAGCAGGCGCGCGCGGGAATAATCCTCCTCGTTCACCGTCACCGCATCGGTCGCTTCGTCGATGTGGCTGGTAATGCTCGCCGCGGACAGCGCCTGGGTGACGGCCGCCTTGTCGGCGTCCGGCAGCCCCGAATAGAGCATCTTCTGCGGCGGCGTGGACAGCGCCGACCATGCCAGCGCCGAGGCGCCGATCAGGCTGACCATCAGCGCCATCGGGCCCGCACGGCGCACCGCGGGCTGTGCGAACACGCCCTGGATCTGCTTCAGCGGGTTCGCGAAGCGCTCCGGGATCACCGAGTTCGGCTGGGCGGGGTTCGTAGGGGCAAGTGCGTTAGCCATATCAGACCGGCATGCTCATGATGTCCTTGTACGCGGACAGGATCTTGTTGCGGACTTGCAGCGTCGCCTCGAAGCCGACCGAGGCCTCCTGCCGGGCAAGCATCACCTTGGCGATGTCGACCGTCTCGCCACGCTCATAGGCTTCGGTCAGCGCGGAGGATTTCTGCGACTGCGCGTTCACCGATTGAAGCGCGCTTTCCATCGTCGCGGCAAAACTTCCCGCCTGTTGCGCGCCGGAAGCGGGCCCGCTCTCCGCCGCGATCGTTGCGTTCGCGCGGCTCAGCGCAGCGTTGCGCTCCAGGATCTGGGCGCGCAGCGCCATCACCCGGTCGACCCCGCCTACACCACCAACACCGCTCATGCCGTCAGTCTCCGATCATGCGGCGCGGCGATCTCTTCACCCTGCTCGCGCGCCTTCGCGAGGCGGTAACGCAAGGTTCGTTCCGAAATGCCGAGGCGGCGGGCAGTTTCGATACGATTTCCGCCGCACGCCTTCAAAGTCTCGCGGATCGCGGCAAATTCGGACAGCTGAACGACCGACCCGAGCGTCGTGGCGCCCGGTGCCGCAGGCTCATCGGCAAAGACGAACGGGCGCGGCGCGCTGGCGCGATCGAACACGATGTGATCGGCCTCGATCGTCTCGCCACCGCAGAACAGCAGGGCGCGCTGGATGACATTCTCGAGCTCGCGGACGTTGCCCGGCCAGTCATGCGCGACCAGCTTGGCGATCGCCTCGTGCGAGGGCCAGGGAACCACCGCGCGAACGCCGGCATGACGCAGGATCATCGTCGCGGCGAGCGCGGGCACGTCCTGCGCACGATCCGCCAGCGCCCGCGTGGTCAGCGGAAACACCGACAGGCGATAGTACAGGTCGGCGCGGAAGCGGCCGGCGGCCACCTCTTCCTGAAGGTCGCGGTTGGCGCAGGCGACGACGCGCACGTCGATCGGCACCGGATGCGTCGCGCCGATCGGAACGACTTCGCGCTCCTGCAGGACACGCAGCAGCTTGGCCTGCAGCGGCAGCGGCATTTCGGCGATTTCGTCGAGCACGATGGTGCCGCCGTTGGCCGCGCGGAAGAAGCCCTCGCCCCCCGACGACGCGCCCGTGTAGCTGCCTTTTACATGGCCGAACAGCATCGCTTCCAGCATGGTTTCGGGCAGCGCGGCGCAATTGATCGCAATGAACGGGCCGTCCGCGCGCCCCGAATTGCGATGGATCGCACGCGCCAGCACTTCCTTGCCGGTACCGGTCGGCCCGTTGATCAGGACGGTGATGTCGGCAGCGGCAACGCGCTCGGCCAGCGCGAACAGCGCCAGCGTCTCGGGATCGGCGGCGGTGGGAAGCTCGGGGCCGCCCGCCAGTGCGCGGGCAAAGGCATTGCCGACCACCGAATCGGCATGATCGAACTGCAGCCGCGCCGGCGCGCCATCGCGAAACGGCGTCACCTGCGGCGCGCCGCGCGAGAGGATGACGGTGCGCGCCGGCACGGGAGAGGCCTCGCCCTCGGCCACCAGCCACGCAGTATCCGGCTGCGGGCGCCCGGACGGCGCGGCAACGACAAAGCCCTGCGCGCGAAGCGAGGAAACCAGCGTGACATGCGTATCGGCAACAGCAGCGGACGGAACGATCGAGCGCAAAACTTTTCCCCCACGGAATGATCCTGTCTCTAGGCGTTAGTTGGTTAACGACCTCTTGAGCCGGCAGCCGGCCGGCAGAATTTTTCCGGGTGCGTATCGCGCGCGCAAATGCGCCCGAACGCGCCGCGCGTACCCGAACGGGCGCGCTCCTGCCCGGACCCGCGCGCGAGGAAGCCGGCTCTGGCAGCCGCTTGCCGCCTTGCCGGAATGCCGGCCAACTCTTGCCGGCTGCCGGCAATCGCTCCCGATCGTCAGAGCGCGCGGGCCGCATTTCCGGCAGTCCGGACGGCCTGCAAAAAAAGTTCTAAAAGCTTCCGTGCCTTGGCCGTTTCGTATGGCGACGGCTCGGCCCTCCGCTCTGGGGGCGGCGGGGCGGTCGTAGACACCGAAGGAACCCACCATGACCGTTATCGGAAGCAACATCTCGGCGCTTCGCGCCGCCAACGCGTCGACGAAAGCGCAGTCGGATCTCTCGACCGCGATGGAGCGCCTCTCAACTGGCAAGCGCATCAACTCGGCGAAGGACGACGCCGCCGGCCTCGCCATCGCCAGCCGCATGACCAGCCAGGTCCGATCCATGGGTGTCGCCATCCGCAACGCCAACGACGGCATCTCGATGGCGCAGACCGCGGAAGGCGCGCTGGGCGAAGTCACCAACATGCTACAGCGCATGAAGGAACTGGCGACCCAGTCGGCCAACGGCACGCTGGGCACGTCCGAGCGCAAGGCGCTGCAGGCCGAAGTCAACCAGCTGAATAGCCAGATCAACGACATTGCCAAGACGACCAACTTCAACGGCCTGAACCTGCTCGACGGGTCGGTGAAGGATCTGAAGCTCCAGACCGGCACCAACAGTGGGGACACCGTCTCGATCTCGATGGGCAGCATTTCCACCGCGTCGCTTGGCCTCAGCGCCGGCGGTGAGGCTGGCCAGTTGACCTCCGGTCGCGTCAATCTGTCGGGCGGCATCATCGCGGGCCAGGTGCAGTTCAACGGCGTCAGCGCGGTCAGCGAGAACATCGCATCCACGACCGATGATGCAGCCAAGGTACTGGCAGACGCGATCAACGCCAACAGCGACAAGACGGGCGTCACCGCCAAGGCGTCGAACAACGTGACCACCGGCAAGATCACCGCCGAGACCTTCACCGCCGGCTCGGTTACGGTGAACGGCAAGAGCATCTCCGGCGCGAGCTCGGCAGAGGATTTGGTCGCCAACATCAATCGCAACAGTGACACGCTGGGCGTCACTGCAACGCTGAACGACGACAAGACGATTACCTTCGCCAACAGCACGGGTGCTGACATCGAGGTGACCGGATTGACCGGCGCGCCGACCGGCAAGCAACAGGGCTTCGTCTCGCTGACCCGCGCCGATGGCAAGAACATCGAGGTTGGCGTCACGGACTTTACTCCTGACGATGGCGACGCAACCACGGCCAATGCGACCGACGTCGACGATATCGATCGTGCGGCCGTCAAGAGCTTCGGGCTGAACATCAGCAATGGCTCCACTTTCTCGGGTACGGCGGTAACGGCCGCTGCTGCGATCACGACCGGCAACCTGAAGATCAACGGCGTGACCATTGGCGCCACCACCGGCAAGGAGGCTGACGGCACTACTAACCTTGCAAGCACCGCGCTTACTGCTGCCCAGATGGCGGATGAAATCAACAAGCTGACGGACGAGACCAAGGTCTATGCATCGGCCGTGGATGGCCGCATCACGCTTGCATCCACCGACGGTTCGGCCGTTCGTCTCGAAGGCTCGGACGTGGCCAAGCTCGGCCTCGCAACCCAGGGCGGAACCGCCAACATGGAGCAAGGCCTCGACATCACCACTCAGTCGTCGGCTTCCTCCGCGCTGTCGAAAATCGACGCGGCGCTGGACCAGATCTCGGCCACCCGTGGTGATCTGGGTGCGATCCAGAACCGGTTGGAGGTGACGGTCAACAACCTGACCACCACGTCGACCAACCTGTCGGACGCACGCAGCCGGATCGAGGACGCCGACTTCTCGGCAGAATCGACCGCGCTCGCCAAGGCGCAGATCCTCAGCCAGGCGTCGACCGCGATGCTGGCGCAGGCCAATCAGTCGCAGCAGGGCGTGATGAAGCTTCTCGGCTGATCCGTGAGCGGCACCGGCACCGCCCCCACATGGGTGCGGGTGCCGCTCCGCTCGGCGCAGCAGAGAAGACGAGGAACCCGGTGGCCGAACGGCTGCCGGGTTTTTCCTTATGCGGCGAAGCGGCGTTCGCCCTAGCCGACGATCCGGTAATCGATCGGCTTGAAGCTGCCGCCGTTGGACGAATAGGCGGAACAGGCAGTCAGGCCGATGACGAGGTCCATCGCCGCGCGGAACACGATCTTGTCACCCGCCTTGCTGATCGGCGGCAACACCTCCAGCTTTCCCGTCTCACCATTCACCGGCACGTTCATGAAACAGTTGAACGCACACGGGATCATGTCCTCGGTGACGCCATAAGGCGCCAGCGCCTCCGCGAGGTTGCCGAAGCAGCCGCGGTGCAGCGGCTTGTCCGGGTAGAAATGCCGGAACGTGTCATAGCTGCACGGCGTCAGCAGGAAGTCGTGCCGCCCGACATCGTCGGCGATGATCTCCAGCATCGGGCGCGAGCGGTTGGAATACAGCACATGGCCCGTCGTCAGGTAGATCGTCTCGGCATAGTCGAACGTCCGCCCCGAGGAGATCGCCTCCCCCACGTCATCGGCGTTGAAGGCGAGCAGGTCGGACACCTGCACTCCCATCGGGTCGATCACTTCGAGGATGGCGCCCTTGTCGAGGCGAAAGGCCGTGCCGCTTCGTTCGGGAATCCGTGTCGCTTCAGTCATCAGCACCGCGATAATGGAAGGGGCAGGCCCAGGCGTCATCGACCACGCGGCCGCTATATTGCCGCGCCTCGCTGGCGGTGCCGTGGCGCGCCAGCATCGGGTTGCGCGATCCAGCCAGCGCCTCGTCGCGGATCAGGATCTTCTCGCGCATCCCCTCGTACCGGCCCTCCGCGCGCAGGATCTCGAACTGGTCGTGCAGGTTGAACACCAGCGCCGGCTTGGCAAAGCGGCGCGCGGGGCGGCTGGCATGGGGGTGAAGCCCGACGACGAAGAACGCCTCGCCGCCGAAGCTCAGCGAGAAATGCGGGTCCTCCGGATCATGGCTGACGCGGTGGTCATATTCCTGGCCGCGCCACACGTCCTTGTCGGACAAGGATTGCACGCGATCCCACAGCGCCTGCTCGAACGCCGGCTCGTCGAGATCCTCAGGGCCGTTGAACACCACGGCAAAGCTGCGGAACAGTGCCGGCTCCTCGCGATAGGCGGAGGCAAAGCGCAACAGACCATCATGGATGCGCAGGTCGTCCCACCCGCTGTCGATGCGGTTGCAGGCAAGGACGCTCAGCGTGCCCTTGGCCAGCGCCGCCTTGGCGCCGACGCACGGGAACAAGCGGTCCTCAACATGGTGCTGAAGCAGGCGCTCGAATCGATCCTGATCCTCGTGGCGCCAGGGAAACAACGGTGTAGCGGGCTGAGGCATGGGCCCGAGATACGCTCAGCCCGGCGGGAGTGTTCCCGGCGAACCGCTTGATATCGATCAAGAGCCGCCTCGTCGCGGCTCCTTGCCTCAGCCGCGCAGCAGCGTCTTCTTCAGCCGCGCGTGCGCCGCGCTCTTGATCTGGCACACGCGCGCCGCACCGACGCCCAGCACTTCGCCGATCTCATCGAGGTTCAGTTCCTCGACAAGATAAAGCTGGATCACCAGCTGTTCGCGTTCCGGCAACGCCGCGATCGCCGCAATCAGCCGGTCGCGCTGCTGCCCCTCGGCGAGCTGGTCGAACGCGTTGGGCTCATCGCTGGCAAACCAGGGCTGGTCGTCGACATAAACGTCGTCGATCGATTCAAACTTCACCGCCTCCGCGGCCGCGTAATCCAGCCGAAGCTTCTCCACCGTCACCCCCAGCCGCTTTGCCGTCTCGTCATCCTTGGGCGCGCGGCCAAGCTCGCCGGTCAGCGTCTGCACCGTGCGGGCATAGTCGCGCCGCCGCTTGATCGCCCCGCGCGTCATCGCCGCGTGGCGGCGAAGCTCGTCGATCATCGCCCCGCGCAGCCGGGTGGTGAGATATTGCTTGAAGGTCACCTGCCCGCGATCCTCGAACGATCCGGCGGCCTCGACCAGCGCGACCAGCCCGGTCTGCACCAGATCCTCCACCTCGATCGCGGTCGAAACGCTGCCATGGACATGCCACGCCAGCCGGCGGACGAGCGGGAGGTGCTCGCGCACCAATGCCCCTTCATCGCGCGCGCGCTGCCGCGGCGAATAGGTCAGCGGCATCGCCTCGGCGAAGGCTGCTGCCATCGGCATCGCGCTCATGCCGCCACCGCCATCTGCGGCTGGCCCGCACCAATTGCTGGGTGGGTATCATTCGCGCCGATTACGGCGACGACCTCGACGGCCTTGTCCTCGGGGACTTCGAAGAAGCTCATGACGGGGGTATCCGGCAGACAGGTTTTGACCAACTTGCGGATCGCGACGCGGATCGCGGGCTGAACGACGAGCGCGAAGGGCTTGGCCTCGGCGACCATCGGCTGGGCGGCGCGCTGCAGCGCATCGACAATGCGGCGGCCGAGCTCCGGCTCGACGACATGGCGGCGCGACGGGTCGGACCGCATCGCCTGGCCAAGCAGCCCTTCGAGGCCACCTTCCAGCGTCATCACGCGCAGCGGCTCGCGCACGCCGCACAATTTCTGGATGATCAGCGGGCCCAGTTCCGGGCGGATCAGCTCGACGATCTCCTCGGCATCCTGCGTGCGCTGCGCGACGACGGTGATGGCCGACGCGATACGACGGAATTCCTTCAGCGTGATACCTTCGTTGAGCAGCGCCTTCAGCACGCTGGTCAGCGTGGTCAGCGACAGCGGCTGCGGCACCATCGAGGCGACGAGCTGCGGGTTGCGCTCCTTCAGCCCGTCGAGCAGCGCCTGTACCTCATCCGCGCCCAGCAGGTCGGCGGCATTCGCGCCAAGCGCATGGTTGAGGTGCGTCGCGATCACGGTGCCGCTATCGACCACCAGGTAGCCCGCGCCGGTCGCGGCATCGGCATCACCCGGCGCGATCCACGTCGCCTCGAGCCCGAACGTCGGATCCTTCGCCTTCTTGCCCTGCAACTCGCCAAAGCCCGTGCCGGTGTCGAGCGCCAGCATCTCGTCCGGCGACACCTGATCCTCGCCGACGACGACACCGCCGACGAGGAGGCGATAGGTGTAGGGCGCGAGGTTAATGTCGTCGCGCACCTTCACCTGCGGCACGACGAAGCCGAGTTCCTTCGACAGCTGCCGGCGAACCCCGGTAATCCGGCCCATCAGCGGCGCGCCCTTGCGCTCGTCGACCAGCGGCACAAGGCCGTATCCGATGTCGAGATTGACCATCATGCCGTCGGTCACTTCCTCCCAGCCGATGCGCGACTGGTCGATCGGCTCAGGCGCGGCGACGTCCTCGACCGGCGCGGGGCCCTGCGCGATCTTGTGCAGCTTCCACGCGGTGAAGCCGGCGATCGCGGCGGCAGGCAGCAGAATGAGGTGCGGCATGCCCGGCATGACACCCAACAGGCCAAGGATGCCGGCCACCGGCGTCCAGGTGCGCGGGCTACCGAACTGGCTGCCGATCTGGCCGGCAAGATCCTTTTCGCTCGACACGCGGGTCACGATCGCGGCGGCAGCGATGGACAGCATCAGCGCCGGCAGCTGCGCGACCAGCGCGTCGCCGATCGCGAGCAGCGTATAGGTCTTGGCCGCTTCGGCGATCGACAGCCCGTGGCTGACGGGGCCCAGGATCAACCCGCCGATGATGTTCGCGGCGAGGATCAGGATCGCGGCAATCGCGTCGCCCTTCACGAACTTCGATGAACCATCCATCGAGCCGTAGAAATCCGCCTCGGTCGCCACTTCGACGCGGCGCTTCTTGGCTTCGTCGGGCGTCATCAGGCCGGCGTTGAGGTCGGCGTCGATCGCCATCTGCTTGCCGGGCAAGGCATCGAGCGTGAAGCGCGCCGACACTTCGGACACGCGGCCAGCACCCTTGGTCACCACGATCAGGTTGATGATCATCAGGATCGCGAAGACGAAGATGCCGACGATATAGTCGCCGCCGATCAGGAAGCTGCCGAACGCCTCGATGACATGGCCGGCCGCCGCCTCGCCCTCATGCCCATGCACCAGCACGACGCGCGTCGACGCCACGTTGAGGCCGAGGCGAAACAGCGTCGCGAACAGCAGCACCGTCGGGAAGGACGAGAAGTCGAGCGGCTTCTGCGCGTTCAGCGCGACCATCAGCACGGCCAAGCTGATCGCGATATTGGCGACGAAGAAGATGTCGAGGAGGAAGGCCGGGATCGGCACGACCATCACGAGCACCAGCAGCAGGATCGCGGCGGGCAGCGCCACCTGGCGCGAATTGGCGAGCAGCTTCACTTAGGTCAGCCCCCCATGCTCGCGAGCATCATGTACGCCAGCCGCGCATTGTCCGGCGACGGGCGCAGCAGGTTGGCTGCCTGCGCGGATGCCTGATTGGCGGTCCGGCCCATGGCGGCATTGGCCCAGGTCATGGCGTCGGATGCGGACTGGTTCGCGCCGGTGATCACCGTCGCGCCCTCCATGTCGAGCATCTGGGCGGCAAATTGCAGACGCGGCAACGAATTGCCGGCATTGCCGGTGCTGCCGGCAGGCCCCGCCCCGTCGCCGAGCTTCGCGCCGAACCGCTCGTACACGTCGGACAGCGAGCGGGCGGAGCCGTCGCGGTTGAAGAATACGTTGCGGTTCGCGCCGGCCGCGGCGGGGAACATGCTCGCCGCGGTGCGATCGGGCGATACCTGCATTGCCTTCAGGAACTGCTTGGCCCCGCCCAGCCCCAGGAAATGCGCCATGTAGAGATCAGTGCCGGTCGCCTCGCGGCCAAGGCTCGCCTCCAGCGCATCCTTGTTGTCGGACGCATGTTCGGCCGCCATCAGCGACGCGGCTTCGGGGTTGTTGCGCAGGTCGAGGATCGCGCGGCGCAGGCCGGGATCGCTCACCGTCAGGCGTCCGGCGCCATTACGCTGGATGCCGTCCGCGGCCCAGCCCATGCCGTGCTCCGCGCCATGGTTCTTCACCACCGCCAGCCAGCTCTGCTCGATAAACTGGTACAGGCCGCTTGCCGACGAGGTGCGGGCACGCGCCGATGCGTTGAAGCCGCTTTCCACCTTGGCCTGGCCAAGCAGGTAATCGAAATCGATCCCGGTCTTGGCAGCGGCGCGCTGGATCGCGGTCTGCACCCGCCCAGCGGCGGCATTGAGAGCGTTGACGGTCATCGGTGCTGAAACATTCCCTGTTCGCAGGAACGATCAGCAAGGAGTGTGCCAGAAGGCGTGTGCGTCAGCGGGGGATCAGGGGCACGCCAGGTCGAACGGCAAACAGGTGCTGCGCGGCCCGAACGCCGCCCGCACCCCAGAAGGATGACAGGTCAGGCGTAGGCCGGCGCCCGACGATAGGAATTGCTGTCCTCACCGGTGAGGAGCTGCAGGCGACGGCGCACGTTGGCCGCCATCAGGTTCACGTAAATCCGGCAGGTGTCGTTGAGCCGGTTGGCCTCGTCGGCCAGATCGCGAAGCTCCGGCCCCGCGGGCCCCTCGCCCAGACCGCGCAGCGTCTCGATCGCGGTCAGCTTTGCCGAGGTCGCCTTTTCCAGCTCGGCGACATTGTTCGCCTTCAGCGCGGCGATCTCGCCGTGCAGCGTGTCGATCACGCGGATAAGGGCATCACGCCTTGTCATTCGACATCCATTCGTAGCGGGCGGCGATCAGCGCGTCGGCGATGGTGGAGGGGGAAAGCGGAAACGTGCCCTTGGCGATCGCTTCCTTGATCTTGGCGACGCGCTCCACATCGACCGGCGCGCTGGCCGACAGCTGCGCCGCGACGGTCGGCGTTGGCGCGGCCTGCGGCTGTTTCGTGACGCTGGCGGCGGCCGCCGGCGTCGCAACGCGCGACACGCCGGCGATGCGGTCGCGCGGTCTTGTCCCGATCGGTTCGACCATAAAAATCCCCGTTGCACCTCGATCCCACCGGCATAAACGGCCGGCGGCGAGGCAGCTTTAGGATTTTTTTCACTCCACCCACCCGGGCAGGGTCGCGCGACCAGCGGCAACGGCCACTGCCTGCACCGGCATCTTGCCGCCATCGATTCGCACCATCAGGCGCTGCCCCTCTGCCGCATCGGCCATGGCGATGCCCTCGCGCGTGACCGAAAAGCCGTCGGATCCCGCCTCGATCACCAAAGGATCGCCGCGCTTGATGACCTTTTCCGCCATCGCGGCCGGCGCCGCGGCGGCGGCCCCCGGCCGGGTCACTACCGTCGCACCGGCGGGCATGCGGATCGGCACGAACAGCCGCCATTCCGGCGCGGCGCACGACACCACCACGGCATCATGCGCATCGGTGCGCCAGGACAGCGCCACGGTGGAACATTGCTTCAGCCGCAGCCGCGGGTCGATCGCGGCACGCGGGCCGCCATCCTCGCCGATCGACTTGCCGGCAAAGGCGGCCACCGCCTTGTCGAGCGCAACCGTATCCTGATGGGCAGTGGCGGTGGCAGGCGCGGCGAGCGCCAGGACGAGCGCGATCACATGGATTCTCCGGTAAGGGATAAGGTAACGACGACCTGCCGGCGCGATGGCCGGTCGGCGGTCAGGATGATGATGCGGCCATTCGCCACCGGGGCAAGCGCGGCCGCGACGGCGCGCGCGCGATCGGCGGCAAGCACCGCAGCACTGCCGGTCGCGCGATCGACATCGGCGGGTGACCCGTCGACCGCGCCCGTGATGCGCAGCGTCACACGCGGGTCGCGCGACGCTTCTTCAGCCCAGGCAACAAGGCTGCCCGGCGAGCCCGGCAGGCGCGCAGAACCGGGCGCGAAGTTGAACACGCCGGCGGCAGCCAGCGGCAATGGATCCGGCCCTGGCGCCGCGGCCGGCTCGCCAAAGGCGGCCCGCACCCCCTGCATCAGCGCGGCGCGGTCAAGATTCTGATTGGCGTGGAGCAGCACGAAGAAGCCGACCAGCAGCAGCGCGAGGTCTGCCAGCGTGATCAGCCACAATGGCCGATGCGCCGCCGCAACGGGAAAGTCGTCGGCTGTCGTCATGCCGCCTCGCTCCGCCGCGCGGGCGAGAAGCTGACCGGCTGCGGCTCCTCGCGCAGGGCCAGCGCGACGAGCGGCGCCTCCAGCCGCTGGCGCTCGAACGCCTCGATCCGCGCCGCCGTCCGCAGCCGCGCGGCAATCGGCAGCGCAACTAGATTGCCCAGCAACGCGCCATAGAGCGTCGCCAGCAGCGCCACCGCCATCGCCCCACCGATTGCTTGCGGATCGGTCATCTGCACGAACATCGCGACCAGCCCGACCAACGTCCCGACCATCCCCATCGACGGCGCGGCTTCCGCCATACCGGCCCAGATGTCGGCAACCGACACGTGACGCTCGATCCGCGCGCGACGCAGATAGTGCAGCCGTGCGGCGACCTGCGCCGGGCCGTGCCCGTCAACGATATCGGCGATCGCCGCCGCAACATCGGGGTCGGCAATGACCGATCGGTCCAGCGCGAGGACCCCGTGCCGCTTCGCGATCCGGCTGAACGCTCCGATCTGCTCGATCAGCGGATCGGCGCTGAACGGGCGACGCGGCAAAGCGCGCAGCGCGACGATCGCGCGGCCCACATCGCGCAGCGGGCTGCGCAGGATGGCCGACGCCACCGTGCCGCCGCCCACGATGGCAAGCGCCGTTGGATCGAGGAAGGTGCCAAAGTTCATCCCCGCGCCTACGCAAGCGCCGGGCCAGTTCCGTCGCCCACCGGCCAAGTCCTTGTTGATGCGGCAATCGCGCCGGCTCACCGCCGCTATCCGGCAACCTTGCCGGCCGCCCGGCAACATCTTGCCGCCCGCGCCTTGCTGGCCGGTGGCGCTCTGCCGGCAAGGCGAAGTGGCACACACCTTGCTGGGACACTGCGCGCACAGGCACGTGCAGGAGATTTCAGGCCAATGGCCAACGGCAGTCTTTTTGGGGTTCATGGTGCGGCGCTCCAGGTGCGGGCGCAGCGCATGAACGTGCTCGCCTCCAACATCGCCAACGCCTCCACGCCGAACTTCAAGGCGAAGGACATCGATTTCACCAAGGCGCTCGCCTCGGTGGAGCGGCAGGGCGGCGTCGAGCAGGCGACACTGTACCGCATTCCGGACTCACCCTCGATGGACGGCAACACGGTCGAGCTCAGCAAGGAGCAGACCGCCTTCGCCGAAAACGCCGTCCAGTATCAGACCACGCTGTCGTTCCTGAACGGCCGCATCAACCAGCTCACCCGCGCGCTGAAGGGAGAATAACCCATGGCGAACCAGCCTTTATCGATCTTCCAGGTCGCTGGCCGCGCAATGTCCGCGCAGCTCGTGCGGATGAACACGACCGCCTCGAACCTCGCCAATGCCGGCGCGGTGACCGGCTCGTCGGAAACCGCCTATCGCAGCATGAAGCCGGTGTTCCGGACGCAGTTCGACCAGGCGAGTGGCATGGCCACCGTCAACGTGGAACGCGTCGTCACCGCTGGTGAGGACCCGATCAAGATCCGCGATCCCAACAACCCGATGGCTGATGCCGACGGCTTTGTTTACCAGTCGGCGGTCGATGAAACGCGCGAGCTGGTCGACATGATGGAGACCGCGCGCAGCTATCAGAACAACGTCGAGGTGATGAACACCGCCAAGTCGTTGATCGTCGACACGCTGAAGCTGGGGCGCTGATAGATGGCGACCTCCTTCGACGCCACGATCGGCAACCTCGGCCTCAGCACCGCGAACACGGCGGCGAAGAACGCGGCGACCAAGTCGCCGACGATGGGCCAGGCCGATTTCCTGAAGCTGATGACCGCGCAGATGAAGAACCAGGATCCGTTCGATCCGGTCGACAATACGCAGATGGTTGCCCAGATGGCGCAATTCTCCTCGCTCGCCGGCATCACCGAAATGGGCTCCACGCTGAAGGCGATCGCCGACAAGCTGGGCGCCACCAGCATGCAGGATGCGGTCAGCTATGTCGGCCGCACCGTGCTGACGCCGGGCAACGTCGCCTACGGCCGTGCCTCGGGCGGTATCGCCGGGGGAATCGAGCTTGGCGCCGATGCCAGCAACGTCACCGTCGCGATCTCGGATACCAACGGCCAGCTGCTGCACAGCGCCGATCTCGGCGCGCAAAAGGCAGGCACCGTCAGCTACGATTGGGACGGCAAGACCGCCGCCGGCGCGGATGCCGGCGCCGGTCCCTTCACCGTCAGCATCAGCGCCTATGACGGCAGCCGCTCGGTCGCCGCCAACAGCCTCGTCTGGGCGCCCGTCACCTCGGTTTCGACCACCAGCGGCGCTGCCGTCCTCACCTTGCCGGGGATCGGTGAGGTTCCCGCCACCGCCGTTCGCCAGATCGGCTGACCTCTCCCCTCACCTATCCCACGTTCCAGGAGCTTCCCCATGTCCTTCTACACTTCGCTTTCCGGCCTCCAGGCTGCGCAGACCGACATGTCGACCATCTCGCACAACCTCGCCAATGTCTCGACCAACGGCTTCAAGAAGAGCCGCAGCGAATTCACCGACATCATGGCATCGAACTTCACCAGCGATCCGCGCCGCCAGACCGGCTCGGGCGCCGCGCTGGCGCAGAACAAGCAGATGTTCGGCGCGGGCAGCCTGGTGACGACCGGATCGTCGCTCGACCTCGCGATCGCCGGTGACGGCTTCTTCCCGGTCAAGACGACCGCGCCCGGCGGCACCACCATCGCCTACACCCGCAACGGCAGCTTCGGCGTCGATCCCAACCGCTTCATCACCGATGCGCAGGGCAGCCGGCTGCAGGCCTATGCGGTCGAGACGGACGGTACCGTGCCGGGCGCAGGCACCCTCATTGACGTGCGCGTGCCCGACAGCAGCGGCGCGGCGATCGCCACCAGCAAGCTGTCGCTGAAGGCCAATCTGAACGGCGGCGCCGCCGCATCGGACGTCGAGTTCGACCGTACCAATCCCGCCAGCTACGGCAGCGCGACGACCACCACCATCTATGACGCCGCCGGCAATCCGCAGACGCTGACCAACTATTTCGTGCGCAAGGCACCGGCCGATGCGACCAGCACCGCCAGCGAATGGACCGTCCACAGCTTCGTCGGTGACGTCGAACTGAACGAGGGCGGCACCGACATCGCCTTTGATTCGAGCGGCAATTTGCAGGGCAGCGGCACGTTCTCGCTCGCCTTCCCCGACGCTGGCGACGCGACCCGCGCGCCGATTAGCTTCGACCTGACCGGCACCACCGCGGGGAAGCAGCCGTTCAGCGTCGCTTCGCGCGCGCAGAACGGCGCCGCGCCCGGCGAATTCGCCGGCATCACCGTCGACAACAGCGGCATCATCACCGCCAGCTATTCCAACGGCGACGCGGTGAAGCTGGGCAAGGTCGCGCTGGCGAACTTCGTCAACCCGACCGGCCTGCGTCAGACCGGCGGGCAATATTGGAGCGCCAGCGGCCTTTCCGGCACGGCGACGATGGGCGCCGCGAACGAGAACGGCTTCGGCAAGCTGATGTCGGGCACGATCGAGGGATCGAACGTCGACATCACCGAGGAGCTGGTCGAGCTGATCGCCGCGCAGCGCAACTTCCAGGCGAACGCCAAGGCGCTCGATACCTCCAGCCAGATCTCGCAGACGATCTTCAACATCCGCGCGTAATTCTGGCCTGACTCTTGCTGTGTTCCGTCTGCGCTTCGGCGTGAACGGAACACCTTTGGATCGATCGAACCATGGACAAGCTGGTCTATACGGCGGCGACGGGCCTCAAGGCGCACATGGCGGCGCAGGCCGCCATCGCCAACAACATGGCAAACGCATCCACGACCGGCTTTCGTGCCGATCGCGTGGTGTTCGACCGGATCGAGCTGAAGGGCGGCGGCGCACGCTTCGATGCGCGCGCCCCGGCCGCGCAGGAAGTCACCGATGCCGACCGCAGCGTCGGCGCGATGATCCAGACGGGTCGCAATCTCGACGTGGCGCTGACCGATGCCGACACCTGGCTGACGGTACAGGCGCCCGACGGTACCGAAGCCTATACGCGCCGCGGGGACTTGACCGTCACTGCATCGGGCACGTTGCAGACGGGCGACGGTTACCTGGTGATGGGGTCGGGGGGCCCCATCACCATCCCGCCGTACAATTCGCTCTCGATCGGCTCGGACGGCTCGATCTCGATCGTGCCGCAGGGGGGCGCCGCCACCGACGTCACGGTCATCGACAAGCTGAAACTGGTGTCGGACCGCGGCTCGTCGACGGTGAAGGGCCTCGACAATCTGATGCACGTGCGCGGCGGCGGCGTGCTGCCGGAGAATATGGACGCCAAGATCGCGTCCGGCACGCTCGAACAAAGCAACGTCAACATGACCCAGGTCCTCGTCGACATGATCGAGAACCAGCGCAGCTACGAGGTCCAGGCGAACCTGCTGAAGGAAGCCAAGACCATGGACGAAGGCGCCGCCTCCGTCATGCGGATGCCCGGCTAAGCCCCGCGCGCGATTAGAAGGAATTAGACCATGACCACCGCCGCCATGCACATCGCGCGCACCGGGCTCGACGCTCAGGATACGCGCATGCGGGTGATCTCGAACAACCTCGCGAACGTGAATACCACCGGGTACAAGCGTGATCGCGCGGCGTTCGAGACGCTGAGCTATCAGGTGATCACCGCGCCGGGTGCGCAGTCGACCCAGGAAACGCGCTACGCCACGGGCCTCAATCTCGGCACCGGCGTGCGCGTGCAGAGCACCGCCCGCATCGATACGCAGGGCTCGCTCGCCACCACCGGCAACAGCCTCGACATGGCGCTGGACGGCGACGGCTATTTCCAGGTGCAGCTGCCCGGCGGACAGCTTGGCTACACTCGCGCCGGCAATTTCTCGCGCTCGCCCGAAGGCCTGCTGGTCACCAGCGAAGGCTATCAGGTGATGCCGGGCATCAACGTGCCCGAAAACGCCACCGCGATCACCATCGGCATGGACGGCACGGTGTCGGCGACGATCCCGGGCCAGGCGGAGGCATCGAACCTCGGGCAGATCCAGGTCGCCAGCTTCCCCAACACCGTCGGGCTCCAGTCGATCGGCGACAATTACCTCGTCGAAACCGCCGCATCGGGCACCGCCAACATGGGCGTTCCGGGCGAGGACGGCCGCGGGAAGATCCGCCAGGGCATGCTGGAGGCGAGCAACGTCAACGTCGTCGAGGAGCTGGTCGACATGATCGAGACTCAGCGCGCCTATGAGGTCAATTCCAAGATGATCTCGGCCACCGACGAAATGCTCAAATACGTCAATCAGAACATCTGAGGACTGACCGGCCATGACGTCGCGCACGCTCCCGCTCGCCACCGCATTCGGCACTTTGGCGCTTCTCGCCGCGCCTGCCCACGCCGGCCTGTTCGGCAAGAAGGCACCGGCAGAGGATTTCACCGCCGTCCACCCCCTGCCCGTCGCTTCGGCGCCGGCCCCGGCGACCGGCGCGATCTTCCAGGCGGCGGATGGCTATGCCGCGCTGCATGAGGGCTGGCGCGCACGCCGCGTCGGCGATCCGCTGACGATCGTCCTGGTGGAGCGGACCGCGGCGTCCAAGTCCTCGACCTCGAAGCTCGATTCGGGCGGCGGCTTCGGCATCACCCCGCCGACTACCGGCCCGCTGAACCTGTTCAACACGACCGACGCCAGCGTCAGCGGCAACCGCAATTTCGCCGGCACCGGCACCGCCGGCCAGGCCAATTCGCTCTCCGGCGAAATCTCGGTCACCGTGGCGCAGGTCTATCCCAACGGCACGATGCTGGTTCAGGGGCAGAAGCGCGTGACGCTCAATCGCGGCGACGAATTCATCCAGATCAAGGGGCTGGTGCGCACCGCCGACGTGGACCGCGACAATCGCGTGGCGTCGACCCGCGTCGCCGACGCCCAGATCGCCTACACCGGCAAGGGCGATGTCGCGCGCGCCGGGCGGCAGGGCTGGCTCAGCCGCTTCTTCCAGGTCGTGAGTCCCTTCTGATGACCATGTTCCGCACCCTCCTCGCCCTTCCTGCGCTGCTGATCGCGGCGCTGTGCGTCGCGGCGCCCGCTACCGCCGACCGGATCAAGGATCTCGGCGGCTTCCAGGGCATCCGCTCGAACCAGCTCACCGGCTATGGCGTCGTCGTCGGCCTGCCCGGCACGGGCGACGACAATCTCGAATATACCGTGCAGTCAATGAAGGCGGTCGCATCGCGCTTCGGCCTGCAACTGCCGCCCAATGCGAACCAGGGGCTGAAGAATGCCGCAGTGGTGATGATCACTGCCGAGCTGCCCGCCTTTGCCAAGCCCGGCCAGCGGATCGACATCACCGTCTCCTCAATGGGCAAGGCGAAGAGCTTGCGCGGCGGCAGCCTGATCATGGCACCATTGCTCGGCGCGGACGGACAGATCTACGCCATGGCGCAGGGCAATCTCGCGGTCGGCGGGCTTGGCGCGGAGGGCAAGGACGGCTCGCAGATCGTCGTCAACACGCCCTCCACCGGCCGTATCCCGGAGGGCGCCACCGTCGAGCGCGCGGTCGCCACCGGCTTTGCCGATTCACCCAATCTCACCTTCAATCTCCAGCGCGCCGATTTCACCACCGCGCAGAATGTCGCCGCGGCGATCAACCAGCGGCTCGGCTTCGGCGTGGCGCAGGCGGTCGATGCGGTGTCGGTCGCGGTGCGCGCGCCGGTCGGCGCCGACGTGCGCGCGACGCTCATGTCGACGATCGAGAATCTCGACGTCGTGTCGGCGGAGCCACCGGCCAAGGTCATCGTCAACGCCCGCTCGGGCACCGTCGTCATCAACTCCGCGGTCCGCGTCGGCCCCGCCGCCGTCACCCACGGCAAGCTCACCGTGCGGATCGACGAGAATCAGCGCATCAGCCAGCCCGCGCCCTTCAGCCAGGGCCAGACCGCGCGCGAACAGAAATCGGGTGTCGCGGTGGATGAGGAGCATCGCCCGATGTTCCTGCTCGCCCCCGGCCCGAAGCTCGCGGACATCGTCAAGGCAGTGAACGCGATCGGCGCCTCGCCGGCCGACCTCGTCGCCATCCTCGAGGCGCTGAAGGAAGCCGGCGCGCTCAAGGCGGAGTTGATCGTCCTGTGACCGGGCCCGTTCAGATCGGCCGCGTCTCCGGCACCACAGGCATCGACTCGGGCCTGAAGCGCGAGGCGTCCAGCGAAAACCTGAAGGCCGCGGGGCAGCAGTTCGAGGCGGTGTTCACCGGCATGATGCTGAAATCGATGCGCGCGGCGAAGCTTGCCGAGCCATTGTTCGACAGCCAGGCGATCGACACCTTCCGCGACATGCAGGACCAGAAAATGGTGCAGCAGATGGCGCAGCACACGCCGCTCGGCATCGGCAAGGCAATGACCGAATTCCTGTCGCGTGGCCTTTCGGCAACAAGCGCCGAAAATCAGAACGTCGGCCAAAAAGACGCGGAACCGGCGCCTGCGCTTCAACCGCCCCTTAACCACGACTGATCCACAAGGCCCGCGTGAGCGACCTTCTTTCCATCGGCGCATCGGGCGTCCGCGCGAATCAGACCGCCCTTGGCGTGGTGTCGGAGAACATCGCCAACGCCGGGGTCACGGGCTATTCGCGCCGGACGATCACGACGACGGAGATCAGCAGCGCGTCGGGCACGACGGGCCGCGCGACCGGCCACGGCGTCTTCGTCACTGGCGTCACCCGCGCCGCCGACCAGTTCAAGGCCGCCGCCGTGCGCACCGCCGGCGCCGATCTTGCCCGGACCGAGGCTGGCGGCGTGTGGATGGACCGGATCCAGTCGTCGCTGACCGGCGCCGGCCTGGAGGGCCGCCTCACCGCCTTCTTCAATGCCGCCAAAGGCGTCGCCGCCGATCCGACCGCCACCGCGCCGCGCGCGGTGATGCTGGAACAGGCCAGCGCTCTCGCCGCCTCCTTCACCGCCACTGGCGTCGCGCTCGCCAACGCCACGGCGGAACTGGACGCGACCGCCGATGGCGCCGTCGCCAATCTCAACAGCCTGGCGGCCGCGCTCGCCAAGGTGAATGACGGGCTGAGCCGGGTCACGCCCAACACCAACGCCGCCGTCAATCTCGCCGACCAGCGCGACGCCATCCTCGAACAGATGAGCGGCCTCGTCGACGTCACCGCCACCTATGACGCGGCCGGCCGCGCCACCGTGCGCGCCGGGGGCGGCGCGGGCACGACGCTGGTGAGCGGCAATCAGGTCGCGACCGTCAGCTACGCGCGCAACGCGCAAGGCACCGTCGCCTTTGCCGTCACCAATGGCGACACCGTGTCGGTGCTGGCCCCGCAGGGCGGCGCGCTCGGCGGAATAGCCGACGGGGCGCAGCGGATCGCAGGCGCGCGGATCGAGCTTTCCGAGCTCGCCACCCAGTTTGTCGCCGGCGTCAACGCGGTGCAGGCGGGCGGCCGCACGCTCGACAATGCCGCCGGTGCGCCGCTGTTCACCGTCGGCGACTCGCCCACCGACATCGCCATGACGATGACCGACCCGCGCGGGATCGCCGCGGCGGCACCGGATGAGGGGACGCGCGGCAACGCCAATCTCGCCGCGCTGGAGAATTTGCGCACCAGCGCGCGCTTCGAAGGCACGATCGGCAACATGGTCTCGACCAATGCCGCGGCGATCCAGGCGCGCGGTGTCGTCGCGGAGGCGCAGGGCGCGATCCACGACGGCGCGATTGCCGCGCGCGACGCGATCTCGGGTGTCGATCTCGATCGCGAGGCAGTCGACCTCCTCCGCTTCCAACAAGCGTATCAGGCGTCCAGCCGAGTCATCTCGATCGCCCGCGACACGTTCCAGACCTTGCTGGATATCCGCTGATGAGCGTCAATCTTTCCACCAACCTGTTCTACAACCGCTCGACCGCGTCGATGCAGAAATTGCAGGCGGACTTCGACCGGCTCAACGAACAGGTGGCGACCGGCAAGAAACTGCTCGCGCCCTCGGACGACAGCGTCGGCTACCAGCGGTTGCAGGTGATCAACCGCGCCAACGCCGATGGCACGCAGGACGCCGCCAATGTGAAGCTCGCCCAGGCGACGCTGCAACAGGCCGGCACCAACCTGTCCTCGATGACCGAGCGGCTGCAACGCGCCTCCGAACTGGTGATCCAGGGCCGCAATGGCACCAATTCGCCCGCCGCCAAGCAAGTGATCGCGACCGAGCTCGACAGCATCATGGAATCGATCGTCGCGCTGGCGAACGGCAAGGATGCCCGCGGCCTCCCGCTGTTCGGCGGCAAGGATGACGGCACCGCCGTCACGCCGGGCGCCGCCGGCGCGCTGACCTTTGCCGATGGCAAGGCGGCAGCGATCCCGATCGGCGACGGCCAGAGCGTCGAGGTGACGGTCAACGCACGCGAATTCCTTAGCGTCAAGGACGGCGACGACCTCGGCACCGCGATGGCGGCGATCATCGCCGCGCTGCGCGCCGACGAACCGATCCCCGACGGCGCGGTCGATACGCTCGCCGCGATCGGCGATCAGGTGACGGCGATGCAGACGTCGCTCGGCGCGCGCGAGGTGCGCATCGACCTGCAACTCGCGCAGCTGAAAACCAGCGCGGATGACCGCGAACTGGTGCGCGCCGATATCGAGGATGCCGATCCGACCGAAACGATCGTCCAGCTGCAAAAGACGATGACGATCCTGCAGGCGACTCAGGCGAGCTTCTCCAAGCTCTCCAGCCTGTCGCTCTTCGACTATCTGCGCTGACCCGCCCGCCCCTCACGAGCAATTTTTGCGGTAAAGAAATCGCCCGGCCGGTCGTTTGACAGATAGCACCTTATGTAGCGTCCGGGGATAAAGATGTTCGCCGCCATCGGCCTTGTTGTTCTTATCGCCATGGTCTTCGGCGGCTTTGCCTTCACGGGCGGTTCGCTGGGTCCGGTGCTCCACGCCCTGCCGCACGAAATGCTGATCATCGGCGGCGCCGCTGCCGGCGCGCTGATCATCGGCAATTCGGGCAAGGAGCTGAAGGCGATGGGCGGCGGCCTCGCCAAGGTGTTCAAGGGGCCCAAGTACAAGAAGCAGGATTATCTCGACGTCATCTTCCTCGTGTCGAAGCTGATGAAGATGCTGCGCATGGAAGGCCCGATCGCGCTGGAGCCGCATGTCGAGGATCCGAAGTCCTCCGCCATCTTCGCCGAATATCCGCGCCTGCTGGCCGATCACACGCTGGTCAATCTGGTCGCTGACACGCTGCGGCTGGTGGTCGTCTCCTCCGGCACGCTCGATGTCCATGCCGTCGAGGAGGTGATGGATAACGCCATCAAGACCCATCATCACGAGGTGGAAGGGCCGCACACCACGCTGACCTCGCTCGCCGACGCGCTTCCCGCGCTCGGCATCGTCGCCGCCGTGCTGGGCGTGGTGAAGACGATGGGCTCGATCGATCAGCCGCCGACCGTGCTCGGCGGCATGATCGGCTCCGCGCTGGTCGGCACGTTCCTCGGCGTGCTGCTCGCTTATGGCATCGTCAGCCCGCTCGCCTCGCGGCTGAAGCAGGTGATCGATGCCGATGCCGCGATCTATCACGTGGTGAAGCAGATCATCATCGCCTCGCTCCACGGCCACCCGCAGCCGCTGGTGATCGAGGCCGCCCGCTCGGGCATCGCGCACAGCAACCAGCCCGGCTTTGCCGAGGTGTTCGACGGCCTCCGGGGCAAGTAAGCCATGGCCGCGCGCGCACCCCATGGCAGCAACCAGCCGCCCAAGATCATCGTCAAGAAGATCTACGTCGAGGGTCACGGCGGCCATCACGGCGGCGCGTGGAAGGTCGCCTATGCCGATTTCGTGACCGCGATGATGGCGTTCTTCCTCCTGATGTGGCTGCTCGGCGCCACGACGGAGAAACAGCGCAAGGGTATCGCCGATTATTTCGCGCCGACCATCCTCAACACCAAGTCGCTCGGCATTGGCGGCAGCGGGCTCCTAGGGGGCGATTCCGTCACCACGACGGAAAAGACCGGGCCGCACGACGGCAATTCGCGCATGCCGATGATCGTTGCGCGTGCTGACGGCGCTGGCGGGCCGCAGATCGGCACCGGGGCCAAGGGCTCGCTGCGCAGCCGCCAGGCGATCGCGGAGGAGGACCGCCGGAATTTCTCCAAGCTGAAGCAGCAGGTGGAGAAGCAGCTGCGCGAGCGGCAGAATCTGGCGAAGCTCGCCAAGCACATCCGCTTCACCATGACGCCCAACGGCATGCGCATCGATCTGGTCGACGACGCCAATTATTCGATGTTCGCGCTCGGCACGACCGCGCTCGAAAGCGATGCGTCAGCGCTGATCGGCATGGTGGCGGAGGGGATCCGGGAAACGCAGAACCCGATCATGATCCGCGGCCATACCGACAGCCTGCCCTATGGCGATCCGCGCGCGATGAACAACTGGATGCTCGCCACCGGCCGCGCCGAGGCGACCCGCCGGCGGCTGGCACTCGGCGGGCTGCCGGAAAGCCGCTTCCACCGGATCGAGGGCGTCGCCGATCGCGAACCGATGATCACCGACAATCCGATGGACCCGCGCAATCGCAGGGTGGCGATCACCTTGCTCTACCGCGCCGGCTCGTTCGGCCAATAAGGTCGGCGGCCGCCCGCAGGCAGCCGCCGCTCCTCCTCGTGTCAGGGTTCGTCGCGGTAGATCGCGGCGTCAGGGCTCGTCGCGGTAGATCGCGACGGCTGGCGCGCTGCCCGCGCTCACCCGGCCGCGATACATGCCCGGCGTGTTGTAGCTCCAGGCGATCTCGCCCGACGGCGTGTTGACGATGACGCCGCCGTCGCCGCCCAGCGCCTGCACCTCGGCCATCACCGCATCGGCCGCCGCCTTGGGGCTGTCGCCCTTGAAGCGGATGCGCGCGCAGATCTCATGCGCCACGCCCTCACGGATGAAATATTCGCCGGCACCCGTCGCGGAAACGGCGCAGGCGCGATCGTCGGCATAGGTGCCCGCCCCGATCACCGGCGCGTCGCCGATCCGGCCCCACCGCTTGCCCGTCACGCCGCCGGTGGAGGTCGCCGCCGCGACATGGCCGTTGGCATCGCGCGCCACCGCGCCGACCGTGCCGTACTTGCGGTCGACGTCGATCGCCGACAGCTTCTTGGCCTTCAGCGTCTCCAGCTGCCGCCGCCGCTCGGGCGTCGCGAACCAGGCGGGATCGGCCTGTTCCAGCTTCTGCGCGCGCGAAAAGGCATCCGCCCCCGCGCCCGTTAGGAACACATGGTCGCTCTTTTCCATCACCGCGCGCGCCAGGCTCACCGGATGGCGCGTGGCGGTCACACCGGCCACCGCGCCGGCGGCACGGGTGCGCCCGTCCATCACCGCCGCGTCCAGCTCGTTGCGGCCCTCCCAGGTGAACACCGCGCCGCGCCCGGCGTTGAAATGCGGATCATCCTCCAGCACGTGGATCGCCGCCTCGACCGCGTCCAGCGCGCTGCCGCCCTTGTCGAGCACTGCCGATCCGGCGGCCAGCGCCTGCTTCAGCGCGGCGCGGATCGCCTTGTCCTGCTCGGGCGACAGCTTGTCACGCTCGATCACCCCGGCACCGCCATGGATCGCCAGCGACCAGCGCGGCGCCTCCTTCGCCATGGCAGGGGTGGCGAGCAGAGCGGCAAGAACGGGCAGCAACAGGCGCATGATGTTCCTTTTCGTCAGACAATTGGCGTGTTCAGACAATGGCAGGTCGGGGATCGGGAATGTCCGCGCGCGGGCGATGCAGGCGAAGGCCGATCAGCGGGCGAAGCCACGGTACGCGCCGCCCGCCGAGGTAAAAGGCCCAGCATCCCGCCACCGTCGCCGCCACCAGAATGACGAAGTCGAGCGTGAGCGGCAGGCCGGCGAGCAGCAGCCAATAAGCGACGACGACAATGATCGTCTGGTGGATGATGTAGAAGGGAAACACCGCCTCGGTCAGCATCGGCCGCCAGCGATGGTCGCGGTTCCAATAGGTCTCCGCCACGCCGATCAGCGCGGCGATCGTCATCCAGCCCTGCACCCCGCGCGCCAGGCTGAAGATCGTGCCGAACGGCCGCGGCGTCACCCGATAACCGGCAAAGACGATCTGGATCGTCGCCACGGTCAGGAACGCCAGCAGCGCCGCCAGCGCCGTCACCTTCCACCAGCGCGCAAAGGTGGCAAGCATCCGCTCGCTGCCGGCCATGGCGTATCCCAGCGCGAACATCGGGAAATAGGTCGCATGCGCCACCCAGTCGCCGATCATCTCATGCGTCTCGCGCGCACCGGGGAACAGCACGCCGCTCACCAGCATCAGCCAGGCCATCGGCAGGATCAGCGCGCCGACGCCGCCGAACAGCCGCTCGAACGCCCGCTGCGCCGCTTCCCGAACACCGCTCGGCGTGATCGCCAGCATCGCGGTAAAGGCCAGCGTATAGACCCACAGATAGGCAACGAACCAAAGGTGGTTCCACGTCGGCAGCGCGATGCCGTCGATCCGGCGAAACGCGAAATAATCGCCCGTCCAGAATGCCAGGAAGCCGCCCGACCAGCCATGCTGCGTCACCAGCTCGACCCACGGCTGCGGCGGCACGATCACCGCCATGCCGAAGGCGAGCGGGATCAGCAGCCGCGCGGTGCGGTTGCGCACGAACGGCCACGGCCCCGGATGCCGCACGAACAGCGCCCGGCTGGCATAGCCCGACACCAGGAACAGCAGCGACAGTCGCCACGGGTTGGACAGCATCATCGGCACCGTCACCCATTGTTCGGCGCCAAGCTTCGCGTGGAAGCCCCACGGCACGAACACCATGCCGATGTGATACAGGATCAGGATCGCGAACGCCCCGATCCGAAGCCAGTCGAGGCCGTAATGCCGCTGCATCGCCGGGGAACTAGCAGGGCGGATACCGCTAGGCCAGCCGCCGCGCTGGCCGGGGTGTCGCTGGCGCCAGGCCGATCAGCGGGCGCAGCCAGGGAATGTCGCGGCCGATCACGTAACAGGCGGCGCAGGCGGCGGCGGTCGCGCTCAGCAGGAAGACAAAGCCTGCGCCCGCGCTCATTCCCCACGCCGGGATCACCCACGCCAGGACGACCAGCACCGGGTGATGGATCAGATAGGCCGGGAACACCGCTTCCGCGAGCGGCCGGCGCAGCGGGTGATCGCGGTTGAGCATCCCGTCCCCCAGTCGCAGCAGCGCGATGATCACGCCCCACGCCATCGCCCGCCGCGCCGCGCGGTTCGCCGCCATCAGCGCGTGGCCCGGCACGTCCGTCCCCTGGTACTGCAGCTCGACCCCGACGACGACCAGCGAGCAAAGCCCGGCGATGACCAGCGCGCCCACCCAATGCTGCCTGATCGCGCGCCACAAGGCTAGCGATCCGCCCAGCGCGAAGCCGAACAGGAACAGCGGCAGATAGCCGACATGGCCCGACCAGTCGGTGGTCAGTCCGTGCGTCTCCGGCACGATGAACATCAACGCGACCTTCGCGCCGGCCAGCGCCAGCATCGGCGCCCAGATGATCCGCCGTCCCACCGCCAGCCACTCGAACCACGCCTGGATCCGCCCCGCGCCGACCCGCGCCAGCAGCAATGCGAGGACCATGGTATAGGCCCACAGATAGACGACGAACCACATATGCTCCCATTGCGGAAAGCCGCGGCCGTTCTGCGCCCAGGGGCGCCAGTAATCGTGCAGCCAGAACCTAGCGAGGCTATCGGCATCCCCCGCCAGTTGTGCCCGCACCCACAATTCGGGCGGCAACAAGACCAGCATGGCGAAGGCCAGCGGCACCAGCAGGCGAAGGCTGCGCTGATGCGCGAACACACCGATGCTGGGCATGCGCGCGATCAGCCGCCGCGTCGCAAACCCTGCGACCACGAACAGCAACGGGATCCGCCACGGCGTTAGCAGCGCCATCGGCACGATCAGCGACGGGAACGTCTCGGGCCATTTCACCACCCACGGCCAGGGCGCGAACACCATCGCCACATGATAGATGATCAGCAGCCCGAACGCGCCGATGCGCAACCAGTCGATTCCATAATGGCGCGCAACCGGCGCAACGTCGTCCATGGCGCGGCGCTATAGCGCCCGCGGATTGTTTCGAAACGTTGCTGGAGATCAGTCCCGCGCGATGGCCGCACGCTTCACCGCTTGATGCGCAGCGCCCCCAGGAAATCGCGCTTGCCGATCTTCATCCCCTGCGCGCGCAGGATCCCGTAGGCCGTCGTCGCGTGGAAATAGAAATTGGGCTGCGCGAAGGACAGCAGGAACTGCGCGCCGGTGAACGGCATGCGCAGCTCACCCATCGAAAACTGCGTGTCGCGGTCCGCCAGCGCGTCGAACTCGGCCCGGTTGACCGCCTCCAGCGCGGCGATCGCGCCCTGGATCCGCTCGTGCAGGCCGGCGAAGTCGGTCGGCCACGGCGCCATGCTGGGCGAGAAATTGCCCCCGCGCACGCCCTCGATCCCGCCGATCGAATGTTCCGCGACCGATTTCACCTGATAGCCGAACGGCAGCATGTCGGGCGCGAGGCGCGCGTCGATCAGCTCGGCGGCGGTCATCCCCTTCTCGGCCGCGAACGCTTCCGCCTTGTCCAGCAGGCGGTCGATCGCGCCCAGGATCTGGATGTTCGACGGGATCACCGCGTCGTACAGCGAAAGTGTCATCGTCCTGCCCCACGTTTCGTTTATGTGTTGGAGGCGCTATATCGATGCCAAAGCCGATAGGAAGCCCTTCGATGTCCCTACGCCCCTGGCGCGATATTCACCGCCGCGCGAGCCGCCAGATCATGGTCGGCAACGTGCCCGTCGGCGGCGACGCGCCCGTCACCGTGCAGACGATGACCAACACGCCGACTGACGATGCGCGCGCGACGATCGACCAGATCCGTCGCTGCGAGGATGCCGGCGTCGACATCATCCGCGTCAGCTGCCCGGACGTCGAATCCACCGCCGCGTTGAAGCAGATCGTGCGCGCCGCGCGCGTGCCGATCGTCGCCGACATCCATTTCCACTATAAGCGCGCGCTCGAGGCGGCCGACGCCGGCGCCGCGTGCCTGCGCATCAACCCGGGCAACATCGGCTCGGCCGATCGCGTCAACGAAGTCGTCAACGCGGCCAAGGCGAACGGCTGCGCGATCCGCATCGGCGTCAACGCCGGCAGCCTGGAAAAGGACCTGCTCGAAAAATACGGCGAGCCCTGCCCCGAGGCGCTGGTCGAGTCCGCGCTCGACCATATCAAGCTGCTGCAGGACCGCGATTTCCACGACTTCAAGGTCGCGGTAAAGGCGTCCGACGTGTTCCTCGCCGTCGCCGCGTACCAGCAGCTCGCCGAGGCGGTCGATTGCCCACTTCACCTTGGCATCACCGAAGCGGGCGGCTTCGTCGGCGGCACGGTGAAGAGCGCGATCGGCATCGGCTCGCTCCTCTGGTACGGCATCGGCGACACGATCCGCGTCTCGCTCTCGGCCGAACCCGAAGAGGAAGTGCGCGTCGGGTTCGAGATCCTGAAATCGCTCGGCATCCGCAACCGCGGCGTCCGCGTGGTCAGCTGCCCCAGCTGCGCGCGCCAGGGCTTTGACGTCATCCGCACCGTGCAGACGCTGGAGGAACGCCTCCAGCACATCCGCACCCCCATGTCGCTCTCCGTGCTTGGCTGCGTCGTCAACGGCCCGGGCGAGGCGCGCGAAACTGACATCGGCCTCACCGGCGGCGGCAATGGCAAGCACATGGTGTACCTCTCGGGCGTCACCGACCATGTCGTCCAGGACGAGGGCATGATCGACCACATCGTCCGCCTGGTCGAGGCGAAGGCCGCCGAGCTGGAGGCCGCCAGCGACGCCGCCAAGGTGGCGGCAGAGTAGAACTCTCGCAATCCAGCCGTCACGTCATGCCGGGCCTGTCCCGGCACGACGTGTCAGGCCTCAATGCGGCACGGCGCCTAGCTCGACGCCGGTCTTGTCGTGCAACGCGAAGCGGTCGATCAGATCGGCGCTCGCGCGATTATAGCCGACCACCTCGACCACCGACCCGTCGCGCCGCAGCCGCGCGACGATCTTGTCCAGCGCGCCCACCCCCGAAATGTCCCAGAAATGTGTCGCCGACACATCGATCGTCACCGCGCGTCCCGCCTCGGGCGCAAAGGCGCGGGTGAAGCGATCGACCGAGGCGAAGAATATCTCGCCGCTCACCCGGTACAGCACCCGCTCGCCCTCCGTCTCGCGCACAACGGCGAACATCCGCCGCACCTTGCCCGCGAAGAAGATGCCCGACAGCAGCACGCCGGCCAGCACGCCCTGCGCCAAGTCATGCGTGGCCACCACCACTGCCACCGTCACCAGCATCACCGCCGATGACGTAGGCGGATGGCGGCGCAGGTTCGGGATCGAATTCCAGCTGAACGTGCCGATCGACACCATGATCATCACCGCGACCAGCGCCGGCATCGGGATCTGCCCCACGATCGGGCCGAGCATTGTCAGCAGGAACAGCAGGAACGCGCCGGCGATAAAGGTCGACAGCCGCTTGCGCCCGCCCGACGTCACGTTGATCACCGACTGGCCGATCATCGCGCAGCCACCCATGCCACCGACCAGCGCCGCGACCATGTTGGCGCCGCCCTGCCCCATACACTCGCGCCGCTTGTCGCTGTCGCTATCGGTCATGTCGTCGACGATCTGTGCGGTCAGCAAGGATTCCAGCAGCCCCACCGCCGCCATGGTCAGCGAAAACGGCAGGATGATGCGCAACGTCTCGAGCGTCAGCGGCACGTCGGGCAGCGCAAGGCTAGGCAGCCCCTCGGGCAGCCGCCCCATCTCGCCCACCGTACGCACCGGCAGGCTCATCGCGATGCTGACGATCGCCAGTATGATGATCGCCACCAAGGGCGACGGCACCGCCTTCGTCACCCGCGGCAGCAGGTAGATGATCGCCAGCCCCGCGGCGATCATCGCATAGGTGTGCCAGCTGACGCCGATCAGCTGCGGCACCTGCGCCATGAAGATCAGGATCGCCAGCGCATTGACGAACCCGGTGATGACCGATCGCGAGACGAACTGCATCAGAAGGTCGAGCCGCAGCAGCCCCGCGGCGATCTGGATCACCCCCATCAGGATGGTCGCGGCAAAAAGGTAGTTCACGCCATGGTCGCGCACCAGCGGCGTCACCACCACGGCGACTGCGGCGGTGGCGGCGGAGATCATGCCGGGACGCCCGCCCAGCAGCGAGATGACGATGGCGATCACGACGGAGGCATACAGGCCCACGCTGGGATCGACCCCGGCGATGATCGAAAAGCCGATCGCCTCGGGGATCAGCGCCAGCGCCACGACGATGCCGGCCAGTGCCTCGCGCCGCACGTCGCCGGCACCAGCGAACCATTCAGTTCGGAAACGGGAAAGCATGAAAAGGGGAAACCTGTTCGTTGAACGCAACACAGAACGCCGCGCGCACGACAAGGCAGGCGGCAGGAAAAATGACATCTGTGCAGGTTGCCCGGCGGATCAGCGGCCGGGATAGCCACCCGGGCTTTCACCGGGTCCTTGCGAATGCGCCGGCCATAGCGTTGCCGATGCGCCCGGCGCAAGACGCCCCTTTCCGCTCCCCGCCGCGGCATTCAACGGGCTGAAAAGCGGTCCATGTGGTTGAAACCGGACCGGCCATCCGATAGGCGCAGACACAGTAAGGAGAGCGCCCGGACACCTGCCGTCGCATCTCCGTTTTTGACAGGAGTTGCCCCATGTCCGCCAGCACCGGCCTGCGCCGCGCCGCCATCGTCGCCCCGATCCGCACCGCCGTCGGAAAGTTCGGCGGCAGCCTCTCCTCGCTCACCGCGGGCCAGCTTGGCGCGACGATCCTGAAGGCGCTGATGGAGCGCACCAAGATCGATCCTGCCCGCGTCGACGACGTCGTGTTCGCGCAAGGGTACGGCAATGGCGAGGCGCCCGCGATCGGCCACTGGGCATGGCTGGCCGCCGGCCTGCCGATCGAGGTGCCGGGCTATCAGCTCGACCGTCGCTGCGGCTCGGGGCTTCAGGCCGTGATCGACGCCGCGATGATGGTGCAAACCGGCGTCAGCGACGTGGTCGTCGCCGGCGGCTGCGAAAGCATGTCCAACGTCGAACATTACACCACCGACATCCGCAAGGGCGTGCGCTCGGGCAACCTCACGATCCACGACCGCCTCACCCGCGGCCGCCTGATGTCGCAGCCGGTCGAACGCTTCGGCGTCATCAGCGGCATGATCGAGACCGCCGAGAATCTCGCCAAGGATTACGACATCAGCCGCGAGGAGGCTGACGCCTATGCCGTCCGCTCGCACCAGCGCGCCACCGCCGCCTGGGAAAAGGGCCTGTTCGCCGACGAGCTCGTCCCCGTCTCGGTGCCGCAGAAGAAGGGCGAGCCCGTGGTGTTCGACCACGACGAGGGCTATCGCCCCGACGCCACGCTGGAGACGCTTGGGCGTCTGCGCCCGATCGAGGGCGGCGTCGTCACCGCCGGCAACGCCAGCCAGCAGAATGACGCCGCAGCCGCCTGCCTCGTCGTGGCGGAGGACAAGTTGGAGGAACTGGGGCTTGAGCCGATCGCCTGGTTCCACAGCTGGGCCGCGGCCGGCTGCGACCCCTCGCGCATGGGCATCGGCCCGGTCCCGGCGGTCGAGCGGCTGTTCGCCCGCAACGGCCTCTCCTGGTCCGACATCGACCTCGTCGAGCTGAACGAGGCGTTCGCGCCGCAGGTGCTCGCCGTGCTCAAGGGCTGGGGTTGGAGCCAGGACGACAGCCGCAACGAAATCCTCAACGTCAACGGCTCGGGCATTTCGCTCGGCCACCCGATTGGCGCCACCGGCGGCCGAATCCTCGCCAATCTGACCCGCGAACTCGTCCGCCGTGACGGCCGCTATGGTCTGGAGACGATGTGCATCGGCGGCGGCCAGGGCATCGCCGCGGTCTTCGAGCGCGCATAATGCTGGGGGAGGCACTGGCGGCGGCGCAACGCTATCGCGACGACGCCCGTGCCGCCCTCGCGGCCCGGCTGGACGCCGCGCCGATCGACACCGAGCAGCGCGCGGCGCACGGCTTCGCCTGGGTCGCCACTACCGTCGCCGCGCTGGAGGCGGTGGCCGACTGGGCGGACCGCAACTCAGGGGACGTCAACGCCCTCGTCGCCCGCCTCGCCGTTCAGGAGAGCATCGCTCAGCTCGTCGGTGGCCTGCCGATGGGCCAGAACGAACTGTTCCGCCCCGCCGACCTCGGCCTCGCCGCCCCGGCGCGCACGCTCGCAACCGCCTGCGCCGACCTCCTCGATCATGACGCCGCCGCCGATCGCCGCGCCTTGGTCGATCGCCTCGCCGCCGGCGAATGGCCCAGCGAGACGCTCCACGATGCCGAGCTGGACGCGATCCGCGACCAGTTCCGCCGCTTCACCGATGCCGAGATCCTGCCCCACGCCCACGGCTGGCATCTCGCCAACGATCTGATCCCCGACGTCACCGTCGCCAAGATGGCGCAGCTCGGCACGTTCGGCGTCTGCATCCCCGAGAATTACGGCGGCCTTGGCCTGTCGAAGCTCGTCATGTGCATCGTCACCGAGGAGCTGTCGCGCGGGTGGATCGGCGCCGGCTCGCTCGGCACCCGCTCCGAAATCGCCGGCGAACTGATCGCGGGCTCGGGCACCGAGGCGCAAAAGGCCGAATGGTTGCCCCGCATCGCCAGCGGCGAGGTGCTGCCCACCGCCGTCTTCACCGAACCCGATGTCGGCAGCGACCTCGGCTCGCTTCAGACCCGCGCGCGCCGCGCCGCCACTGAGGGGGATGGCGACGGCTGGCGCATCGACGGCGCAAAGACCTGGATCACCCACGCCAGCCGCTCCGACCTCATGACCCTGCTCGCCCGCACGCTGCCGGACGCGAAGGGTTACGCCGGCCTCTCGATGCTGCTCGTCCCCAAGCCGCGCGGCACCGAGGGCGATCCCTTCCCTGCGCCGGGCATGTCGGGCAGCGAAATCGAGGTGCTCGGCTATCGCGGGATGCGCGAATATGCGCTCTCCTTCGACGGCATGTCCGCCCCCGCCGACGCCCTGCTGGGCGGCGAGGAAGGCCAGGGCTTCAAGCAGCTGATGCGCACCTTCGAGGGCGCCCGGATCCAGACCGCCGCGCGCGCCGTCGGCGTCGCCCGCCGCGCGCTCGAACTCGGCCTGTCCTACGCGGTCGATCGCCAGCAGTTCGGCCGCGCGATCATCCACTTCCCGCGCGTCGCCGACAAACTGGCGATGAGCCTCGTCGATCTCATCGCCGCGCGCGAGCTCACCTATGCCGCCGCCCGCGCGAAGGATTCGGGCAAGCGCTGCGATATCGAGGCCGGCATGGCGAAGCTGCTCGCCGCCCGCGCCGCGTGGAGCAATGCCGATGCCGCGCTCCAGATTCACGGCGGCAACGGCTATGCGCTCGAATTCGAGATCAGCCGCATCCTGTGCGACGCGCGCATCCTCAACATCTTCGAGGGCGCGGCGGAAATCCAGGCGCAGGTGATCGCGCGCGGGCTGATCGCACAGCGCAACTGACGCCCCCTTGCGCAACGCCCGCTGATCGCGCCAAGACTGCGCGACTGTGCAGATCAAGCGGCTGCGCCTTTCCGGCTTCAAAAGCTTCGTCGATCCGGCCGATCTCAGGATCGAGCCGGGGCTGACCGGCGTCGTCGGCCCCAACGGCTGCGGCAAGTCCAATTTGCTCGAAGCGCTGCGCTGGACGATGGGCGAGAATAGCGCAAAGTCGATGCGCGGCGCCGGCATGGAAGACGTGATCTTCGCCGGCACCGCCACCCGCCCCCCGCGCGACTTCGCCGAAGTCTCCCTCCTCGCCGAAGTGAACGGCGACGAGACCGAAATCGTCCGCCGCATCGAACGCGGCGCAGGCAGCGCCTATCGCATCGACGGCAAGGACGTACGTGCCAAGGACGTGTCGCTGCTGTTCGCCGACGCGGCGACCGGCGCCCACTCCCCCGCACTCGTCAGCCAGGGCCGGATCAGCGCGGTCATCGCCGCCAAGCCCACCGACCGCCGCGCCATGCTGGAGGAAGCCGCCGGCATCGCGGGCCTCCACGTCCGCCGCCGCGACGCCGAACAGAAATTGCGCGCGACCGAGGCCAATCTGTTGCGCCTCGACGAAGTCATCGCCGATCAGGAAGCCCGCGCGGCCGCGCTCCGTCGCCAGGCACGCCAGGCGGAAAAATACCGCCTCCTCTCCACCCAGATCCGCGTCGCCGAAGCCCGCATGATCTTCGCCCGCTGGCGCGGAGCTGCCGCCGCCGCCGATCTGGCCAGGGCAGAGGCGATCGCGGCCGAGGCGCGGGTGACGCAGGCCAATATTCTCCAGCAGCAGGCCGCCACCGCACAGGCGCAGGCCACCGAAACGCTCGCCGCCGCCCGCACCGCCGCGCTGGCCGCCCGCGACCACAGCGGAGAAATCGCGCATCAACTCGCCGGGCTGCGCGCCGAGGAACAGGCTGTAAGTCGCCGCCTCGCTGACCTTGCACAGGCCGCCGCGCGCATCGCCGACGACCGCCGCCGCGAAGGCGCGCTCGCCCATGACGCGGCCGAGGCGCTCGCCCGGCTCGATAGCGAGCGAAAGGCACTGGAAACCGCCATCGCCAATGCCGCCACCGACCTCCCCATCCGGGAGGCCGCACTGGCGGACGCCGAACGCCTCGCCCGTGATGCCGAGGTCGCGCTCGCCCAGGCACTCGCCCGCCAGGCCGCCGAAGCCGCCGACGCGCGCGTCGCCCATGCCGCCGCCGCCGCCGCACGCACCCGCCTCGACCGCGCCGAGCGGGAAGTGGCACAAATCGCGCAGCAGCTCGCCGCGCTCGGTGACGCCGCCCCGCTGGAGCGCGATCGCGATACCGCCGCCGCGACGCTCGCAGCCGCCCTTCACCAAGCCGAAGCAGCCCGCACCGCGCAGGCCGACGCCGAGGTCGCCGAACGCGCAGCCCTGAGCGCGCGCGACGCAGCACAGGCCACCCGCGCCGCCGCCCGCGCCGATCTCGCCGCGCTCGACAGCGAGGCCGCCGCGCTCCGCCGCGCGACCGAGCGCAAGGGCCGCGACCGCCTGCTCGATCACGTCCGCGCCGCCCCCGGCTACGAACGCGCCCTTGCCGCAGCATTGGGCGACGACCTCGAAATCGGCCTCGACCAGCAAGCCGATACTTATTGGTCAGATGCGGCGGCCGACCCCACGACGCCCCCGGCGGCCGCTGCCGACCGCCTGATCCACCACGTCACCGCCCCCGCGCGCCTCAGCCCCCGCCTCGCGCACATCATCGTCCTCGACACGGACGATCAGCGCCCGCTCGCCCCCGGCGAACGCCTCGTCACCCGCACCGGCCAGCTCCGCCGCTGGGACGGCTATGTCGCCCGGCAAAGCGGCGCCGCCGCGGCCGAGCGGCTCGAACGCCTGAACCGCCTTGCCGCGATCGACGCAGCGCTCCCCGCCGCCCGCGATCGCGTGCAGGCCGCCGAGGCCGATCTCGCCCGTGAGGAAGCGACGATCACCGCCGCCCGCACCGCGGCGCGCACCGCGCGCGAGCAGCTCGCCCGCGCCGATGCCACCGCCCGAGACGCTCGCACCCGGCAGGATCGCGCCACCGCCCAGCTCGAACGGCTTGCGGGCCTGCGCACCGATTTCGACGCCCGCGCGGCGCGAACCGCCGCCGAGCGCGACGACGCCGCGCGCGACCACGCGACCGCCGCCACGGCGCTCACGGCGCTGCCCGATACCAGCGCCACCGCCGCCACCGTCACGTCGCTTCAGCGCGAGGCCGAGCACCGCCGCACCGCCGTCGCCGAAGCACGCGCCGCCCGCGCCGCCACCGAGCGCGCTGGGGAGGACGCCCGCACCCGCCTCGCCGCCGCTCAGGCCGATGTGAAAAGCTGGCGCGCCCGTGCCGGCGACGCTGCGCGACGGATCGCCGACATGGGCAAGCGCGAGGCGGAGATCGCCGCTGAAACCGCCACCATCGCCGCGCGCCCGGACGAACTCGCCGCCGCCATCGCCGACACCGCCGCCGCGCATGACGCCGCGCGTCGAACAGCCGAGGAACTGGCCGCTGCCGAACGCAACGCCGAGAGCGAGCTTCGCCAGAGCGAGGAGACCGCCCGCCGCGCCGGCGAAACGCTATCGGAGGCACGCGAGGCCCGCGCCGGCGCCGCCGCGCGCGCCGAAAGCCAGGAGCTTCGCCGCGTCGAGCTCGGCCGCGTTGCTGGCGAACGCTTCGAATGTCCCGCCCCCGTCCTTCCCGAAAAGGTCGGCTTCGACAGCGCCGAGGTCCGCTCGCCACAGGACGAGGCCGCCGCACACGACAAGCTCGTCCGCGATCGCGAGCGGATCGGCCCGGTCAATCTCGTCGCCGAGCAGGAACTGGCAGAGCTTGAGGCGGGCGCCAGCGGCAATGCCGCGGAGCGCGAGGAGCTTGGTCAGGCCGTGAACCGCCTGCGCGGCTCGATCGGCACGCTCAATCGCGAAGGCCGCCAGCGCCTGCTCGCCGCGTTCGAGGCAGTGAACGGCCATTTCCGCCGCCTCTTCACGACGCTGTTCAACGGCGGCCAGGCACATCTCGAGCTGGTCGATTCGGACGATCCGCTCGAGGCCGGGCTGGAAATCATGGCCCAGCCGCCCGGTAAGCGGCTCCAGTCGCTGACGCTTCTGTCCGGCGGCGAACAGGCGCTGACCGCGGTCGCGCTCATCTTCGGCCTGTTCCTCACCAATCCCGCGCCGATCTGCGTCCTCGACGAAGTCGACGCCCCGCTCGACGACGCCAATATCGAACGCTTCTGCGACCTGCTCGATCGGATGAGCCGCGAGACGCAGACGCGCTACCTCATCGTCACCCACAATGCCGTCACGATGAGCCGAATGCACCGCCTGTTCGGCGTCACCATGATCGAGCGCGGCGTCAGCCGATTGGTGTCGGTCGACCTTCAGGCTGCGGAGACGTTGCTGGCGGCAGAATAAGCAGCCACGCCGGCGCCGGGCTGCGCACCGCATCCACGATGATCCACAGCATCGCCGCCGCACGAAACGCCGCCGCAACGGCAATATGCCCCTGCGTCACCCCCATGCCGGCCCCGCCGGGCGAGGCGAAGAACCAGAACTCCGCCCAATACGCCGCCAGATCGCCGAGCACGAACCAGGCGACCGGCCACAGCTTGCGCGAAGTGATAAGCAGGAAGGGATAGAGCCACAGGTCGAACTGCGGCGAATAGACCTTGTTGGTCAGCAGGAACCAGGCAAGCACCGAGGTGAACAGCGCCCAGAGCGCGTCACTATGCCGCCGCCATCCGAGCAGCACGATCGCCGCTGCGCCGCCGGCAAAGGCAACGAACGACCACAGGTTGCGCGTCTCGGTATCGCTCACCCACCAGCCCTGCGCGCCCATGATCTCCCACACCGCCGCCGCGGTCCCGCCACGCTCGCGGCTGAAGGTGTAGAATTCGCTCCAATGGTCGAACGCCCGCCAGGCGACCGGCGCGTTGAACATCGCCCAGAACATGATGGCCACGACCGTCAATATCGCGGCCGATCTGATCCGCTCCCGCCATGCTTTGCCTCCGGGCAACAGCGCCTGGAGGCCGATCAGTGGCAGCAGCAGAACGGGGAAAAGCTTCGCCGCCGTCCCGATCGCCGCCAGCGCCGCCGCGCTCAGCGCCTCCCCCCGCCGCGCAGCCAGGAACGCCGCCACCGCCAGCGCAACGGCCAGCATGTCCCAATTATGCCCCAGGTACAGCACCAGCAGCGGCGCCCCCGCCCACCACCAGCGCCGCACCGCTGGCACCCCCGCGCGCTCCATCATCCGCAGCACGGCAAAGGCCAGCACAGCGTTGACCAAGGCCACCACAAGCAGGAAATCGGCCGCATCTGCCCGCGCCCCACCGATCACGCGCGCAATCAAGCCTTCCAGCCAGATCAGCGCCCCCGTCAGCACCGGATACTCCATCCGCGCCTCGACATAGGGGATCTGCCCCGCCGCAACGCCGCGCAGCCCCCAGAAGGGCACCGCATCCGAATAACAGCCGGTGATGTACTGCTCATCGCCGATCCATGAGGCGCCGCAATGCGCCTTGAACCACCAGCCCGCGACGCAGGTGGCGAGCAGCAGCAGGTAGGGGCCGAAGCTGTTCAGGCGACGCGAATGCATGATCCCGCGGTAGCCGGCGATTGCGCCAGCGTCGATCGTTGGTCGACAAGCGCTCGAGCGGAACTTATATAGAACAAATGGCGCAGCTCGATGTCAGGCAGAAGCTGGAAATCCTTGCGGATGCAGCGAAATACGACGCTTCCTGCGCATCGTCGGGGACGACTAAACGCAACTCGCGCGACGGCAAGGGCATCGGCTCGACCGAGGGCATGGGCATTTGCCACGCTTATGCGCCGGACGGCCGCTGCATCAGCCTGCTGAAGATCCTGCTCACCAACAGCTGCATCTTCGACTGCCATTATTGCATCAACCGCAAGAGTTCGAATGTCCGCCGCGCGCGCTTCACCGCGAAGGAGGTCGTGAACCTCACCCTTTCCTTCTACCGGCGCAATTATATCGAGGGGCTGTTCCTCTCCTCCGGCATCATCGGTTCGTCCAACTACACGATGGAGCAACTGGTCGAGGTCGCCCGCTCGCTGCGCGAGGATCACCATTTCCGCGGCTATATCCACCTCAAGACGATCCCCGACGCCGATCCGGAATTGATCCACCTGGCCGGGCTCTACGCCGATCGCATGTCGATCAACGTCGAACTTCCCACCGTCAGCGGCTTGAAGCGACTGGCGCCAGAAAAGGACAATGGCCGGATCGAGGGCGCGATGAAGGGCCTGAAATCCTCGATCCTCGACACGCGCGACGCGAAGAAGCGCTACAAGTCAGCCCCCACCTTCGCACCGGCCGGGCAATCGACGCAGATGATCGTCGGCGCCGATGCGGCGACCGACGGGGACATCGTTACCAAGGCCGCGACGCTCTACGACCGCTACGATCTGCGCCGCGTCTATTATTCCGCGTTCAGCCCGATTCCGGACGCCTCCGCCGTCCTCCCACTGCAGCGCCCGCCGCTGATGCGTGAGCATCGCCTCTACCAGTCGGACTGGCTGATGCGCTTCTATGGCTTTCAACCGAAGGAAGTCGTCGCCGCGGCGGATGATGCCACCGGCATGCTCCCGCTCGATATCGATCCCAAGCTCGCCTGGGCATTGAAGTTCCGCGACAGCTTCCCGGTCGACGTGAACCGCGCGCCGCGCGAACTGCTGCTGCGCGTGCCGGGGCTCGGCACCAAGGCAGTAGCGAACATCCTCACCAGCCGCCGCTGGCGCCGCCTTCGGCTCGCCGACGTGGCACGACTGACCGTGTCGATCGCAAAGATCCGCCCCTTCATCGTCGCCGATGATTGGCGGCCCATTGCGCTCACGGACAAGGCCGAACTGAAGCCGATCGTCGCCCCCAGGAAGCAACAGCTGGAACTGTTCGCCGCCTGAGGGCGCGCGCGGCTGACGCGCTGGCGTTCAGTCGCCGGATCAGTCGTTCGTGCGTGACATCACCCCCGCGGTTCGTGCCGAATGGCGATCGCTCAACAGCATGGCGCAGGTGCGCTCGGCAGTGGAACGGACCCGCTCGAGCTGCTCGGCGGCGTAATCGGCATCCATATCCGGCACGACCGAATCGATCCGGATATGCTCCGCCCGGGTCATCCCCAGCCCCTGCCATAGATAAGCGTCGAAGATCTCGCGCAGCGACCCGACCTGCCCCTTTTCGTGCAGCCAGGCCAGCGACGTGCCCGACGTGCTGAACGACAGCAGCGGCTTGCCCTTCACCGCCGGATGCCCGGCCTGCGCCTGCACGTCGCGGAAGCTGTAGTTGGAGCCCAGCACGCGATCGACATAACCCTTCAGGATCGCGGGCGGCAACGCGAACCAGATCGGATAGACCAGCACCAGGATGTCGGACGCGCCGAGCAGCTCCAGCTCGGCCGCGACATCGTCGGAAAGCTGCCCGTCGCCTTCGATCGGACGCTCCTCGTTGCGCAGCACCGGGTCAAAGCCCATCGCATAAAGATCGCGCACCACGACCTGCTGCCCCAGCCGCTCCACCGTCTCGACATAGGTGTCGACGATCTGGCCATCGAAGCTGGTGCGGCTGGGGTTGGCGAGCACCAGATGGTGGCGGATCACCGTCGAATCCGGGCTGTTCATGTCCTTCCCTCCATTATGCGTGCTGGAGGCCTGTCGTTAGCACGGGTGCCGCCGGGCGCGAACCTGTGCGTGGCGCGCATTGATCAGGGTGCGGCGGTCGCCCCCAATGCCTCACGCGCCGCCCGCCGCGCCGTGCGGCTGGCGCGAACGCTGTCTCACGCAAAGATCGCGCAGCCGATCCAGATCAGCCCGAACACGACCAGGTGCAGCGGCCGCAGCGGCTCGCCGAAAATCGCCACGGCGACGAAAAACTGGAGCGTCGGCGCGACATATTGCAGCAGCGCCAGCACTGAATAGGGCAACCGGCGCGCGGCGGCCGCGAACATCAGCAGCGGCAGCGCCGTGACCACGCCGAGCACCACCAGCAGCACGTCGATCGACAGGTCACGCCCCATCGCGCCCGTTCCATCGCTCGCGGCAACCAGCAGGAAGATAAGCGACGGCGGCGCCAGCAGCAGCGTCTCGATCAGCAACCCGCCAAGGGAGTCGATCGCCACCACCTTGCGCACCAGGCCATAGATGCCGAACGAGGCGGCAAGCGTCAGCGAGATCCACAGCGTATCAATCGCAAACAGCGCCATGATGATGACGCCCACCGCCGCGATCGCGATCGCGACACCCTGCCACTTGCGCAGCCGCTCCCCGAGGATGGCGACACCCAGCGCGACGTTGACCAGCGGGTTGATGAAATAGCCAAGGCTGCCAGCCAGCGTCTGGCCGTTGTTCACCGCCCAGATGTAGATCAACCAGTTGATCGCGATCAGCACCGCGCTCGCCACCAGCATCGCGATCGTGCGCGCGTTCACCGCCGCCCGGATGGCGCTCCAGCGCCGCATTACGCTGACCACCAGGATCAGCAGGACCGCCGACCAGACCACCCGATGCGCCAGCACCTCCAGCGCGGGCACCGACGCGAGCAGGCGAAAGTAGAGCGGCAGCACGCCCCACATCGTGTACGCGCCCAGCCCCAGCAGCAGGCCGCCGCGCGTACCATTGTCAGTCATGCTAATTGGCCTTTGCGTCGGGCCTCAGCGTTCGCTGAGGTAATAGCGGTCAAGCGCGCGCAGATCGTCGTCCAGGTCATAGACGATCGGCTGGCCGGTCGGGATCTCCAGGCTGGTGATCTCGTCGTCCGGGATGTTCGACAGATGCTTCACCAGCGCGCGCAGCGAATTGCCGTGCGCGGAGATCAGCACACGCTGTCCATCCTTCAGCGCCGGCGCGATCCGCTCCTCCCAATACGGCAGGACGCGGGCGATCGTGTCCTTCAGGCTCTCCGTCGCGGGAATGTCGATCCCGGCATAGCGGCGATCCTTGCTGAGGTCGTACCGCCCGCCGGCGTCGGCCACGGGCGGCGGAATGTCGAAGCTGCGGCGCCAGATATGCACCTGCTCCTCGCCATGCTTTGCCGCAGTCTCCGCCTTGTTGAGGCCGGTCAAGCCGCCATAATGGCGCTCGTTCAGGCGCCAATGCTTCTCGGTCGGCAGCCACAGCCGACCCATCGCCTCCAGCGCCAGGTTCAGCGTTTTGATCGCGCGGGTCTGCAGCGAGGTGAAGGTCAGGTCGAAATCGAGGCCCTTCGCCGCCATCAGCTCGCCCGCCGCCTTGGCTTCGGCCGCGCCCTTTTCCGTCACGTCGACGTCCCACCAGCCGGTGAAGCGGTTCTCGAGGTTCCACGCCGACTGGCCGTGGCGGATCAGGACGAGCTTGGGCATCGATATCTCCCGTTGGCAATGACGCCTGTGATTGGCCGCGCTGTTAGAGAGTGGAGGCGCCCTTCGACAAGCGCGCAGGGAAAGGTTTAAGTTCGCGCCAAAGGAGAATTGCGATGGCGATCGTGCGGCAGACCCTGGTGTATGATGGCCCCGGCGGCCCGTTCGAGGGCGTGATCACCTGGGAGGATGAGGTCGAGACGCAGCGCCCGGGCGTGCTCGTCTGCCCCAACATCCTGGGGCAAAAGGAAGCTGACAACCAGAAGGCGGAGGATCTCGCCAAACTCGGCTATGTCGCGCTGGCCTGCGACGTGTTCGGCCAGGGCCGGCGCAAGACGCGCGAAAGCAGCAACGTGTCCGAATATATGGACGAACTCGATGCCGACCGAGGCCTGCTGCGCGATCGGCTTGCCGCCTCGCTCGCAGCGTTGCGCGGCTTCGCCTCGGTCGATCCCCCCCGCGTGGCGGCGATCGGCTTCTGCTTTGGTGGCAAATGCGTGCTCGACATGGCGCGCGCCGGGCTGCCGATCCTGGGCGGAGTCAGCTTCCATGGCGTCTACGATCGGCCGGATTACGCCAATGTCGATCCGATTACGGCGAAGCTGCTGATCTGCCACGGCTGGGAAGATCCGCTCTGCCCGCCGGACACGATGGTGGCGCTAGGTCAGGAGCTAACCGCGGGCAAGGCCGATTGGCAGATCCACGCTTATGGCCATGCAGGCCACGCCTTCACCGACACCTCAGTCCCGGCCGGCCGCACCCCCGGCTTCGGCTATGACGAGAATGCCGACCGTCGCAGCTGGAAGGCGATGAGCGACTTTCTGGCCGAACTGTTTCTCTAGGGACGCGGCACCGGGCACCGGGCACGACGCCCCCGCCCGGCCCGCTTACTCAGCGGCGTTGCGCTCCGGCGCGTCGAGGTCGCCGGGCAGCGCCCAGTGCATGTCACCCTTCCCCAGCGGACGGCCGTCGTGGCTCAGCACCGCCACCTGCTGGATCGGCCGGTTGTCGCGCGCATCGACCAGGATCGGGAAGGCCGGGCAACCGGTCTCCCACTTCTCCCCCCATTGCCGAAGCGCGACCATCGTCGGCAGCAGCGCATAACCCTTGTCGGTGAGGTGATAGGCGATCTTGCGCCGGTCCTCGACCAGTGACCGGCGCTCCATGATACCGTGATCGACGAAGCGGGACAGGCGGTTGGCCAGGATGTTGCGCGCGATGCCGAGCTCGGACTGGAATTCCTCGAAATGCTTCAGCCCGTTGAAGGCCGCGCGCAGGATCAGGAACGCCCAGCGCTCGCCCATCGATTCCAGCGCGGCGGGAAGACTGCATTCCCCTAGCGGCTCGCGCAACTCACCCATCGATACTCCTTCTCACGCAACAAGGTAGCGCATCCCGCTCCATGCGCCGAGTACCAAATAAAAGTTGCCGATTGCAACTCGCACATGCGAGTTGCCTATTGAAACTCGCATGTGCGGCATCTACGTCGCGCTTATTAGGTTTTGGGAGAGCCCACATGATTCGCATGCTTGCCAAGTCGGTACTCGCTTCCGCCGCGCTGCTGGCGTCCTTCGGAGCCCATGCGCAGACCAATGGCGCCTATGTCGCCACGCCGGCCGAAACGCCCACCAAGACCGTTCTGATGACCCGTGACACGCCGTGGATGCTGCGCAACGGTGCCTATGTCGCCACCAATGCGCCGATGCGTGACATGGCCGCCTGCCAGCTGGTCGCGCGCAGCACTGGCGCGCTCACCGCTTTCACTGCCAATGGCCAGGCGTTCGACGCCGTCGCACTCGATACCTGCAATGCCAAGGCGAAGGGCGGCAAGGCCGTCGCTGCCAAGGCGAGCGCGAACGCTGCGCCCGCCAACTGATCGGCGCTCCCGCCGATAAACGGAGAAGGGCCTGCCCCCGACGGGGCGGGCCCTTTTCGTTTATCCTGTGTTTTCTGTTGCAAAGCGCGGGGCGGCTGCTCAAGTCGATGCCGTGTTGCGGCAATATGAACTTGTGGATCGGGTCCTTGAGTATGACCCGGAGGCGGACGAGGCGCTGCTCAATCGCGCCTATGTGTTTTCGGTCAACGCGCATGGCACGCAAAAAAGGGCCAGCGGCGATCCCTATTTCAGCCACCCGATCGAAGTCGCCGGCATCCTGACCGAGCTTCACCTCGACGATGAGACGATCGCCACCGCGATCCTTCACGATACCGTCGAGGACACGGTCGCCACCAGCGACCAGATCCGCCAGATCTTCGGCGACAATGTCGCGCGGCTGGTCGACGGCGTGACCAAGCTGTCCAAGATCGAGGCGCAGACCGAAAGCGAGCGCGCGGCGGAAAACCTGCGCAAGTTCCTGCTCGCCATGTCGGGCGACATCCGCGTGCTGCTGGTGAAGCTGGCCGACCGGCTGCACAACATGCGCACGCTCCACCACATCAAGAATCCGGACAAGCGCAAGCGCATCGCGCGCGAAACGATGGATATCTACGCCCCGCTCGCCGAGCGGATCGGCATGTACGAGTTCATGAAGGAGATGCAGACGCTCGCCTTCCAGCAGCTCGAGCCGGAAGCGTATGAGTCGATCACCCGGCGACTGCAGCAACTTCAGGCCGGCGGCGGCGACCGGATCGAGAAGATCAAGCAGGGCCTGAAGGACCTGCTCGCCCGCCACGGGATCGAGGCGGAGGTCTCCGGTCGTGAGAAGCACCCGTACAGCATCTGGCGCAAGATGCAGGAACGGCACATCAACTTCGAGCAATTGTCCGACATCATGGCCTTTCGCGCCATCGTGAAGGATGAGGACCAATGTTACGCCGCGCTCGGGCATATCCACCGCCGCTGGCCGATGGTGCCGGGCCGGTTCAAGGACTATATTTCGACGCCAAAGCGCAACGGTTACCGTTCGCTGCACACCACCGTCATCCATGACGAAAATCAGCGCGTCGAAATCCAGATCCGCAGCGAGGAAATGCACGCGGAGGCGGAATTCGGCCTCGCCGCCCACTGGGCCTACAAGCAGGGCGAGAAGATCAGCCCGCAGACGCAGCAGGGCTGGATCGCCGACCTGGTGGAGATCCTCGACACCGCGGGCAGCCCCGAGGAGCTGCTCGAACATACCCGAATGGCGATGTATCAGGATCGCATCTTCGCCTTCACGCCGAAGGGCGAGTTGATCCAGCTGCCCAAGGGCGCGACGCCGATCGACTTCGCGTACGCGGTCCACACCGACCTTGGCGATCAGGCGGTCGGCGCGAAGATCAATGGTCGCGTGGTGCCGCTGCGCACCGCGATCGAAAACGGCGACCAGGTCCAGGTATTGCGGTCGAAGGCGCAGACGCCCCAGCCCAACTGGCTGAACTTCGCGATCACCGGCAAGGCGTTGGCCGCGATCCGACGGCATCTGCGGCAGGTGGAGCGCGAACAGACGATCGCGCTCGGCCGCAAGCTCTACGAGGATATCGTCACTCGCCTGCCCGCCCCGCTCGGCGCCGACGCCATGGCCCATGCGCTGACCCGGCTGAAGCTGCCCGACGAGGCAGCGCTGATGCAGGCGATCGCCCGCCGCACGCTGACCGATGCGCAGGTGATGGAAGCACTGATGCCCGGCTCGGCCGGGGCGGATGTCGCTCATTCGCCACCGCAATCCTCCGCGATCTCGATCGAGGGGCTCGCGCCCGGCGTCGCCTATGAGCTGGGCGAATGCTGCCACCCCGTCCCCGGCGACCGGATCGTCGGCCTGCGCCGCCCCGACGCCTCGATCGAGGTACATCGGATAGACTGCCCGACGCTGGCCGAACTCGCCGAACGATCGGACGAGGAAACCGACTGGATCGACGTCAAATGGGGCAACAAGACCGAGGGCGCCACGGCGCGCGTGTCGGTCGAGGTGAAGAACGAGCCCGGCGCCCTGGGCGTGCTCGCCACGATCATCGGCCAGCACAAGGCGAACATCATCAACCTGCGCCTCGACACCCGCGACACGCAATTCCACACCAATGTCATCGACGTGGAAGTGCATGATGCGCACCAATTGATGCGGCTGATCGCGGCGCTGCGCGCGGCGGACGCGGTGAACGCGGCCGAGCGCGTCTGATCCTGTCTGCGGTGGCCCGGCGCCTGACGGTGCGCGTGGCCGCTTGCGGCAACATCACTGCCTTGCCTAGGATCGGTCAGCCCTCCTACCGAAAGGCCTAAGCACTTGGATCGTCGTTCCTTCCTTGCCTCGGCAAGCGCTGCCTCCGTCTTTGCCCTGATCCCCGACGCGCTCCGCGCGCAGACCGGCGGGGCCGGCGCTGGCGCGAACACCGCCACCAACCCGGCTGACGCCCAGCTCAACAGCCTGTTCGACAAGGTTTTCGCGCAGACGCTGCAGCGGTCGCCCGAACTGGCGACCTCGCTCGGCATGGACAAGGGCGCCAACGCCGCGCTCAAGCATCGCCTGACCGACCAGTCGGCCGCCGGCAAGGCCAGCGCCCGCGCCGAGCTGAAGCAGGCAATCGCCGCGATCCGCGCCGTCGATCCCGCGCCTCTCTCGACCCGCTCGAAGCTCGATCGCGAAGTGATCCTCTATTCGCTGGAAAGCCGCGCGATCCCCTATGATCGCTTCAAGCTGGACGGCGTGCAGCGCCCCTTCACCATCTTCCAGCAGGGCGGCAGCTATTTCTCGACGCCCGACTTCCTGAATTCCTCGCACACGATCAACAATGCGGCCGATTGCGAGGCCTATCTCGATCGCCTCGGCGCCTTCGCCAAGCGGCTCGACCAGGATACCGCGAACCAGAAGGAAGAGGCCTCGCGCGGCTATCTCGCGCCCGACTTCTCGCTTGACCTGACGCTTGGCCAGATGGCGAAGCTTCGCGGTCAACCCGCGGCCGACAGCGGCCTTGCGCAATCGGTGGCGAAGCGCGCCGCGGCGAAGAACATCGGCGGCGACTGGCAGGCTCGCGCGGCAAAGATCGTGGAGGGTGAGATCTACCCCGCACTCGATCGTCAGATCGCACTGATCAAGGCGCTGCGTCCGAAGGCGCGTAGCTCCGCCGGCATCTGGGACGTGCCGCAGGGCGACGCCATCTATGCCGCCGCGCTGGAGCAGGCGACCACTACCAAATACTCGCCGGCGGAGGTCCATCAGATGGGCCTCGACCAGGTGGCGGAAATCACCGCGCAGCTCGACACCATCCTGCGCAAGCAGGGCCTGACGCGCGGCAATGTCGGCGCGCGGCTGAACGAGCTCAATGTGCGGCCGGAACAAGTCTATCCCGACACCGCAGAAGGCCGCGCGGCGCTGATCAAGGGCCTGAACGAGGGCAATGCGGCCATGACCGCGAAGCTGGGTCAGGCGATCCTCAACCCGCCCAGCGAGCCGCTCGACATTCGCGCGGTGCCGGTGGACATTCAGGACGGCGCCTCCAACGGCTATTACAGCCGCGCCGCGCTCGATGGCTCGGGCCCGGCGATCTACTGGATCAACCTGAAGAACGTCGGCGACTGGCCGAAATATTCGCTGCCCAGCCTCACCTATCACGAAGGCGTGCCGGGCCACCACCTGCAGATCTCGATCGCGCAAAAGGCGCCGCAGCCGCTGTTGCGCAACCTCAGCTTCTTCAGCGGCTATAGCGAGGGCTGGGCGCTCTACGCCGAAAGCCTGGCCGACGAACTGGGCGGCTATGCCGACGATCTGGAGCGGGCGGGCTTCCTGCAGAGCTATCTCTTCCGCGCCGCGCGCCTCGTCATCGACACCGGCATCCATACCAAGCGTTGGACTCGCGATCAGGCGACCGATTACATGGTCGAAACGGTCGGCTTCGCCCGCCCGCGCTCGCAGCGCGAGATCGAGCGTTACTGCACCCAGCCGGGTCAGGCGTGCAGCTACAAGGTGGGTCACGCCGCCTGGGTCCGCGCGCGCGAGACGGCGCAAAAGCTGCGCGGTGACAAGTTCGACCTGCGCCAGTTCCACGAGGTGCTGCAATATGGCGCGGTGCCGCTGACGATCCTGCAGCGGCTCGTCGAGGAGCAGGCGCGCGCCGCCTGAGCCAAGGCCGCTCTCGGCGGGGCGGGGTGCGATGGAACCGTTCAGGGATCATGGCGTAGGACAGGACCGAAAGGATCCTGCCCCGCATGACTCGCCTGCTTTCCGTCGCCCTCGCCCTCCCCGCCGCCACCATGGCGGTCACCATCCCCGCCACCGTCAGCGCACAGGCGCGGTCGATCTCCGCCAGTGAGAAGGCGCAGGGCGCGGAAGCCAACCCGCAATTGCTGGCCGAGTTCGGCGGCAAATATGACGGGCCGCAGACGGCCTATGTCGAACAGGTCGGCAAAAGGGTGGCAGTGCAATCGGGCCTGTCCAACGCGCAGGGCGATTTCACCGTCGTCCTGCTCAATTCGCCGGTCGAGAACGCCTTCGCCATCCCCGGCGGCTATGTGTACGTCACGCGCCAGCTGCTCGCGCTGATGAACAGCGAGGCTGAGCTCGCCAGCGTGATGGGGCATGAGGTGGGTCACGTCGCCGCGCGTCACTCCGCCGGGCGTCAACGTACCGCCGGCATCGGATCGCTCCTCGCCGGGGTGGTCGGTGCGGTCGCCGGCAACAGCGCGATCGGTCAGCTGGCGGGTGCCGGCGCGCGCAGCGCGGCGCAACTCTACACGCTGAAATATGGCCGCGATCAGGAATATGCCGCCGACGCGCTAGGAGTGCGGTACATCGCCGGCGCCGGCTACAATCCCTATGCCGCCGCCGACATGCTGGAACAGCTTGGCGCGTCGACCAGCCTTAATGCACGGCTGGCGGGCCAACAGACCGGGACACCCACCTGGGCATCGACACACCCCAACAGCCGCGAGCGTGTGCAGCGCGCACGGCAATTGGCGCAGCAGACCGGTCGCGCCGCGGCACCGGTTGGGCAGCAGGACGTCGCGTTCCTCCGCCGGCTCGACGGCATGGTCTATGACGATGATCCCCGGCAGGGCGTGGTCAACGGCCAGACCTTCGTCCATCCCGTGATGCGCCTGCGCTTTACCGCGCCGACCGGCTATCGCATCGCCAACGGCAGCGATGCGGTGACGGTCGCCGGCAGCGGTGGCCAGGCCCAGTTCAAGGCCGCGGCGGCGACCAGCGACCTTCCCACCTTCGTCGCACAGCAGTTCCGCGCGCTGGGTGCCAGTGCCGCGCCGGCGGCGCAGGCCGGCCGCGCCAACGACCTGGACTACGCCTATTCCACCGTGCGCGCGAACGCGAACGGCCAGTCGGTCGACGCCACGGTCCTTGCCTATCGCTTCCCCGCGGCCACCTATTATTGGACCATCGTGACGCCGGCCGGCCGCGGTATCGGGCCGTTCACCTCCCTTGTCGACAGCGTCGCGCCGATCACGGCGCAGGATGCCGCCAAGGTGCGCGGCAAGAAGCTGCGCATCGTCACGGTCAAGGCGGGAGACACGATCGACAGCCTGTCGCGCCAGATGGCCTATACCGATGCGCAGCGCGACCGGTTCATGACGCTGAACGGCCTGTCTGATCGCGACACGCTTCGTCCCGGTATGCTCGTCAAGGTCGTGACGGAGGCCTGAGCATCCTGTAACGCCGCGCGGATGCACCGCCCTGCCCTTTCGATCGTCATTCCTTGCTATAACGAAGCCGACACGCTGCCGCTGTTGCACCAACGCGTGTCGGCGGCGGCGCGCGCCGCCGTGGGCGACGATCACGAGATCGTGCTGATCAACGATGGTTCGCGCGACGACAGCTGGGCGATCATGCAATATCTCGCCACCACCGATCCCCGGCTGGTGGCGATCAACCTGTCGCGCAATCACGGCCACCAGCTGGCGCTGACCGCCGGCCTTGACCTGTGCTCGGGCGAACAGATCCTGATCATCGACGCCGATCTTCAGGATCCGCCCGAATTGCTCGGCGAATTGCGCGCGACGATGGCACGCGAGAATGCCGATGTCGTCTACGCCGTCCGTCGCAAGCGCGCCGGCGAAACCTTGTTCAAGAAGGCGACCGCCGCCGCTTTTTACCGCCTGCTCGACCGGCTGACCGACACGCCGATCCCGCTCGACACCGGGGACTTCCGCCTGATGAGCCGCCGCGCGCTCGATGCGCTTTTGTCGCTCCCCGAACAGGCGCGCTTCATCCGCGGCATGGTGGCGTGGATCGGCTTCCGCCAGGTGCCCTTCCCCTATGATCGTGCGGAGCGGCACGCGGGCGAAACCAATTATCCGCTGTCGAAGATGCTTCGGCTCGCCTTTGACGCGGTCACCGGATTCTCCACTGCGCCGCTGCGCTTCGCCAGCCATGCGTCGGTCGCGCTCGCGGGCCTTGCGCTGTTGCTGCTGTTCTACATCGCCTGGGGGTATTTCGAGGGCAATCCGGTCCAGGGCTGGACCTCGACGATGCTGGTGGTGACGGTGCTCAGCGCGGTGCAGATGTTCGTGCTCGGCATGATCGGCGAATATCTCGGCCGGCTGTACATCGAATCGAAACGCCGCCCGCTGTACCTCGTCGCAGATATCGCCGGCACGGTGCATCGCCGCGCCACGCTCGGCTTCCAGGCAGAAGGCACCCGCATTCCCGCGCATGAGATCGCCTGCGAGGAAAGCGCCTGACGGCAAGGCTCGCGGTCGATCATGGCGGATCGACGCTTCCGCGATTGAAGATATGACAACGGTATCCTATCGGTCAGGCTGGTAAGAGGGGAACAGGCCTGTGACGACGACAATCGCCGATCGGCGCCGCTGGATCGTGCTCGGGCTGGTGTTCGTCGCCATCGTGCTCAACTATGTCGATCGCCAGATACTGGCGCTGCTGAAGCCGACGCTGCAGGCGGAATTCGACTGGTCTGATCGCGACTACAGCCACATGGCCTCCGCCTTCCAGTTCGCGGCGGCGGTCGCTTTCCTCGGCACCGGCTGGTTCATCGACAAGATCGGCCTGCGCTGGGGCTTCGCGATCGGTGTCGGCGTGTGGAGCCTCGCCGGCATGGCGCATGCCTTCGCCACCACCGTCTCCGGCTTCGTTGCCTCGCGCGCGGTACTCGGCGCCGCCGAATCGATCGGCACGCCCGCCGCGGTGAAGACCGCCGCGACCTATTTCGGCGGCAAGGATCGCTCGGTGGCGCTCGGGCTGGTCGGGATCGCGCCCAACATCGGCGCGATCCTGACGCCGCTGCTGATCCCGGTGATGGCGCTCATGTTCGGCTGGAAGGCGACCTTCCTCATCGCCGGCGGGCTCGGGCTGGTGTGGGTCGTCGCCTGGCTGATGATGCGCATCCCGCCGCAGCCCAATGCCGCGCGCGATGCCGCCGCGCCCAAGATCGCTTGGAGCAGCCTGCTGAAGGATCGCCGGCAATGGGCAGTGATCCTGGGCAAGGCGCTGACCGATCAGGTCTGGTGGTTCCTGTTGTTCTTCATGCCCGACATGTTCCACCGCACCTTCGGCCTGTCGCAGGGCACGCTGGGGCTGCCGGTCGCCTTCGTCTATTTCATGGCGGCGCTGGGCGGCCTCAGCGGCGGCTTCCTGCCGGCGCGGCTGCTGCGCCGCGGCTGGAGCGTCAATGCCGCGCGCAAGACGTCGATGCTGATCTATGCACTGCTGATCGTCCCTATCCCCGTGCTGGTCGGTGTCGACAGCGCCTGGGTGGCCGCCGCGATCCTCGGGCTCGGCCTGTTCGCTCATCAGGGTTTCTCGACCAACCTGTTCGGCCTGACGACGGATATCTTCCCCGCGCGCATCGTCGGCTCGGCGATCGGTATTGGTGCCTTTGCCGGGAATCTCTCGGGCATGGCGATGATCGAATTTGCCGGTTGGTCACTCGACAACGGTCACGGATATCTGCCGATGTTCCTGATCTGCTCGCTGACCTATCTCGCGGCGCTCGCCGCGATCCAGCTGATCCTGCCGCGCGTGGTGGCGATCGACGAGGACGCGGACGACGGCACGGCGGCACCGGTCGTCGCGCACTAAGGCGCAAACGGCCGGCCGATCCGCCCGATCAGCCGGCCCACACCTCGGCATAAAGCTGCGCCATCTCCTCCGCATCGGGCACGCGCGGGTTGTTGGCCGGCGATCCCGACGCCGCCGCTTGCGCGCACATCACCGGCACCAGCGCATGCCAGCGCGCGGCGTCGATCCCCCATGCCGCCGGCCCGGGAACCGCGAGATCGCGGTTCAGCGCGGCAAGCTCCTCCAGCAGCCGCGCGACCGCCAGCTGATCGCCATCACCATCGTCCGCGACCCCCATCGTGCGGGCGCAGGTGGCGTAGCGCGCGAGCGCGGCGGGCGCTGACCAGCGCGTCACGGCCGGCAGCAGCATCGCGTTGGACAGGCCGTGCGGCACATGAAAATGCGCGCCGATCGGCCGGCTCATGCCATGCACCAGCGCAACCGAGCTGTTGGAAAAGGCGATACCCGCCTGCGTCGCGCCCAACATCATCGCCTCGCGCGCGGCGGCATCGTCGGGATCGGCATAAACCCGCCGCAGGTTGGGCGCGATCGCGCGCATTGCCAGCAACGCCATGCCGTCGCTGAACGGATTGGCGCGGCGCGAGACATAGGCCTCGATCGCATGGGTCAGCGAATCGATTCCCGTGTCGGCAGTCAGCCGCGCCGGCATGCTGAACGTCAGTTCGTAATCGACCAGCGCCGCGACCGGCAGATAGGCGAGGCCGGCGCACAGGATCTTCTCGTCGGTGGTCTCGTCGGTGATGATGGTGAAGCGGGTCGCTTCCGACCCCGTCCCCGCCGTCGTCGGAATGGCAATGATCGGCAGCCCCGCCGCATCCTGCACGTGCGGCGCCTTATAGTCGGCCATCGTGCCGCCATGTGCGACGAGCAGCGCGATCGCCTTTGCCGTGTCGATCGGACTGCCACCGCCAAACCCGACGACGCAATCATGATCGCCCGCACTGAGGCAGGCGAGCCCCGCCTTGACTGATGCGACCGTGGGATCGGGCACAGTGTCGGCAAACAGGCGATAATTGATCCCGGCCGCGTCCAGCCCCGCACACAGGCCCGCGACCTGCCCCGCTTCCAGCAGCCATGGGTCAGTGACGATCAATGGCCGGGCAAGGCCCAGCGTCGCCAGCACCTCCGCCAGTCGGCGCGACGCGCCGCCGCCGATGTGCAGCAGGCGGGGCAAAGCAATGGCCGCGATTGTCACGCTATGTCTCTCCTGTCCCGCCCCGGTGATCGCACAAGGGATCACATCATCTCGCCGCCCTGGTGACCGTCGTTCGCGGCCTTGGTGCCATGATCCAACGTCATAAACACATATGGATCAAGACCATTTACCTTGGCCGGGCGGGAACGACGCCCGCCACGCTGCCGTTGAAGGGCGATCTACAAGGAGAGGCAAGATGCGTTACTTCGCACTATTCGGCGCAGCCGCACTGTTGCTGCCCGCCGTGGCGACCGCACAGACCGCCAGCCCGCAGGGCGGATCGGCGGGCGGCACCGCCGGCCAGACCGGCGCACCCGGCGGTACGATGACCAGCCAGCCGGGACAGGCCGACAGCAGCACTGGCGGCACCACGGGCGGCCAAATGGATCAGCACGGCCAGCATGGCGGTGTGATGGGCCCGCAAGGCAGCGCACCGGGCCGCGTACCCAACAGCCCGACGGCGAACACACCCGACAGGGTGACCGGCACGCCGCCGGTGCGCACCGGCACCAGCACGTCGACCACTGATCCGCGCGGCACCACACCGACGTCCGATCCGCAGGATGCAACGCCGCCGCGTTGACGACCGACCAACACGCTCACCCCGGCGCTCGCGTCGGGGTGCGTTGTGGCTCAGGCCGGTTCGGCCAGCGTGATGATCGAAACGCCCGGCGGCATCGGCAGCCGGCCGACCATATGCCGTTCCAAGCGGAAGATCTTCTCGAACAGCGTGTTCAGCGGCGCGGCGGGTGGCGTATCGTCGCTGTCCTCGCGACCGGTGATCCGGCCCATGATCCGCGCCCCCGCGGCGAGCGGGAACAGCAGCGAGTTGAAATAGCCCAGCTTGCGCGGGCGCAGGCCCGCGGCATCGATCGCCTTAACCAGCGTCGTCTTGGAATAGCGCCGGTGGTGGTGGTTCACCACGTCATGCGCGCTCCACATCCATTGATGCGCCGGCACGGTGATCAGGATCTTGCCACCGGGTGCCAGCCGCGCACGCATCGCCTGCAGCGCGGCGACATCGTCCTCGATATGCTCGACCACATCCAGCACCGCGATCAGGTCGTAATGCGCGTCCGGCACGCCGGGTAGCGCCGGCAGCGGCGCATCGCCCACCGCCTTGCCCAGCCGCTGGCTCGCTACGTCACGCGCCGCCGGATCAATCTCGATCGCATCGACGCGGCCGAATTGCGCCAGCATCGGCAGGTTATGCCCCGTCCCGCACCCGATCTCCAGGATACGCGCCTCTTTCGGCAGCCGCCCCTCGCGCGTCAGATAATCGGCCAGGATGTCGCGGCGCGCGCGATACCACCAATGGGTGGAATCATGTTCGGCCATACGGTCGTAAACGCGGCGATCCATATCAGGAAAATACCCACAGACGGTTGAGCGAGAAGGTGACCAGCGGCGTCACCACCACGATCGGGATCAGCGGCCACCACCAGGGTCCCGCCAGCATCGCATCATCGGTCAGCAGCCACACCCAGAAAGTGTTGACCGCATAGCTGACCAGCGACACCGCGAAAAACTTGGATGCCGACGTCTTCGCCGAGACACCATGCCCGCGAAAGCTCCACTTGCTGTGCAGCACATAGCCGGACAGCATCGCCACCAGATAGCCGGCGATATTGGCGACCTGCTCAGACGTGATCTTGAACGCGGCGAGCGGCGAATAGACCAGCGCATACAGCCCGGTCGCCAGCCCCCCGGCCACGCCAAACCGGACCAACTGCCAGAATGTTTCGCGCATTTCTGCCGAGCCGAACTTGTTGCGAACAGCGTCCACGCCTTGCCCTTTGTGCCGCCTCGGGTAGAGGCGGGCGCCACCGATAGCCCGCCCGGGCCGAACCGGAAGAATGTCGTGGGCGTCTAATGGCCTGCGGTCGGCGAGGAAAGCCCCGTGAACAAGTTGCCCTCATCCTTGTCCGCCGAACTGGACCGGCACTGGATCAAGCTGACCACGATCGCCTGGGTGGTGATCGTGATCTTCTACGTGTGGAAACGGTGGGCGGCGATCCACTGGCTGTCGCTGGCGGACACCGACGACAACATGCGGCTGATGCAGGTGCGGGCGCTGCTTGACGGGCAGGGCTGGTACGACCTGCGCAACTATCGGCTCAACCCGCCGGTCGGCTTCGACATTCACTGGTCGCGCATCGTCGACCTCCCCATCGCCGGGCTGATCCTGCTGCTGCGCCCGTTCGTCGGCGTGGTGGAGGCGGAAAAGCTGGCCTGTGGCATCGCCCCCTTGCTGCCGCTCGGCGTCACGCTGATCGGCCTGGGCGCAACGGTCCGTCGCCTGGTCTCCCCGGTCGCCTGGCCGCTCGCGATCGTGTTCCTGATGGGCTCGACCGTCGCGCTGATGATGTTCATGCCCGACCGCATCGACCATCATGGCTGGCAGCTGGCGATGCTCAGCCTGACCGTCGCCGGGCTGTGCGATCCCGATGGCGCGCGCGGCGGCATCACCGTCGGGCTGGCCAGCGCGCTGTCGCTTACCATCGGGCTGGAGATGCTGCCCTATTGCGCGATGGCGGGCGCGATCATCACGCTGCGCTGGGTGTGGGACGCGGGCGAGCGCCGCCGCCTGCTGGGCTATGCCATCTCGCTGGGCGGCGGATGCGCCGCGGGCTATGTGATCTTTGCGTCTGAAGCCAACCGCGTGATGCGCTGCGATGCCCTCACCCCGATCTGGCTCAGCGTCTTTGTCGCCGCCGGCGCATTGCTGACGCTGCTCGCACTCCTGTCGCCCGAAAAGCGCGCGGTGCGCTTTGCGCTCGCCGCGGTCGCCGGCGCAGTGATCGCGGGCGGCTTTGCCACCCTCTTCCCGCAATGCCTGCAGCGCCCGGAGCAGGTATCGGACGAGCTCTACGCCAATTGGCTCAGCAACGTGCGCGAGGCAAAGCCGATCTATCGCCACGCCTTCCGCACCGGCTTCCCGCTCGCCGCCTTGCCGGTGATGGGTCTGATCGGCGCCGGGATCGCGATCTGGCGCGCGCGGCGCAGCCCGACCCTGATCGGATGGGCCTGCGTCGGCCTGTTCGCCCTGTTCTCCGCCCTGATGCTGCTGTGGCAGGTGCGCAGCGGTCCCGCGGCTCAGGTGATGGCGATCCCCGGCGTCACCGCGCTGGCCTGGATGGTGCTGCCCTGGCTCCTCGGTCAGCGATCGATCTTCGTGAAGGTACTGGCGACCGGCGCCGTCTTCGTCCTCATCTCGGGCATGTTCGCCGGCATGCTGCTGCGCGCGTTGCCGATCGACGTGCCCAAGCCCTATGTGAAGCGCGTCAATCGTGCGACGGGCCTGTGCCTGACCATGCCCGCGATGACTCCGTTGAACCGGATCCCCGCGACGACGATCTTCACCTTCACCGATCTCGGCCCGCGGCTGATCGCGCTGACGCATCACAATGCGATCGCCGGTCCCTATCACCGCAATGGCGACGCGATCCTCGACGTCCAGCACGCCTTCAAGGGCACTCCGGAAGAGGCGCGCGCAATCATGAAGCGGCACGGCGCGACGATGATGCTGGTCTGCCCGAACATGGCGGAATCGACGGTGTATCGCGATCGCGCGCCCGGCGGCTTCTACGACCGGCTGGCGCATGGCGAGACCTTCGAGTGGCTGACTCCGGTGCCGCTGCCCAAGGGGTCACCGCTGCGGCTGTTCCGAATCAACTGAGCCGTCGCCACGCCTTCAGGCGGCGGGCAGGCTCAGCACGAACCGCGCGCCCTCGCCCGGCGCGCTGTCGACCGTCAGATCGCCGCCCATCACTCGCGCCAATCGGCGGGCGATGTAGAGGCCAAGGCCGCTGCCGCCCGGCTCGCTGGTGTCGACGCGCTCGAACTTGGCGAAGACCCGCTCGTGATCCTCGGGCGCAATGCCCTTGCCTTGGTCGGCAACGATCGCGAACACGCGGTCGCCATCGCGCTGCAGCCGGAGCCACACGGTCGAACCGCGCGGTGAATAGCGCACCGCATTGCCGATCAGATTGACCATGATCTGCAGGATGCGGCGGAACTCCCCGCGTACCGGCTGCGGCTCGTCCGTGCCGCCACGATCGATCGTCACGCCCGCATCGGCGGCGCGCACGGCAAGCAGCCCCGCGCCCCGGCGGACAACATCGGCCATGTCGACGATCCCCGCCTCCGCGGCGAAATCCTCGCGCTCGATCGCCTCGATATCGGCAAGGTCGTCGATCAACCCCATCAAATGCCGTCCGGCGCTGGCGATATCGGCGGCGTAATCGGCATATTGCGGATCGATCGGCCCGTCGGCGCCGGCATTGATGCTGTCGGCATTGGCGACGATGCGGCCCAGCGGCGCGCGCAGGATACGATCCAGCCGGTGATTGAACGCGCCGTCCAGCCCGGTGCGCGGCCGGTGATCGGGCCGGATCCCCGCCGGATGCACGAACGCCGCACCGGCAAACCCGGCGAAGGCCCCGCCCCGGTCGCGTCGCACATGTCCCGCCAGCATGAAACGGTCGACGCTACCCGCCAGCACGGCCGGCTGCTCCGCAAAATCGTCGACTGACGCGACCGCCTCCAGCAGCGGCAAGGCGCCATGCGGGTCGCTTTGCAGCGTGAACAACCGCGTCAGCGGCTGGCCCAGCACGCTCGCCGCATCGATTCCGTGCCGCCGTGCCGCCTCGATCGACAGGCGCTGCAGCCGCAATGCCGCGTCCACGTCCCAGGTCCAGTCCGCGCCGGCTGGATACGGCACCGCCAGCGCGGGCTGCACCGGCCGCCACGCAGCACGCTCGCGCAATGGGGAAATCGTCAGCATCGTTGCGCGCGAGCCGGGCTCGACCCGTACCCAGCAATCGATATCCACATCCATGTCGGCGATGGTGACCGCGCGTGAAAGCGGGATCTGCAAGCGTCGCGACAACCGCACCATCGCGGCGATCTGCGGATTGGCGAGCGGCTGCCCCATCGCACCGCCGGCCCGCTCGTTCAGCGTCAGGAACTCGGGGCTGGCCGCGACCAGCCGGTCCGCCGGGTCGACCTCAGCGTGAAGGGTCATGCCTTCGATCACGGCCGTGGGCTACCCTCGACGGCGGCAATCGCGGCGCGGTACGCCGGCGGCAGCGCCAGATCGGCCAGCGCGTCACGCGCGGCCGCGGCGGGAACCGCAGCGATCGTGTCGAGCAGCGCGCCAAACGCTTCCAGGTCGCGCCGCGGATCAACCTCGGCAAGCAGATAGCCAATGCGCGCGATCGCGGCCCGTCCGATGTCGAGCGATCGCAGTGCCAGCCACAAGCGGTGCCCCCCGGGCTCCAGCGTCAGCGCCCGCACGATGCGCGGTGCCACCGCCATCCGCCGCGCCAGCATGGCAACGAACAACGCGACCGACCCATCGTCCAGCGCATCCACCAGCATGATCGCTGGGTCTGACGGCTCGCGGTCGATCAGCCGCGCCAGTTCTGCCGCGCATCGCTCCAGACTGGCGGTCTCGTCGCGGGCAATCAGATGCTGCTCGACCGCCGCGACGATCAGCCGGTCGGCGTCCTTGCCCTCCCCCTGAAACGTCGGCCGCAGCGCCGCGGCGACCAGCCACGCCGCGCGCAGGCCCATTGCGGGGGTCAGCAACTCTCCCGGTCCGGCGTCGCCCGCGGCCGATCGACTTTCCGCCAGGCGATAGCTGCGCGCCGCCGCAGCGACCGCCTGGTCCCGGCCCTCCACCAACCGCGACAGCAGCGGCATCTGCGCCCCGGGCGGCCGATTGGCCCTCAGCGCCTCGCCGAGCAGGTCCTGCCGTGTACGATCCAGCAACTCCCCGATCAGCTCGGGATCGCGCAGCGCGTCACTCGCCGCCAGCCGAGCGATGAGCGGCGCGGCTTCGAAGGAATTGCCGGGCGCTGCCCCGCGCTGCGCCCAGCAACGCGCATGAAGGTCCGCGCCAATCGCGACGATCGTCGACCGCAGCAACAGCCCCAGCCGCGCGCGGGTGCGATCATCAAGCCGATACTCATCCGGCAGGAACAGGTCGTCGATCGTCGCCGCGAGATACCGCCGCGCACCCCGCCCAGCCGCGTCCGCACGCGCCAGCAGCGCGGCAACGTCCGACGGCAGGCCCGGCAGGCCTGGGGGAGAATCGACCGACATGCGCCTGCCCTAGCGCGGTCGGCGTTAAGGCGCTGCTAAGCGCGCGCGTAAAGTTTCGATGGCGAGCGCAAGCGTCACCGTGGCGTAGATTGCCGCTCCGGTCAGCCCCACCATGGGCCAGCCGATCAGCGCGCCGAGCGCCAGCACCAGCAGATAGGCCGAGGGATCACCCCAGAACATCGGGCGATCCGCCGCCACAGCGCGGAGCCCCAGCGCCCCGGCCACGACCAGCGCCAGCGCCACGATCAGCGCAGTGAGCTCGCCCGTTTCGGCGTCGATCGCCCGGCCCAGCACCATCGCTGCGATCGCCGGTACGCCATATGTCAGCGCATCGGTCATCCGCCCCAGCAGCTCCTCGTCGCGCAGCCAAGCAAAGCTGGAGGCGATGGTCGCTGCGATCACGCCCAGCAGCGCAAGAAGAAGCCCCACGGCCGCCTGTCCGGCCCATAACGTGGCGAGCCCGCCCAGCGATACGATCGCCGCACCGGCGGCCATAGCGGCGGTCGGCACGTGGCGCCGCATCAGCGCGGGCAGGCACAGCTTGGCAACCGGCCGCACGATCCACCGCTGGAACCAGCCCGACCGGCTCGCCACCGCTGCGCTCACCACCGCGCGGCTGCGTGTTTCCAGCGTGTCGCGCCGCCGTTCGATCCCGTGCCCCGCGCCGCGTTCGTCGTCGGGCATCTGCAATCGCAGCGCGCCCGATTGCGCCGCCACATGGAGCAGCGCCGATTGCACGTCATAGTCGCGCGGCATGGCGGCGACATCGCCCAGATGGCGGCCATCGAGGCGCGCGATCCCGGCCCACGCATCGCCCCCACCGATCAGCTCATAGGCGGCGTCCGCTTCATCCTCCGCGGCGACCAGCAGGACATCGCCCCCTTCCCGCGCAATCGGATGCAGGATCGCGTCGGTCGTCACCAGCCCGTCAGCCAGCACCAGCAGGTGCGACAGAGGGTGCAGCCGCGCGGCGGCCTCCGCGGCGCTGCGCACGGTATCGACGGTCACGCCGCGCCGGCCGATGCGGGCTACGGCGCCCAGCAATTCGGGGGTGACGCGCGCGACGACGACGACGATCTGCGCCGCGCCCCCGGCGATCAGCAGGCGCGCCTGATATTCCACCACCGTCATCCCCGCGAAGGGCAAGGTGGCGGCCAGCGTCCCGGGCCGGTCGTCGGCTTCCTGTACGGCAAAGATCAGCCCTGCGAGCATCGGGCGCTGTTACGGTCAGTCCCGGACCGGAGCAATCGCGAACCGCGGCCGGACGGGCTTGCTAGCTTACAATCGTGCGATCATCTGCCGCAACTGCTTCACCATCAACGCATCGCCCGCAGGCTTGCGCGCCGCTTCCGTCGCGAGCGCCGCGAGGCGGACGGCACCGAAGCTCGCCGCCAGCCCCTTCAGCCGCCACGCCGCCGCCTGCCACGCCGCGTCATCCTGCGCGCTTTCGATCGCCGCCAGCCCGCGTCGGGCACTGTCGCGAAAGGCAGCGCGCAGCTCCGCGATCAACGCCGGGTCGTCGCCCACCGCCGCGCTCAGCGCCGCATCAATCGCACCGGGATCAACCGCCATGCACATGCCGCTAGCATGCAACGCTTAATCGCAGGTTGCCGCTATTTGCTTTGAGCGACATGATTTCGTGTTACACCTGCGACATGACCGGGGGCCCGACGATCATCGACATGCGCACGCGCAAACCCAGCGACGCAGCAATGCACAACATGGAGGAATCTCCAGCCGTGATCGCCGAGCAGGTAACCGTGGAAAACCAGGAAGCTATATACCTGCCTGAGGGCGTGGAGCCGGTATCGCCGTGGCGGACCATCGGGCCGGTCGCGCTGGTCGGGGTATCGCTTATCTGGGTCGCGGCGCTCGTCTGGCTGGCGCGCGGTGACCTGGCCGCCATGTCCGCATTGGATCTGGCGCAGTTCGGCGCCGCGCTGGTGGCCGTTCCCGCGCTGGCAGGGATCATCTGGCTGGTCGCGCTGCGCACCAGCCGTGCGGAGGCCGAGCGGTTCGGCGCCACGGCCGCCGCCATGCGCGAGGAGGCCGCCGCGCTCGAACGCACCGTCGCCTCGCTGGCCGCCGCGCTCGATGCGAACCGGGACAAGCTGGCCGAGCAGGCCAGGCAGCTGAGCGCGCTGGGCGACAGCGCGACGGCGCGGCTGTCCTCGATCGGCCGCGGCCTGTCGGAGGAGATCGACCAGGCCGATGTCCACGCCCGTTCGCTGGCGGAGGCCGCGACCACGGCGCAGAACAGCCTGTCGGTGCTGCTCGCCACCATGCCCAAGGCGCAGAGCGAGGCTGAGGGGCTGACCACCCGCATCGAGAATGCCGGGCTGGCCGCCGGGCAGCAGGCGGCGGCGCTCGACGCGCAGATCGTCGCGCTGGCGGAGCGTGGCCGCGAGGCGGAAGCGGTCGCTGGCGGCGCGGCGCAGAAGCTCGCCGCGCACATCGGCCGGATGGAAGCGACCAGCGAGACTGCCGGGGCGAGGCTCGAGGCGGTCACCGGCGAAATGTCCGCCGCGGTCGACGCACTGCTTGATCGCACCGCACAGGCGATCGATGAATCGCGCAAGGGGATCGCGGCGCAGGCCGACGCGATGCTGGCGATGGTCGGCACCAACCAGGCCGCGCTTGACACCGCGGCGCGCGAAAGCGCGGAGTCGCTCGCTGAGCGGATCGCGGTGATCGAGGTAGTGATCGATCGCATCACCGAACGGCTGGATCAGCAGCGCCATGCCAGCGACGGGCTGATCGGCGATCTCCAGGGCGCGCTCGGCGGGATCGAGGATCGCCTCGCCCGCCTGCACCAGCAGGGTGTCGAACGCTCGCAGATGCTCGCCGCGTCGATTTCGGCGCTCGGTGGCTCGGCCGACGCGATGACCCAGGCGCTGGCCGCTGGCGACGCCATGGCGGGTCGCGCGATTGAAACCACCGAAGCGCTGCTGCTCGCGCTCGATTCTGCCACGCGCGAGATCGACGAGACGCTGCCGGCCGCGGTCGATCGGCTCGACGACCGCGTTGTCGCCGCCAAGGCGGTCGTGGTCGCCGCCAAGCCGGAACTCCTCGCGCTCGTCACCGCTGCGGAAAGCACCCATGAAGCGATCGAGGCGATTGCCCAGGTCATCGCCGAACAGCGCGGCAACGTCGACTCGCTGACCGGCACATTGCTTGAAACGCTGGCGACCGGCCGCGCGAAGGCGGACGCCATGGGCCAGATGGTCGACGAGGCCGCGGACCGCGCCAACCGCTTCGCCGAAGAGGCCGCCCCCCGCCTCATCGAAATGCTGCTTCGGGTGCGGGACACCGCCACCCAGGCGGCGGAGCACGCCCGCGAGGTGCTGGCGCGCGTCGTGCCGGAGGCCGCCGACGCGCTCGAAAAGTCCGGTGCTGCCGCGCTCCGCCGCGCCGTCGATGCCGGCCTCGACCAGCAGATTGCGCAGATCGCCAGCACCGCCGATGCGGCGGTGGGTGCCGCCACCCAGGCCGCGGCGCGTCTCGATCAGCAGCTACAGGCGATCCACGCGCTGACCGTGGCGGTTGACGAGCGCATCGACACCGCGCGCACCGAGCGTGAGCAGCAGGAGCAGGAAAGCTTCGCCCGACGCGCCGCGCTGCTGATCGACTCGCTAAACTCGTCCGCGATCGACATCACGCGCAACTTCGCCACCGATGTCGCCGACAGTGCCTGGGCGGCCTATCTGAAGGGCGATCGCGGCGTCTTCACCCGTCGTGCCGTCCGCCTGCTGGGCGATGTCGAGCATCGCGAGATCGCGGCGCTGTATGACGAGGATGAGGCGTTCCGCGATCAGGTGAACCGCTACATTCATGATTTTGAGGCGATGCTGCGCACAATCCTGGCGCAGCGCGACGGCTCGCCGCTTGGCGTGACGTTGCTGTCGTCGGATATGGGCAAGCTCTACGTCGCGCTCGCCCAAGCGATCGAGCGGCTGCGCTGACCCGCGGCACCCCGCCGCATCGGCACACAAGAAAGAGCGCAGGGGCGGTCGCCGCTCCTGCGCTTTTTCGTATCAATCGACGGTCGAGGTCCCGATCCCGTATTTGGTCATGTCGACCATGTCAGGCGTGATCCAGCCGTAGAGGTAATTGGCGAAGAACAGCGCGAACAGCACCGTTGCGACGATCGTGACGCGCAGGGCAGTGCGCCCGGCGGCAAATTGATGCGGCGCGCTGTCTGCCTGGCCGGGCACATGTTCCTCGCCCGCTTCCGCGCTGGTGCGCACCCCGAACGGCAGCACCAGAAACACGGAGAACGCCCAGAACAGGATGTAGATCGCCAGCGCCGACGTCCAGTTCATCGCTCGTCAGACCTCCAGCAGCAGAACATCGACCACGGGCTTCTTGCCCGTCCAGCGGGTGGCACAGCGCCGAACCGCGAGGCGAATGTCCTCCCGCAGGCGATCCATGTCACGCGCGCCGCCCGAAACCGCCTCGGCTGCGGCGTCCTCGGCATCGGCGATGAAGGCGTCGCGCTCTTCCTCGACCGGAATGCCCTGCAAGCGGACCTGCGGCGATCCGGCGACGCGCCGGTTCTTGCCCACCGCCACCGCGACGGAGATCTGGCCATGCAGGCTGATCCGGCGACGTTCGTTGATCGTGCCGCCATCCGCCGGCAGGATCACGTCACCGTCCAGCACCAGTCGCCCGACCGGCGCATGGCCGATCTTGGCAGGGGCGCCCGGGGCCAGCCGCACCAGGTCGCCATCGTTCTGCACCAACGTCTCGGGAATCCCCTTCGACAGGCCGAACCGCGCATGCTCCATCAGGTGGCGCATCTCGCCATGCACCGGCACCAGGATGCGCGGCCGCAGCCAGCCGTACAGCGCCTCCAGCTCGGGCTGTCCGGGGTGGCCGGACACGTGAACATGCGCCTGCTTCTCCGTCACCATCTTCACGCCGCGTCCCGCCAGCGTGTTCTGGATCCGGCCGATCGCGACCTCATTGCCGGGGATCTGCTTGGACGAGAAGATGACCGTGTCACCCGACTCCAGCTTGATCGGGTGGTTGCCCGTCGCAATCCGCGCCAGCGCAGCGCGATCCTCGCCCTGGCCGCCCGTCGCCACCACCAGCACCTTGTTGCGCGGCATCCGCATCGCCTCCTCGGGCGACACGGTATCGGGGAAGTCCTTCAGATAGCCGCAGGCGCGCGCGACCTTGATGATCCGGTCAAGCGAGCGCCCCGCAACGCACAGCGCCCGCCCAGTCTCGACGGCAACCTGCCCCAGCGTGTGGAGGCGCGCCGCGTTGGAAGCAAAGGTCGTCACCACCACGCGGCCCCGTGCGGCGGAAATCGCCTCCAGCAGGCCGGTCTGGACCGTGCCCTCCGATCCCGACGCCTCGGCATTGAAGACATTGGTCGAATCGCACACGAGGACGTCGATGCCGCGGTCGCCGATCGCCGTCAGCTGCTCGGGCGAGGCGGGCGTCCCGATCACCGGCGCCGCATCCAGCTTCCAGTCGCCGGTGTGGAACACCCGGCCCGCGGGCGTCTCGATCACCAGCGCATTGGCCTCTGGGATGGAGTGCGACATCGGCACGAACTCGAACCCGAACGGTCCGACGCGGAACGCCTCGCCCGGCTGGATCACGCGGATCTTCACCCGGTCGGCGATCCGCTCCTCCTCCAGCTTGTGCCGGATCAGGCCCGCGGTGAACGGCGTCGCATAGATCGGCACGCCCAGGTCATCAGCCAGATACGGCAGCGCGCCGATATGGTCCTCATGGCCGTGCGTGATGACGATGCCGTCCAGCGTGTCGAGCTGATCCTCGATGAAGCTCAGGTCCGGCAGGACCAGGTCGATCCCCGGATATTGATGGTCGGCAAAGGTAACGCCGCAATCCACCATCACCCACCGGCCATCATGGCCGTACAGGTTCACGTTCATCCCGATTTCACCTGAGCCGCCGAGGGCGCAGAAGAGCAGTTCGTTCTTCTTCTTGGAAATGATCTCAATCCTTCACTGCCCGCGAAGCAACGCCCGGCGGGTAGGCGCACGCTCCGGCGCGCCGTTTCACGCGACCTCCAATATGGGGGAGGCCTTCCCCAATCCCGTCCCCCGCTTTGTCCAGCGGGCGCCTAATGCTGCTGCCGATAGGGCCGTCGTCTCGACGCCGGTATCGTAGCCGGCGGGCAACCTTGCCCTTCAGCGGCAGAGAAACTCACGCAGCAATATGGGCGCGCTCCCACATGATCGCCAGCCCCTGGATCGTCAGGTCGGGCTCGATCGCGTCGAACACGTCGGTATGCTGCTCGAACAATGTCGCGAGGCCACCGGTGGCGATCACCTTGGCGGGCCGGCCGATCTCCGCCTTCATGCGGCTGACCAGCCCCTCGATCATGGCGATATAGCCCCAGTAGATGCCGATGTTCATCTGATCTACCGTGTTGCGGCCGATCACGCCGACATTGCCCTTGGGCGCCTCGATGGCGATCCGCGGCAGCTTCGCCGCGGCATTGACCAATGCGTCGAGCGACAGGTTAATTCCCGGCGCGATGATCCCGCCCTTATAGGCGCCGTTGAAGTCGGACACGTCCAGCGTCGTCGCGGTGCCGAAATCGATCACGATCAGGTCACCCGCGTGCAGCGCATGCGCCGCAATCGTATTCACCGCGCGGTCCGCACCCAGGCTTTGCGGCTCGTCAACGTCCAGCGCGACGCCCCATTCCACCGGCGGCCGTCCGGCGATCAGCGCATCGGTGCCGAAATATTTGCTCGAAAGCACTTCCAGGTTGTGCAGCGCGCGCGGCACCACCGTGGAGATGATCACCCCGTCGACATCGCTGCGCTGATAGCCTTCCAGCGCCAGCAGCTGGCTCAGCCAGACGGCATATTCGTCGGCGGTACGGCGCGGGTCGGTGGCAATCCGCCACCGGGCGCGGATCTCACGGCCGCCCTCTGGCCGCAAGGCGATCAGCGCGAACACCACATTGGTATTTCCCGCATCAACCGCGAGCAGCATCATCCCCTCCCCTACACCAGGAACACGTCGGCCGCGTGAATGACACGCGTGGTTCCATCCGCCAAGCGCAGCCGTAGCGCGCCGTCGCTGGCCAGACCATCATATTTGCCGGCAACCGACGTCCCGTCGGACAGGTTGGCAATCAGCGGCGTACCCGGCGCATGCGCCTGCCGCTCCCACCGCGCGATGACCGGCGGCAGCCCGTCACGGCGCCACGTCTCCAGCCATGTCGCGAAATCTGCCACCAGATGCTCGAACAGCTCGGCAGCGGAGTGGACCCACAGCCGGCCGGCAAGGCTGGCGGTCTGCCGCCCCTCGATCGACGGATGGCTCGACAGATTGACGCCAAAACCAGCGACGATCGCATCGCCGTGCCGCTCCAGCAGGATGCCGGCAAGCTTGGCGTTCTCGAGCAGCAGGTCGTTGGGCCATTTGATCGTGACGGTCGGGCAGCCGAGCGTCCCGATCGTGTCCGCCAGCGCGACCGCGCACACCAGCGCCAGCGACGCGGCGGGCGGGTCATCGGCCCGCACCCGCACCAGCGTGCTGGCATAGACATTCCCGATCGGGGAGCTCCAGGCCTTCCCCTGCCGCCCGCGCCCGGCGGTCTGCCGCTCGGCACGCAGCCAGCTCCCTTCCGGGGCGCCGGCCGCGGCGAGGGCCAGCATGTCGGCGTTGGTGGAGCCGGTTTCCGCGACCGTGCGGATGCGGTCGCCCGCCGTGCCCTTCACCGCGACACCGTCACGCCGCTGAACCGTCAGAACAGCGCCTGCGCAGCGTTGATCGACCAGGCACTGAGCAGCGGGATGGCCAAATAGCCGAGCGGCGACACGGCCACTGCCGCGACAGCGATCATCCCGCCCTCCAGCTTGTCACCCTCGCCAAACGGCACCGTCGGCTCGTCGAAGTACATCGTCTTGACGACGCGCAGGTAATAATAGGCACCGATCGTGCTCGCCGCGATGCCGATGACGGCCAGCGGGAACAGCCCGGCGCGCACCGCCGCATCGAACACCGCGAACTTCGCCCAGAAGCCGAACAGCGGCGGAATGCCAGCCAGGCTGAACATGAAGATCGCGAGCCCGGCCGCCAGCCACGGCCGCGTGCGCGACAGGCCCGACAGCGACGCCAGCGTCTCCACCGGCTGTCCTTCGGGCGTGCGCATCTGCAGCACGACCAGGAACGAGCCCAGCGTCATGATGACGTAGATCGTCATATAGGTCAGCACGGAGGCGACGCCCTCGGGCGTGCCCGCGGCAAGACCGATCAGCGCGAAGCCAACGTTGTTGATCGACGAATAGGCAAGCAGTCGCTTGATGTTGCTCTGGCCGATCGCGGCAACCGCACCGAAGATGATCGAGGCGAGCGCCGCGAAGATCACGATCTGGCGCCACTGGTCCTCGGCCGGGCCCATCGCCTCGATCGCGACACGAACGGCGAGTCCGACGGCGGCAACCTTCGGCGCCGAGGCGAAGAAGGCAGTGACCGGCGTCGGTGCGCCTTCGTACACGTCCGGGGTCCACATGTGGAACGGCACGGCGCTGATCTTGAAGGCGATGCCGGCGAACACGAAAACCAGGCCGAACATCAGGCCGATCGACCGTCCGTCACCGCTCAGCGGCGATGCGGCATAGGCGCCGGCGATTTCGTCGAACATGGTCGAACCGGTGAAGCCGTACACCAGGCTGATGCCATAGAGCAGGATGCCGCTCGCCAGCGCGCCGAGCACGAAATACTTCAGGCCCGCCTCAGCCGACCGTTGGTCCTGCCGCATGAAGCTGGCGAGGACATAGGCGGCAAGGCTCTGCAACTCGAGGCCGATGTACAGCGTCAGCAGATCGCCCGCCGACACCATCACGCCCATGCCGATTGCCGACAGAAGGATCAGCACCGGATATTCCGGGCGCAGATTCTCGCCTGCCGTCCGCTCGAAGAAGCGCGGCGCGAGCAGGATCGCGACCGCCGCGGCGAAATAGATCAGCACCTTGGCGAAACCGGCAAAGGCATCCGCGCGGTACATGCCGTCGAACGCAGCGCCGCCGTTGGTTGCCGGGCCGATCAGCGCCAGGCACGCGCCGCCAAGGATCGCCACCGCGGTCCAGGACACGGCGCGCGTCGACGCGGAGCCGCCCCACGCAGCCACCAGCATCAGTGCCAGCGCACCCAGCGCCAGCACGATCTCGGGAAGGGTCATCGCGACCTGCGATGCGTAGTCCATCAATGCGTCTCCCCATGGGCGTCAGATACAGCAGCAGAAGAACCGGCGGCCGAATGGCCCGCACCATGCGCGGCAGGCGCCACGCCAGTACCCGGCGTGGGCAGTGAATCGCCCGCCGGACGATCACGATCGATCCGGGCAAGCAGGCGCTCGGTGTCGGCACGCATCGGGGCAATGAAGCTTTCCGGATACACGCCCATCCACAGGACGACCGCGGCGATCGGTGCCAGCAGCCACATCTCGCGCGCCGACAGGTCGGGCATCGCGCGCACTTCCTCCGACTTGATCTCACCCCACACGACGCGACGGTACAGATACAGCATATACGCCGCGCCCAGGATGATGCCGGTCGTGCACAGCAGCGCGATCGTGGTCGACACTTGATAAGTGCCCATCAGTGCCAGCAGTTCGCCCGGGAAGTTGCTGGTGCCCGGCAGGCCGATCGAGGCCATGGTGAACAACAGGAACAGGATCGCGTAGCGCGGCATGTTGTTGGCGAGGCCACCGTAACGCGAAATCTCGCGGGTGTGCAGCCGGTCGTAGATGACGCCGACGCACAGGAACAGCGCGCCCGACACCAGGCCGTGGCCCAGCATCACCAGCATCGCACCCTCGATGCCCTGCGCGTTGAACGCGAACAGGCCGATCGTCACGATCGCCATGTGCGCGACCGACGAATAAGCGATGAGCTTCTTCATGTCGGACTGCACCAGCGCGACAAGGCTGGTGTAAATCACCGCGACTGCGCTCAGGCCGAACACCAGCCACACCAGCGATGCGGACGCCTCCGGGAACATCGGCAGGCTGAAGCGCAGGAAGCCATAACCGCCCAGCTTCAGCAGCACGCCCGCCAGGATCACCGACCCCGCGGTCGGCGCCTGCACGTGCGCGTCGGGCAGCCAGGTGTGCACCGGCCACATCGGCATCTTCACGGCGAAGGAGGCGAAGAAGGCGAGCCACAGCCACGTCTGGACGTCCGGCGGGAAGTCATAGTTCATCAGCACCGGGATCGACGTCGTGTCGGCGGTGATGCTCATGTAAAGCATGGCGATGAACATCAGCAGCGAGCCGAGCAGCGTGTACAGGAAGAACTTGTACGACGCGTAGATGCGGTTCGCCCCGCCCCAGATGCCGATAATCAGGAACATCGGGATCAGGCCGGCTTCAAAGAAGATGTAGAACAGGAAGATGTCCTGCGCCGCGAAGGTGCCGATCATCAGCACCTCGGTCAGCAGGAACATCGCCATATATTCCGGCACGCGCTTTTCGATCGCCTGCCACGATGCCCCAATGCAGATCGGCATCAGGAACACGCTCAGCATGATCAGCAGCAGCGCATAGCCATCGATGCCCAGCGCCCAGGCGAACCGCCCGAACACCGGCGCATATTCGACGAACTGCCACTGCGCCCCGCCGATGTCGAAGCTGAGCCACAGGATGACGCCCAGCGCGAGATTGGCCAGCGTCGCCGCCAGGGCGAGCCAGCGCGCGCTCTGGGCGGACAGGAAGAAGCAGGCGATCGCGGCAATGGCCGGGATCGCGAGCATCACGGAAAGGATCGGGAAACCGGTCACTTCGCCCCCAACAGACCGTTCGGGCCGAACGTCACGACGTCCAGCCCTGCCCCTTCGAACGGGGTGAAGAAGTACAGCGCCTTGCCAGGCTCGGCGCGAACGAAAGAAGCGGCGTGGGTCATCCTGCGATCACCCAAGTTACCGCGGCGGTGAGGCCGATCAGCATCACGAACGCATAGGTATAGACGTAGCCCGTCTGGATCCGCCCGGCGACGCGGCTCGACTGAGCCACGATCCAGGCCGATCCGTTCGGCCCGAAGCGGTCGATCGTACCTTCATCACCCTTGTGCCACAGGAAGCGGCCGATGGCGAAGGACGGGCGCACGAACAACAGGTCGTACAGCTCATCGAAATACCATTTGTGGGCGATGAAATTGTACAGGACGTCGAACGTCGTGGTGAACCGCTTCGGTATGTCGGTCCGCCAGATGTAGGCGATCCATGCCAGCGCCAGGCCGATGATCATCACGATCGTCGCGGCCAGTTTCACCAGCAGCGGCACCTCGTGCATCTCGTGCGCCAGATGCTCGTTGAACGCGAGCGACCCGCGCCAGAACGCCTCGCCCGCCTCCGGCTCGATGAACCAGTAATGGAACACATAGCCGGCGAGCACCGCGCCGATCGACAGGACGATCAGCGGGATCAGCATGACCAGCGGGCTCTCATGCGGATGATAGCCAGCGGTGCCGGTCGGCACGTCATCGGTGTCCGCGCCATGCGCGTGCGGCGAATGGCCGGCATCCTCATGCGCGACACCGCCACCATGCGCCTCCGCGGCATGATCGTCCGCGTCATGGACGGGATGATCATGGTGATGGTCGTGCACCGCGTGCTGGATATGCTCCGACCCGGCCCAGCGCGGCTTGCCCCAGAAGGTCAGGAACATCAGGCGCCACGAGTAGAAGCTCGTCAGCAGCGCAGCGAAGGTACCGACCCAGAAGGCGCCCTGCCCGCGGCCCGATGCCCAGGCCACTTCAAGGATCGCGTCCTTCGAGTGGAAGCCGGCAAAGCCACCGATGCCGTAGATGCCCACGCCCGTGATCGCCAGCGTACCCAGCATCATCGCCCAGAAGGTGATCGGGATATGCTTACGCAGGCCACCGTAGAAGCGCATGTCCTGCTCATGGTGCATCGCATGGATGACTGAGCCGGCACCCAGGAACAGCAGCGCCTTGAAGAAGGCGTGCGTGAACAGGTGGAACATCGCCGCGCCATACGCACCAACGCCCGCGGCGAAGAACATATAGCCGAGCTGCGAACAGGTCGAATAAGCGATCACGCGCTTGATGTCGGTCTGCGTCGTGCCGACGGTCGCGGCGAACAGGCAGGTCGCGGCGCCAACGCCGGTGACTACCATCAGCGCGGTCGGCGACGCTTCGAACATCGGCGACAGGCGGCAGACCATGAAGACGCCCGCGGTGACCATCGTCGCCGCGTGGATCAGCGCCGACACCGGGGTCGGGCCTTCCATCGCGTCCGGCAACCAGGTGTGGAGGCCCAGCTGCGCCGACTTGCCCATCGCGCCGACGAACAGCAGCAGACAGATCACCGCCATCGTGTCGAAGCGATAGCCAAGGAAGCCGATCGTCGAGCCGGCCATGCCCGGCGCCATCTCGAGGATGGCGGGGATCGAGACGGTGTCGAACACCAGATAGGTGGCAAAGATGCCCAGCATGAAGCCAAGGTCGCCGACACGGTTGACGACGAATGCCTTGATCGCCGCCGCCTGCGCGCTCGGCTTCTTGAACCAGAAACCGATCAGCAGATAGCTGGCGAGGCCGACGCCTTCCCAGCCGAAGAACATTTGGATCAGGTTGTCGGCCGTCACCAGCATCAGCATCGCGAAGGTGAACAGCGACAGATAGGCGAAGAACCGCGGCTGATCCGGGTCCTCGCTCATATAGCCCCAGCTATAGAGGTGAACGAGCGCCGAGACGCTGGTGATCACCACCAGCATCACGCTGGTCAGCGCGTCGACCCGCAGCGTCCAGGACGCGTCAAACGTGCCGGAGGTGAGGAAGTGCAGCACCGGCGTCACGCTGGCGCTCATCCCGCCCGACATGAAGCCGAGGAAGATCGGCCACGACAGCGCGCAGGAGATGAACAGCGCGCCCGTCGTCACGCCCTTGGCGACGACGCCGGGGATCGACTTGTTGCCGAAGCCAGCGATGATCGCCGCGAGCAGCGGCAGGAATACGATGAAGAGGATCGAGGTCACGGGTCGTTCAGCCCTTCATCCGGCTGGGATCATCAACCGAGATCGAGCCCCGGCCACGGAAGAAGATGACGAGGATCGCCAGACCGATCGCCGCCTCGCCGGCAGCCACGGTCAGCACGAACATCGCAAAGACCTGCCCCACCAGATCGCCCAGCGCCGAGGAGAAGGCGACGAGGTTGATGTTCACCGCCAGCAGGATCAGCTCGATCGCCATCAGGATGACGATGATGTTCTTCCGGTTGAGGAAGATGCCCAGCACCCCGGTCGTGAACAGCAATGCCGCCACGACGAGGTAATGGACCAGACCGATTCCGCCACTCACAGCTTCACCCCCTGCCCGATTTCCGGCCGCACGTTACGCGTCGCATCCTGCGGACGCCGCGCGATCTGCTGCGCGATGTTCTGCCTGATGACCCCGCCACGCTGGCGATGCGTCAGCACGATCGCGCCGATCATCGCGACCAGCAGCACCAGGCCCGCCGCTTCGAACACGAAGAGGTAGCGGGTGTACAGCAGGTTGCCGATCGCCTGGACGTTCGGGATGGTCGGATCGATCGGCGCACCGCGGCGTGCCAGGTCAACCCCGCCCTCGCTCCATGCGCCGACCCCGATGATGATCTCGCACACCAGCGCCACCGCCAGGACCAGGCCGATCCCGAAATAGCGCACGAAACCAGCGCGCAGCTCGGCGAAGTCGATGTCGAGCATCATGACCACGAACAGGAACAGCACGGCGACCGCGCCGACGTAGACGATGACGAGCAGCATCGCGATGAACTCGGCGCCGACCAGCACCATCAGGCCCGCGGCGTTGAAGAACGCCAGGATCAGCCACAGCACGCTGTGCACCGGATTGCGCGAGGCAATCGTCATGACGCCCGAAACGAGCACCACGATCGCGAAAAGGTAGAAGGCGAGGGCCTGGATCATGCCGACACCTGGAAAAGCCGTTGAATCATCGCGCGCCGCCTATCGATATGCCGCGTCCGCGGCAATGTTTGCCGCAATCGCGCTTTCCCAGCGATCCCCGTTATCGAGCAGCTTGGCCTTGTCGTAGATCAGCTCCTCGCGGGTCTCGGTCGAGAATTCGTAGTTCGGCCCTTCGACGATCGCGTCCACCGGGCAGGCCTCCTGGCACAGCCCGCAATAGATGCACTTGGTCATGTCGATGTCGTAGCGCGTCGTCCGGCGGCTGCCGTCGTCGCGCGGCTCGGCCTCGATCGTGATCGCCTGCGCCGGGCACACCGCCTCGCACAGCTTGCATGCGATGCAGCGTTCCTCGCCATTGGGATAGCGGCGCAGCGCATGCTCCCCGCGGAATCGCGGCGAGAGCGGGTTGCGCTCGAACGGATAGTTGATCGTCGCCTTGGGCTTGAAGAAATACCTCAAGGTCAAAGCGTGCGCCTTCACGAACTCCCAGAGGGTGAAGGCCTTGATCGTCGAAGCGATACCCATCGTCAGATCCCAACCCGGTAGAGCATCAGCACGCCCGACACGAGAAATACCCAGAACAGTGACAGCGGAAGGAACACCTTCCAGCCCAGCCGCATCAGCTGGTCATAACGATACCTCGGCACCGTCGCCTTCACCCAGCTGAAGCAGAAGAAGAAGAACAGCGTCTTGGCAAACAGCCAGATGATGCCCGGCACGTAATAGAGCGGCGCCCAGTCGAACGGCGGCAGATAGCCACCCCAGAACAGCGTCGCGTTCAGCACGCACATCAGGATCACATTGGCATATTCGCCGAGCCAGTAGAGCGCGAAGCTCATCGACGAATATTCGGTCTGGTAACCCGCGACGAGCTCCGATTCCGCCTCGGTCAGGTCGAACGGCGCGCGCGCCGTTTCGGCCAGGGCCGAGATGAAGAACACGATCGCCATCGGGAACAGCAGCGGGTTGAGGAAGAAGCCGTTGATCGGCGTCCCCAGTACGCCGCGCTGCGCCTCGACGATCCCGGTCAGGTTGAACGTCCCCGCCCACAGGATGACCGAGATCAGCACGAAACCGATCGCGACTTCATAGCTCACCATCTGCGCCGCGGCGCGGATCGCGGAAAAGAACGGGTATTTGGAGTTGGACGACCAGCCCGCCAGGATGATCCCGTACACGCCCAGCGACGATGCCGCGAGAACGTACAGCAGCCCGACGTTGATGTCCGCCAGCACGACGCCAAGGTCGAACGGCACCACCGCCCAGACGATCAGCGCCACCGTGAAGGTGATGATCGGCGCGAGCAGGAACAGCCCGCGGTTGGCGGCCGTGGGGACGATCGTCTCCTGCAGGAACACCTTCAGGCCGTCGGCGAAGGACTGCAGCAGGCCGAGCGGGCCGACCACGTTCGGGCCGCGGCGCAGCGCCATCGCCGCCCAGATCTTGCGATCGGCATAGATGATCATCGCCACTGCCAGCATCAGCGGCAGCGCGATGACCAGGATGCCGACCAGCGTCGCCAGGAACCAGGCCCAGTTATAGGGCAGGCCGAGGGTCGTGTTGAAGAAGGCGGTCATTCCGCGGCCTCCGCGAAGGTTTCGCCATGGACCAGTTCAGCCGAGCAGCGCTGCATCGTCGGCGACGCGCGGCAGATCGCGTTGGTGAGATAGAAATCCTTGATGGGATATCCCTCCAGCGCGCCCTGCGCCGCGTTGTCGAGCGACGGGGGCGCCCAGGGGAAGGTCACCAGCCCCTCGTTGGCAAGCTCCGGACAATCCAGCGCCATCGCGGCGCGCAGCTCGTCCAGCGTGTCGAACGGCAGGACCGCGCCCAGCTTTTCCGACAGTGCGCGGAAGATCGTCCAGTCCTCGCGCGCATCGCCCGGCGCGAACACCGCGCGGTTGCCGCGCTGAACACGCCCTTCGAGGTTCACATAGGTACCCGACTTCTCGGCATAGCTCGCACCGGGCAGCACCACGTCCGCCGCGGCCGCGCCCTTGTCGCCATGATGGCCGACATAGACCTTGAAGCCGGTGAAGCGCGTGAAATCGCACTCGTCGGCCCCCAGGAAGAAGGTGAGCTTCGCGTCGTAAAGCGCGGAAATGCCGGCCTTTTGCGCGTAGCCGAGCATCAGCCCGCCCATGCGTGCGGCCGAGAAATGCACGACATTATAGCCGTTCCAACCATCGCGAACGAGGTTCAGCGACTTGGCGAGCTCCAGCGTCGCGCCATGCGCATGCTTCAGCGCGCCGCCACCGACAACCACTGCCGGCCGCTCGGCCTTGCCGAACGCCTCGGTCACCGCCTCTGGCAGGTTGGAAAGGATCGAGAGATCCTGGCCCAGCCACTCGGCCTTGTACGACAGGTCCGTCTCCGGGCCGATCGCAAACACCTTGGCGCCGCGCTTGATCGCCTTGCGCACGCGCGTGTTGACCAGGCTCGCTTCCCAGCGAAGGTTGGTGCCGACCAACAGGATCGCGTCGGCGCGCTCCATGCCGGCAATGGTGGTGTTGAAATTCACCGCCGCCAGGCTCGACACGTCATAGTCCATGCCGGTCTGACGACCCTCGAGCAGCGACGAGCCCATCGACGCCAGCAGCGCCTTGGCCGCGAACATCGTCTCGCAATCGACGATATCGCCGGCCACCGCCGCGACGCTGTTGCCCGCAGCCTTGGCCGCATCGGCGATCGCAGCGAACGCCTCGTCCCAGCTGGCCGCAACCAGCTTGCCGTCACGCCGCACATAAGGGCGGTCGAGCCGGCGACGCACCAGGCCGTCGACGGCGTGGCGGGTCTTGTCGGTCGCCCACTCCTCGTTGACGTCGTCATTCACCCGCGGCAGCGCGCGGAGCACCTGACGGCCACGGCTGTCGAGGCGGATGTTGGTGCCGACCGCGTCCATGACGTCGATCGTCAGCGTCTTCTTCAGCTCCCACGGGCGCGCTTCGAACGCATAGGGCTTGGACGTCAGCGCACCGACCGGGCACAGGTCGACGACATTGCCGCTGAGCTCGCTCGTCACCGCCTTCTCGAGGTAGGAGGTGATCTGCATGTTCTCGCCGCGATACAGCGCGCCGATTTCCTCCACGCCCGACACTTCCTCGGCGAAGCGGACGCAGCGCGTGCACTGGATGCACCGGGTCATCACCGTCTTCACGATGGGGCCCATGTACTTCTCGGTGACGGCGCGCTTGTTCTCCTGGAAGCGGCTGTGGCCACGACCATAAGCAACCGCCTGGTCCTGCAGATCGCACTCGCCGCCCTGATCGCAGATCGGGCAATCCAGCGGGTGGTTGATCAGCAGGAATTCCATCACGCCCTCGCGGGCATGCTTCACCATCGGCGTGTTGGTGAACACTTCCTGGTTTTCCGCCGCCGGCAGCGCGCACGACGCCTGCGGCTTGGGCGGCCCGGGCTTCACCTCGACCAGGCACATGCGGCAATTGCCCGCGATGCTCAGCCGCTCGTGATAACAGAAACGGGGGATTTCCTTGCCAGCCGCTTCGCACGCCTGGAGCACGGTGGCTCCCTGCGGCACTTCGACCTCGATCCCGTCTACCTTCAGCTTTGGCATTATTCTGCAGCTTCCTGCATGGGGGCGAGCCCGCCGCCCTGACGTTCGGTGATGCGGCGCTCCAGCTCGGGGCGGAAGTGGCGGATGAGGCCCTGGATCGGCCAGGCAGCCGCGTCGCCCAGCGCGCAGATGGTGTGGCCCTCGACCTGCTTGGTGACCTGCTGCAACATGTCGATCTCGCCGATCTCGGCGTCACCGGTGCGCAGCCGCTCCATCACGCGCCACATCCAGCCGGTGCCCTCGCGGCACGGGGTGCACTGGCCGCAGCTCTCGTGCTTGTAGAAGTAGGAGATACGGCTGATCGCGCGGACGATGTCGGTCGACTTGTCCATGACGATGATCGCTGCAGTGCCGAGGCCGGAGCCCACCGCTTTCAGGCCATCAAAGTCCATCGGCGCATCCATGATGTCCTTCGCTGGCACCAACGGCACCGACGAACCACCCGGAATAACCGCGAGCAGATTGTCCCACCCGCCGCGAATGCCGCCGCAATGCTTCTCGATCAGCTCGCGGAACGGAATGCTCATCGATTCCTCGACGACGCACGGCTTTTCCACGTGACCGCTGATCTGGAACAGCTTGGTGCCGCGGTTGTTCTCCGCGCCGAAGCTGGCGAACCATTCCGCGCCACGCCGCAGAATCGTCGGCGCGACCGCGATGCTCTCGACGTTGTTGACCGTCGTCGGACAGCCATACAGGCCGGCACCCGCCGGGAACGGCGGCTTCAGGCGCGGCTGGCCCTTCTTGCCTTCCAGGCTCTCGATCATCGCGGTCTCTTCGCCGCAGATGTACGCGCCGGCGCCACGGTGGACGAAGACGTCGAAGTCATAGCCGGAGCCGCAAGCGTTCTTGCCGACCAGGCCGGCGTCATATGCCTCCTGCACGGCGGCAAACAGCGTCTCGGCCTCGCGAATATACTCGCCGCGGATGTAGATGTAGGCCGCCCGCGCGCGCATCGCGAAGCCCGCGACTAGCGCGCCCTCGATCAGCTTGTGCGGATCGTGGCGGATGATCTCGCGATCCTTGCACGAACCCGGTTCGGATTCGTCGGCGTTGATGACCAGGAAGCTCGGCCGCTCGGGGCTCGGCGTCTTGGGCATGAACGACCATTTGGTGCCGGTCGGGAAGCCCGCACCGCCGCGACCGCGCAGGCCCGAGGCCTTGATCACGTCGATGATCTTGTCCTGGCCAAGCTCCAGCAGCGCCTTGGTATTGTCCCAGTCGCCGCGCTGGCGGGCCGCCTGCAACGTCCACGGCTGATATCCGTAGAGGTTGGTGAAGATGCGGTCCTTGTCCGTCAGGGACGTGATGACGCTCATGCGCTCGCTCCCACGGCAGGGGTGTTCCATTCGTTGCGATAATCGTGGTTCTCGTCGACCATCGCTTTCAGCGTCGTCGGCCCGCCCAACGGCTCCACCGTATGCCGGCCCGGCTCCTGCGTGCCCGCCTTGGGCTGCTCGCCCCGCGCCAGCGCGTCGAGGATCGCGACCGTACGGTCGTAATCCAGGTCCTCGTAATTGTCGTCGTTGATCTGGACCATCGGTGCGGACGCGCAATTGCCCATGCACTCGACCTCGGTCAGCGTGAACAGGCCGTCGGGCGTCGTCTTGCCCTTGATCAGCCCCTTGTTCTTGCACGCCGCCAGCACGTCGTCCGACCCGCGCAGCATGCACGGCGTCGTCCCGCAGACCTGCACGTGGAACCGGCCGACCGGCGCCAGGTTGAACATGGTGTAGAAGGTCGCGACCTCCAGCACGCGGATGTACGGCACGCCGATCTCGCGCGCGACGAACTCGATCACCGGGATCGGCAGCCACCCTTGCGTGTTCGTCTCCGCCCCAACCTGGCGCTGTGCCAGGTCGAGCAGCGGGATCGACGCCGATTGCTCACGACCCGCCGGATAGCGGGCGAGGATCGCGTTGCGCTTCTCACGGCTTTCGTCAGTCCACTGGAAATTGCCCCAGCGGGCGCGGACCTCTGCCTCGTCGGGAATCTGGGGTGCGTCAGCCATCAGCGGTCACATTCACCAAAAACGATATCCATCGCGCCGAGAATGGCGGTGGTGTCCGCGAGCATGTGGCCGCGGCTCATGAAATCCATTGCCTGCAGGTGGCTGAAGGCGGTCGGACGGATCTTGCAACGGTACGGCTTGTTGGTGCCGTCGGACACCAGATAGACGCCGAACTCACCCTTCGGGCTTTCCGTCGCGACATACACTTCGCCCGCGGGCACGTGATAGCCTTCGGAATACAGCTTGAAGTGGTGGATCAGCGCTTCCATCGACTGCTTCATCTCGCCCCGCTTAGGCGGCACGACCTTGCGATCGAGGCTGGCGATCGGCCCTTCGGGCATTTCCGCCAGACACTGCTTCATGATCCGCGCCGACTGGCGGACCTCCTCCACGCGCACCATGAAGCGGTCGTAGCAATCGCCCTTGGTGCCGACGGGGATTTCGAAATCCATCCGGTCGTACACGTCATACGGCTGCTGCTTGCGCAGGTCCCACGGAATGCCCGCGGCGCGGATCATCGGGCCGGAGAAGCCCCAGCGGATCGCATCGTCACGGCTCACCACTGCGATGTCGACGTTGCGCTGCTTGAAGATGCGGTTGTCGGCAACGAGGCTGATCGCATCCTCGAACAGGCGCGGCAGCCGCGTGTCGAGCCATTCGGCGATGTCGGTCAGCAGCTTCAGCGGCACGTCCTGGTGGACGCCGCCGGGCCGGAAGTAATTGTGGTGCATGCGCGCACCGGTCGCGCGCTCGAGGAAGCCGTAGCAATCCTCGCGAATCTCGAACAGCCACAGGTTCGGCGTCATCGCGCCGACGTCCATGACGTGCGAGCCGAGGTTGAGCATATGGTTCGAGATGCGCGTCAGCTCGGCGAAGAACACGCGCAGGTACTGCGCGCGCAGCGGCACCTCGAGGTCAAGCAGCTTCTCGATCGCCAGCACGAACGTGTGCTCCATGCACGCCGGCGAGCAATAATCGAGGCGATCGAAATACGGGATCGCCTGCGCGTAGGTCTTGTATTCGATCAGCTTCTCGGTGCCGCGGTGAAGCAGGCCGACGTGCGGATCGATCCGCTCGACGATCTCGCCGTCCAGCTCCATGACGAGCCGGAGCACGCCGTGCGCCGCCGGGTGCTGCGGGCCGAAGTTGATCGTGTAATTCTGGATCGCCACCTCATCCTGGACATGTCCGTCCTGGAAGGCGTCGGCCAACCGCTCAACCGCGGGGTCGATGGAATCGTTGCGCAGCGTATCGGTCATTGGTTCTGCCCTCCCTTGCCGGGAACGACATCAGGGTCGGATGGCTTTGGCGTCGCGTTCGGATGCGGGTTGCCCGCGCCGGTCTGGGCGGTGCTGGTCGCCGGCTCCTTGGCATAGGGCTGGCTCGGCGCATCGGCCGGCTTGGTCGCGCTCTGGCTGTCGCCCGCCTTGCGGATCACATCGGCGTTGAGCGGCGTCGGCGCACCCTTCGCCTCGGGCAGCGCCGCGCCCTTCTCGTCGCCCGGCAGCACGTATTCCGCGCCTTCCCAGGGACTCGTGAAGTCAAACGTGCGGAAATCCTGCGCCAGCTTCACCGGCTCATAGACGACGCGCTTCACCTCTTCCGAATAGCGCATCTCGACGAACCCGGTCAGCGGGAAGTCCTTGCGCTGGGGGTGCCCTCGAAAGCCATAGTCGGTCAGGATGCGGCGCAGGTCGCGGTTGCCAGCGAACAGCACGCCGTACATGTCGTACACTTCGCGCTCATACCAGCCGGCGACCGGCCACAGCTCGGTTACGGTCGGCACCGGCGTATCCTCGCTGGCGGTGACATGGACGTGCAGGCGATGATTGCGGGTCAGCGACAGGAGGCAATAGACCACCTCGAACCGCTCCTCGCCGCGGTCGGGATAATCGACCCCGGCAATGTCCATCAGCTGCTGGTATTCGAGGCCCGGCGTATCGCGCAGGGCGGTCAGCGCCGCGATCAGGTGATCGCGGTGGACGTGCAGCTGGATCTCGCCGACATGCGCGAACGCATCGACCAGCCCGTTCGGAATGGCGGCGCGCGCCGCCTCCAGCGTCGCGTCGTTGAGCTCGGCGGCCCAGCGGGGTGCAGGCGCCCTCACCGTTCGATGCTCCCCGAACGGCGGATCTTCCGCTGCAGCTGCATGATCCCGTACAGCAGCGCCTCGGCGGTCGGCGGGCAACCCGGGACATAGATGTCGACCGGCACCACACGGTCGCAACCGCGCACGACGCTGTAGCTATAATGGTAATAGCCGCCGCCGTTCGCGCACGACCCCATCGAGATCACGTATTTCGGCTCCGACATCTGGTCGTACACGCGGCGCAGCGCGGGGGCCATCTTGTTGCAGAGCGTGCCCGCGACGATCATCACGTCCGACTGGCGCGGGGACGCGCGCGGCGCGGCACCGAAGCGCTCCAGGTCGTAGCGCGGCATGTTGACGTGGATCATCTCCACCGCGCAGCAGGCGAGGCCGAACGTCATCCACCACAGCGAGCCCGTGCGGGCCCACTGGAACAATTCCTCGGTCGACGTGACGAGGAAACCCTTGTCGGTCAGCTCGCCGTTCAGATCGTTGAAGAAACCGGGATCGGGCTGAACGAGGCCCGTTCCACTGGAGATCGCGCGGGCATCGCGCGGCAATTCAACGGGGCCGGAGTGCATGGTCATTCCCAATCCAGTGCGCCTGTCTTCCAGGCGTAGACGAGCCCGAGCGCGAGCTCGCCGATGAAGATCATCATGCTGACCCAGGCGGTCCAGCCCAGGTCGAACACGCTTACCGCCCAGGGAAATAGGAACGCGGCTTCGAGATCAAAGATAATAAAAAGGATCGCAACCAGATAGAAACGCACGTCAAATTGCGCGCGGCTATCCTCGAACGCGGGGAAACCGCATTCATATTCGCTCAGCTTCTCGGGCGTGGGCTTGTACGAACCGGTGACTCGCGAAATCGCCATCGGCAGGAAAACGAACGCCGTCGACAGCACCAGCGCAACCGCGAGGAACATCAGAATCGGCAGATATTGCGACAGGTCGACCATGGCGCTTTCTCGGGCTGCTCTCGCATGTGCGATTGAAAAATTCGCGGTCGCTTTAGGCCTCGCGGCCCCTCGGGGCAAGGCATGGGGCCCTTGAGAATCACTCGCAGAACCGCGGGGTGGTCGATGCTCGCCGCATCGGCTAGCAGCCGCCATTGATGGCAAGGCTGAACCCGACCGAGGAACGAGCGGTGGCGCACGCGGCGCAATCCCCCATGCTCGCCCGCACCCGCGCCTGGTCGGCGGTGAACAGCGGCACCGCAAACCTCGCCGGCCTCGCGACCGTCGCGGACATGCTGGCCGAGGCCCTGTCTGCGCTCCCGGGCAAGGTGACGTTGGTTGCGCCTGCCGCGGCGGAGCGGGTGACCCCCGACGGCGCCGTCCGCGCGATCGACCATGGCCGGCACCTTCATCTCGCGGTGCGTCCCGATGCGCCGCGCCGGCTGCTGCTGACCGGGCATATGGACACCGTCTATCCGGCCGACCACCCCTTCCAGACGCTCGTCGATCGTCCTGACGGCACGATCAACGGCCCCGGCGTTGCCGACATGAAGGGCGGGCTGGCGGTGATGATCGCCGCACTGGAGGGGATCGAGGCGGTCGGCTGCCCGATCGGCTATGACGTGGTCATCAATTCGGACGAGGAAACCGGCTCCTTCTCCTCCGCTGCGCTGATCGAAGCGGCCGCACGGGGCAAGCTCGCCGCGCTCACCTATGAACCCGCCCTCCCCGACGGCACACTTGCCGGCGCGCGCGGCGGCACGGGCAATTTCTCGATCGTCGTGCGCGGCCGCGCGGCCCATGCGGGGCGCAATCCGGAGGAGGGCCGCAACGCGGTCGTCGCCGCCGCCGCCATCGCGCTTCGCCTCGACGCGGCAAAAAGCCCGCGCCTCTCGGTCAATCCCGCGCGCATCGATGGCGGCGGCCCCAACAATGTCGTGCCCGACCTTGCCGTCCTGCGCGTCAATTTCCGACCCAAGGATGCCGACGAGATCGCCCGTGCGCGACAGGCGATCGACGAGGCGGTCGCTGCCGTCACCACCGCGCACGACGTGGCCGTAGAGGTGCACGGCAGCTTCAATCGCCCGCCCAAGCCGATCGACGCGCAGGCGGCGCGCCTGTTCGATCTGGTGCGCCGCACCGGCGCCGATCTCGACCTGTCGATCGCCTGGCGCGACACCGGCGGGGTGTGCGACGGCAACAATATCGCCGCGGTCGGCACGCCGGTCATCGACACGATGGGGGTGCGCGGCGGCGCGATCCATTCACCTGAGGAATTCCTGATCGTCGATAGCCTGGCCGAACGCGCCGCGCTGTCGGCGGTCACCATCTTGCGACTGGCTGAGGAGGGTTTGTGACATTTGTTGTCCGGGCGGCACGTGATGAAGATCTTGCGCATCTCTATGAGATGGCAAAGCTGACCGGCGGCGGATTCACCAATCTCCCCCCCGACCGCCGCGCGCTGAAGGCGAAGCTCGATCGCAGCCACGCCGCCTTTGCCCGTGATGAGCCGACGGTGGAGGATGAACTGTTCGTCCTCATCCTCGAAAACACCGCCACCGGCGACGTGCGCGGTACCTGCCAGATCTTCACCCAGGTTGGCCAGAAACACCCCTTCTACAGCTACCGCATCAGCACGCTGACCCAGCACAGCCGCGAACTCGACCGCACCTTCCGCGCGGAGATGCTGTCGCTGACCACCGATCTGGAGGGGTCGAGCGAGGTCGGCGGCCTGTTCCTCCACCCGGGGGAGCGCGCCGGCGGGCTCGGCCTGCTGCTCGCGCGCAGCCGCTACCTCTTTATCCGGGCGCATTGCGCGCGCTTCGGCGATCGCGTGCTGGCGGAGCTTCGCGGCGTGATCGACGAAGCGGGCGGCTCGCCCTTCTGGGACGGCCTCGCCGGGCGCTTCTTCGGCATGAACTTCCAGGAGGCGGACGCCTTCAATGCCATCAACGGCCACCAGTTCATCGCCGATCTGATGCCCAAGCATCCGATCTATACCGCGATGCTGTCCGAAAGCGCGCGCGCCGCGATCGGCATGCCCCACCCCTCAGGCCGCGCCGCGATGCGGATGCTGGAAAACGAAGGGTTCGCCTTCGAAAAATATATCGACATCTTTGATGGCGGCCCGACCATGACCGCGCGGATCGATGCCGTGCGCTCGGTCCGTGAGGCAAAGGAAGCGGCCGTCATTGCCGCCAACGCCGATGCCGGCATCGAATCGCTGGTGGCGCATGGCCGCCTGTCCGATTTCCGCTGCGCCTTCGGCACGGTGGCGCCGCAGGACGCGGGCGTTGCCCTCGATCCGGCCTGCGCCGCCGCGATCCACGCGCAGGACGGCGACAAGGTCCTGCACGTCGAACGGATCTGAACCCATCTGGCGAGAGGAACGCGGCGCATGATTCAGGAGATCAACTTCGACGGCATCGTCGGTCCCAGCCACAATTATGCCGGGCTCAGCCCCGGCAACCTCGCCGCCGCGCGCAATGCCGGCGCGACCTCGCATCCCCGTGCCGCCGCGCTGCAGGGGATCGAGAAGATGCGCCGCAACCTGGCGCTCGGGCTGACGCAGGGCGTCCTTCTCCCCCATCCCCGCCCCGACCACCGCTGGCTCGCCGCGCTGAACAGCGATTATGCCACCGCGCGCCCGCATCTTCAGGCGCGGGCCTTTTCCGCCTCGCCGATGTGGGCGGCCAACGCCGCCACCGTCTCCCCCGCCGCCGATTGCGCCGATCGCCGCTGCCACCTCACCGTCGCCAACCTCGTCACCATGCCGCATCGCAGCCACGAATGGCCGGTGACGCTGGCGCAGCTTCGCCTCGCCTTCGCCGACAGCGCCTTTGTCGTTCATCCGCCGATCCCCGCCCCATTTGGTGACGAGGGCGCGGCCAATCACATGCGGCTATGCGCCGCGCATGACGCGCCGGGCGTGGAGGTCTTCGTCTATGGCGAAAGCAGCGGCCCCTTCCCGGCCCGCCAGAATCGTGAGGCGAGCGAGGCGATCGCGCGCGGCCACCGCCTCGATCCCGCGCGCACGCTGTTCGTGCAGCAGTCTGAGGCGGCCATCGCTGCCGGCGCCTTCCACAATGACGTCGTCGCCGTCGCCAACGAACGCACGCTCTTCACCCACGAACATGCCTTCGCTGACCCCGCGGCCTTCTACGCGGACCTGCGCCGCCTCCTGCCGGAGGTGGAGATCGTCGAGGTGCCGGCGGCACAGGTCAGCCTCGCCGAGGCGATCAGATCCTACCTCTTCAACGCCCAGCTCGTCACCGTGCCCGGCGGCGGGCAGACGCTGATCGTCCCCGGAGAGGCGCGCGACAGCGCCCCTGTCTGGTCGTGGCTGCAGGATCACCTCGGCAGCAACGGCCCGATCCGCGCGGTGGAGGTGGTCGACGTGCGCGAGTCCATGGCCAATGGCGGCGGCCCGGCCTGCCTGCGGCTACGCGTGGTGTGCGATCCCGCGACGGTCGATCCGCGCTTCCTGGTCGATGCGGCGAAGCTCGATTCCATCGCCGATGTGATCGCCGCGCACTGGCCGGAGGAAATCGCCTTCGACCGGATCGGCGATCCGGCGTTGCTTGCTCAGGTCGAATCGGCGCACCGCGCGTTGCACGAGGCCCTCGATCTTGTAAGGTTAATTGACAGTTAACTCTTGGCCGACGTCCATAAGTGGCGGATTTGCGCCGCTGGTCCGAAACTTGCTGATGTTTCAGCATGTTCGCTCGTCTCGCTCGCCTCTTCACGATCAAGACCAAGTTCGAAGCGTTCGTCGTCATCTACGGCCTCGGCCTTGGCGCAACCGAACGCGGCGTTCACTATCTTCAGGATTATCCCGGCCCCGCCGGCTGGCTGCTCTTCTCGGTCTGCCCGATCGCCGTCTTCATGGCCGGCGCGCGCATCCTCGATTCTGTCGAACGCAGCGCCGAATAGGCCGTTTTGAGGCCGTAATCAGGGATGAAGCAGCGGCAGGATCGACGCATAATCGTCGGTCCAGCCTGCACCCGCCCCCGCCTGGTCGATCGCCACCCACCCAGTGCCATAGCCCTTCAGTGCGTCGATCACCCCCGGATCACGCGACAGCGCGATCCAGTGCGACAGCGATGCGCCATCCTCGTTCAGCGGCGGCCGGTCCATCAGCTCGATCGCCTGCCATCCGCCCGCCCGCGCCGCCGCCGCGACGATCGGCGTCAGGTCCATGTAGCGGTTGGAGATATGCACCAGCAGCAACCCCTTGGGCTGCAGCGCGCGGCCGTAATCGGCAAAGGCTTCGCGCGTCAGCAGGTGGATCGGCACCGCATCCGACGAAAAGGCGTCGAGCGCGAGGAGGTCGAACGATTGCGGCCTCGCCGCCGCGATCGACACGCGTGCATCCCCGATCACCGTCTGCGCGTCGGGCGTACAGGTGCGCAGGAACGAGAAACGCGTCCGGGCCAGCTCCGCCACCACCGGATCGATTTCGAAGAACGTCCAATATTGCGTCGGCAGCGCATAGCAGGCGAGCGTCCCCGTCCCCAGCCCGACCACGCCGATCCGCCCCTCCGGTCCGTACAGCGCCGGCGCAATGGTCAGCGCGCGGCCGACGCCCGACGACGGCGTATAATAGGTCGTCGGCTGCTGCTCGCGCTCGGGCGATCCCAGCAACTGGACGCCATGCAGCGTCGTGCCATGCGCCAGCGTGCGCTCGTTCGCATCCTCGGACAGCGTATAAACACCGAAATAGCTGCGCGTGCGGATGTCGCCCGCCGCCGTGATGCGCAGCGCGTTGATCCCGCCGAACAGCAGCAGCGATACTACCAGCACCGTGACATAGGCCGCGCGAACGCCGATCGAGGCCAGCCCCACCACCGCGATCACCGCAAAGATCAGCCCAGGGCTGTCCTCGCCAAACCACGCCGGCGGCCCCCATTCGCGCAGCATCAGCAGCAGCGCGCAGATCGCGCCCACCACGGCCAGCGCGGGAATGCCCCGGCCCCGCCGCCACAGCGCCTGCAGCGGCGGCAGCAGGATCGATTGCGGCACCAGCGCGCCCGCCGCCAGGATCAGCAGCGGATATTCCCACGTCCAGTCGAACAGTCCCGGCGCGATCAGCCCGGCGAACAGCCCGCCCAGCGCCCCGCCAACCGACATGGCAAGGTAGAAACCGGTCAGCCGCTGCGGCGCGGGGCGCAACCGGTACATCGCGGTATGCAGCGCCACCGCGACCATGAACAGCAGCGCCAGCGCCAGCAACAGGCCCAGCGCGGGCTCCAGCGTGAACCCGCCGATCATCACCCCGCCGAACAGGATGATGGTGATCGGCGCCACGCTCGTGATGAAATCGGCCGGCGCGCGCCGGTCGGCAAAGGCGATGCTGAAGCTGAGGAGGTACAGCCCCAGTGGCAGCACCCACAGCAGCGGCATGGCGACGATATCTGTGGTGATATAGGTCGACGTCGCCAGCATCAGCCCCGATGGCACCAGCGCCAGCGCGACCCACATCGCGATCCGCCGCCAGCCCGGCGGGCTATCCTCGGCGACGGGCTCTGCACGCTGCACCGCCGCGTTGGGCAGCCGCCACGCGATCGAGGCGACCAGCGCGACCAGCAACAAGTACCCGCCCGTCCACAGCCAGCGCTGCCCGGCGACCGACACCAGCGGCTCGACCAGCAAGGGATAAGCGAGTAGCCCGGCAAAGCTGCCAAGGTTCGACGCGGCATACAGCCGATAGGGGTCCTGCCCCGGCCGCGCCGCGGCGAACCAGCGCTGGATCAGCGGCGCCTGCGCCGACACCGCGACAAACAATGGCCCGATGGACGCGGCGAGCAGCCAAGGCACCCACAATTCGGGCGCCGTCCCGCTCGGCAGCGTCCAGCCGAGCACCCCGATCGGCAGCCACAGGCTGGCGATCGCCAGCAGCCCCAGGTGCACCGCCGCCTGCCGCCGCACCGGCAACCGGTCCAGCGCATGGGCATAGCCATAGCCGGCGAGCAGCAGCGCCTGGTACACCAGCATCGCCGAGTTCCACACCGCCGGCGCGCCGCCCAGCCGCGGCAGCGCGATCCGCGCCACCATCGGCTGGACCAGGAACAACAGGAACGATCCCGCCAGGATCGTCAGGACGTAAAGCGCACGGCCTGCGCGCTGCGGCTCAGCCATGCGCCGGGCGCCCGGTCGCGATCACGGGCGCACGATCTGGTAGGTCACCGTGTCGCGCCGCGGGTCTTCAGCGTCGAACAGCGGGTGATCGAAATCGAGCGCTGGCTCGTGCGCCATGTCCAGCCGCTCCATCAGCGCCCGGCTCCGCCCGTTCTGCCGCGCGGTGATCGCGACGATCGCATCCTCGTGCCGCGCTTGCCAGCCCCAGGCGATGATCGCGCCCGCCGCCTCGCGCGCATAGCCCGCGCCCCACCAGGGGGTCGCCAGCATCCAGCCGATCTCCAGCATCCCCGCGATCGGCGTATCGGGCGCGCCGGGCTTCAGCCCGCAAAATCCGATCGTCTCACCACTCCCGCGCTCCACAACCGCGCGAAAGCCGAGCGGCGCGTAGCTCGCGTGCCGCTGCAACGCCATATCGCTCGCCGCCGCGTCCTTCACCGGGCCGAGATCCGCCATCACCGCCGGGTCCGCCCACATCGCATGCAGCGGCGCGCGGTCGCGCGCCTCCGGCACGCGCAGGATCAGGCGGTCGGTCTCGATCACGCGGTCAGCAGCCTCGCGGCATGGACGGCGTGATAGGTCAGCACGCCCGAACAGCCGGCGCGCTTGAACGCGGTCAGCGTCTCGATCACCATCGCGTCGCGATCCGCCGCGCCGGCCGCGACCGCCGCCTCGATCATCGCATATTCGCCCGACACCTGATATGCGAACACCGGCACCTCGAACCGCTCCTTCACGCGGCGTGCAATGTCGAGATACGGCAGCCCCGGCTTCACCATCACGCTGTCCGCGCCCTCCGCGAGGTCCAACGCCACCTCGCGCAGCGCTTCCTCCGCGTTGCCATAATCCATCTGATACGTCTTCTTGTCGCCCTTCAGCAGCCCGCGGCTGCCCACCGCATCGCGGAACGGGCCGTAGAAGGCGCTGGCATATTTAGCGGCATAGGCCATGATCTGGACGTTGGCATACCCGGTCGCCTCCAGCGCGGTGCGGATCGTGCCGATGCGGCCGTCCATCATGTCCGACGGTGCGATGATATCCGCCCCCGCCGCCGCCTGGTTCAGCGACTGGCCGACGAGCAGTTCGACCGTCGCATCGTTCAGCACATAGCCCGCCTCATCAACCAGCCCGTCATGCCCGTGCGCGGTATAGGGATCGAGCGCGACGTCGGTCAGGATGCCGATATCGGGCACCGCATCCTTCACCGCACGGATCGCGCGGCACATGAGGTTGTCGGGATTGAGCGCCTCGCGCCCGTCCTCGCTGCGCAGATGGCCCGGCGTGTTGGGGAACAGGGCAAGGCAGGGAATGCCCAGCGCCTGTGCCTCGCGCGCGCGCTCGACGATCCGGTCGACCGACCAGCGCGACACGCCCGGCAGGCTCGCGATCGGCTCCTCCACGCCTTCCCCGTCAGCGATGAACAGCGGCCAGATCAGGTCGGCCGGGGTCAGCATCGTCTCGCGATGCAGCCGGCGGCTCCAGTCCGCGGCGCGGGTACGGCGAAGGCGAATGGCGGGAAAGGATGCACTCATGGCCATGGCATGTGCGCCGCGTCGCGCGGCCACGCAAGCGTTACGGGGGCGAAACCGCGCCTCGTGCGTTGCGGCGTCATGAGCGAAATCCGGTCCGCGGCCCTGATCGTCAACGCCAAGTCGCGCAAGGGGCAGAAGCTGTTCCGCCGCGCCTGCAAACGACTGGAGGTGCTGCCCTTCCCGGTCGATGCCCATGCCGTGGAGGATCCCGACAAACTCGAACAGACGATCGATGCCGCGCTCGCCAAGAAGCCCGATCTCGTCATCCTGGGCGGCGGCGACGGCACCGTCAGCGGGCTAGTCGACCGGCTGGTGGGGGAGGACGTGATCCTCGGTGTGCTGCCGCTCGGCACCGCGAACAGTTTCGCGCGCACGCTTGGCCTGCCGCTCGACATCGACGGGGCAATCGACGTGCTGGCGAACGGCGTGCCGCGGCGCATCGACCTCGGCATGATCGACAATGATTATTTCGCCAATTGCGCCGCCATGGGCCTGTCGCCGCAAATCGCGGAGACGGTGCCGCACAATCTGAAGAAGTTCATGGGCCGCATCGGCTATCTCGGCTGGGCGGGGCTGCAATATCTGAAATTCCGCCCCTTCATCCTCACCGTCGACGATGGCGTTGAGGAAAAACGGATGCGCGTGGTCGAGGTGCGCATATCCAACGGCCCCTATCATGGCGGCACCTGGCTGGTGGACGAGGCGCATGTCGATTCGGGCCAGATCGTCGTTCAGGCGGTCACTGGCCGTTATCGCCGGACGCTGGTGAAGAACTGGTTCGCCAGCTTCTTCGGCCTCGATGCGCGGCATCAGGACACGATCACCTTCACCGGCAAGGACCTGAAGATCTCGACCCGGCCCAGCCTGCCGATCTCGATCGATGGAGAGGTGCTGGCGCATACGCCGGTCCGCGCGCGGATCGCCGCCGGGGCGATCCGTGTCATGGCCCCGCGCGATCCCGATACACCGCACGGCTAGGGCCCGTCAGGGCACCGGCTTCAGGCTTCCCGCCGGCTCGATATCGGCATGGCTGCGCTCATCGGAATGGCTTTCCGGCACCAGCAGCCCGCCCTCGCGCCACCCGCCATAACGGTAATAGAGCGCCGCCAGCAGCAGGTTGGCACCCGAGCCCACGGGAAAACTCCACCACAAGGCGTCCGGGCCGATGATCGGCAGCAAGGCAAAGGCAACGCCCAGCCGCACCGGGAACATCGCGATCGTCATGATCGCCAGCGGGCCCCAGACGGCGCCATTGGCGCGGATCACCCCGAACAGCACCATCGTCCCGCCGAACATGATGAAGCCCCAGGTGGCCAGCAGGTTGATATGCTGCGCGATCGGCAGCACCGGGCTGGCCCCGGGAATGAACAGGCCGATGATGACGGTGTCGAGCACCAGCACCAGCACGACGGTCGCCGCGGTGATCGCGACATTGTAGATGATGCCCGCCCGCGTGATCTGCGCGACCCGGTCCCACCGCCCGGCACCGATATTCTGCGCCGCCATCGCCGATACCGCCGCGCCGATCGCCATCGCCGGCATCTGCACATAGCCCCACAGTTGCTGGACGATGCCGTACGCCGCCACCGTGTCGATCCCGTTGCGGTTGACCAGCCCGACCATCGCGAGCGCCGACACCGATAGCACCAGCATCTGCGCCCCGATCGGCACGCCCTTGCCAACGATCGTGCGCACCAGTGTCGGTTCGGGCAGGATGTAGCGTATCTCCTCGCCCTTCAGCCGCAGCGGCAGGTCGCGCCACGCGATCCACGCCACCAGGGCGCCCAGCGCGACGATATTGGCGATCAGCGTCGCGGTGGCCGACCCGGCGATGCCCATGCGCGGAAACGGCCCGATTCCGGCGATCAGCAGCGGGTTCATCACCGCATCGATCAGCACCGCCAGCCCCATGAACCACAAGGGCGTTACTGAATCCCCGGTGCCGCGCAGCCCCATGAACATCAGCACCAGCAGCATCGACGGCGGCAGCGCGAGGAAGATGACGCGCAAGTAATCCAGCGCCGGCTCGAAGGCATCGGGCGGGGTGGCAAGCGCGGTCAGGATCTGCGGCGCATAGACCCAGCCCAGCGCGCCGACGGTAATCGACCCCATCAGCACCAAGCCGATCGCCGATCCGAACGCGCGCCGCGCCGCGTCGACGTCACGCCGGCCCCAGCTTTGCCCGACGATGATCGTCGCCGCCATGCCGAAGCCGAAGACCGCGCCGAACATCAGGAACATGATGATATTGGCGTTGGACGTCGCCGCCAGTGCCCCTTCGCCCAGGAAACGCCCGACCCAGATCGCGTTGATCGATCCGTTCAGCGACTGGAGCACGTTGGAGGCCAGCGTCGGCAGTGCGAACATCAGCAGCGCCGATCCGATCGGCCCCGTCGTCAGATCGCGCTGACCGGGGCGGCCGTGCACATGGGCGACCGGTTCATCCATCTCGCCCCGCTCCCTCAACGCTGGCGCCGGCTTGTCGCCGGTCATGTCCTGTTTCTTGCGGCATCCCGCGCGCCGCGACAAGCCAGCGGCGACGCGCCAATGGTGAAATCATGAGCGGGCGGGGTTGCCCGCTGCCCGGGTCAGTCCGCGCTTACCGGCGCCACGCCCAGCCGCGGGATGTCGATCGCCGGGCAACGGTCCATCACCACCTTGAGCCCGGCCTGTTCGGCGCGCGCCGCGGCCTCGTTGTTGACCACGCCCAATTGCATCCACACCGCCTTGGCGCCCGCGGCAATCGCCTCGTCCACCGCTTCGCCTGCGGCCTCGGGACGGCGGAAGATATCGACCATGTCGATCGGCTCGCCGATCTGCGACAGCTCGCGAAAGACATATTCGCCGTGGACATGTTCGCCGGTGATCTGCGGGTTCACCGGGATCACGCGATAGCCATGATCCTGCAGCTTCTTCATCACGCCATAGCTTGGCCGGTCGGGACGGTCGGAGGCGCCGATCAGCGCGATGGTGCGGGTTTCCTCGAGCAGCGCCTTGATATCAGCATCGGCGGTCAGCGGCATGAAACGGCCTTTCGTCGGGTGGTCCGCCCGTGCCGCCGCCTGGTGCATGCGGCACGACCGGTGCTTTCCTAACGCCCGCCGCCGCCGCTGGTTTCCAGCCACCGCGCCACCGCTTCGCCCAGCGGGCGGAACACGGTGTCGTCGGGCCGCGCCGCCGGCGGCTCGCCGGCGTCCGACGCGGTGCGGATATCGATCGTCAGCGGCACCCGGCCCAGGAACGGCACGCCCAGCTCCGCCGCCGCCGCCTCAGCGCCGCCACAGCCGAACGGGTCCGACACTTCGCCGCAATGCGGGCAGGCATAGCCGGCCATGTTCTCAATGAGGCCGATGATCGGGATCCCCGCCTTGCCGAACAGGTCGATCGCGCGGCGCGCATCGATCAGCGCCAGGTCCTGCGGCGTCGACACGATCACCGCGCCCGCCGGGCGATATTTCTGGATCATCGTCAGCTGCACATCGCCCGTGCCCGGCGGCAGGTCGAGCACCAGCGTGTCGGTCGCGCCCCAGTCCGCCTCGACCAGCTGCCCCAGCGCGCCCGCCGCCATCGGCCCGCGCCACGCGATCGCCTTGCCCGGCTCGATCAGCTGCCCCATCGACAGCATCGGCACGCCATAGGGCGTCGGCACCGGCAGCAGCACCTTGTCCTTCGCCTGCGGCCGTTCGCCCTCCGCCGCCATCAGTCGCGGCTGCGACGGGCCGTAGATATCGGCATCGACCAGCCCGACGCGCCGCCCGGCATGGCGAAGCGCAATGGCAAGGTTCGCCGACACGGTCGACTTGCCCACCCCGCCCTTGCCGCTCGCCACCGCGATCAGCCGGCGGGTCGCACGCTCCGCCGTCACCACGACCCGGCCGTTCGGCCCGATCGCCATCCGCACCGCCGCTTCCATCGCATCGCGCGCCTTGGCGTCGAGCCCGGTCGCGTCCAGCACCACGCCGATCCGTTCGCCTTCCACCCGCACGCTCGCACGCTCGCCGGCGACCGCGGCCACCGCCTGTTTTGCCTCTTTCTCGTCCATGCCGCGGCCCGATACGCCCTTCGGACGCGCGGGGCACTGTTTTTCGCGCGTCGTGTACCTATAAAGACCCTATGACCATGATGCCGCAGTGGCTGCGCCGACCGCCTATCCTGATGAACGATTCCTCCAATGGCCCATGGGGCAACGGCGGCAGCGACGATACCAACGCCGGCCCGCGCAATCCGTGGGCGGTGCCGCCCGGCGGTCGCAAGGGTGCGCCAAAGGCGACCGCGCTCGACGAATTCCTGAAACGCGCCCGTGGCGGCGGTTCGGGCGGCGGCGGCGGTGGTGGGCCGCAGATGCCGCTCGGCGCCAATTCGCGTAACCTGTGGCTGATCGGCGCCGCGCTGATCGTCGCGGCCTGGATCCTGTTCACCTCGGTCCATCAGATCGGCCCGCAGCAGCGCGGCGTGGTGACGTTCCTCGGCCGCTATTCGGGCATGCTCGATCCGGGCATCCGCCTCACCCTGCCCGCCCCGCTGGTGTCGGTGCAGAAGGTCGACGTGGAGGCGGTGCGCGTCGACGAATTCCCCCGCGACGGCAGCGAAAACGTGCTGACCGGCGACCAGAACATCCTCGACCTCGCCTACACCGTGCGCTGGCGCGTCGATAACCCGCGCGACTTCGTGTTCGAGATCAAGGACCCGGTCGAAACCGTCCGCGCCACCGCCGAAAGCGCGATGCGCGCGGTGCTCGCGACGACGACGCTCAACGAGGCGATCGGCGCCGGCCGTACCAACATCGAGGCGCGCGTCGCCCAGATGATGCAGCAGATCCTGAACGAATATCACGCCGGCGTGCGCGTCCAGGGCGTCTCGATCCGCCAGGCCGCCGCCCCCGCCAGCCTGATCGACGATTTCAACGCCGTCACCGCCGCCCAGCAGGAAGCGGTCGGCAATCTTAACAATGCGCGCAGCTATTCGGAGCAGGTGATCGCCCGCGCCCAGGGTGAGGCCGCGGCCTTCGACAAGGTCTACGAACAGTATCGCCTTGCGCCGGAGGTGACCCGCCGCCGCATGTATTATGAAACCATGGAGGCCGTGCTGGCCAAGACTGACAAGACGATTGTTGAAACCCCCGGCGTCTCTCCGCTGCTGCCGCTCGACCGTGCACGCAAGCTGACCGAGCCGCAGACCGGTGCGGCGGCGGCGGCAACGCCCGCCCCGGCGGCGGAGGCCGGCCGATGAGCGCGCTGTTCCGCAATCCCGTCGCGGTCGGGTTCGCCGCGCTCGGCGCGGTGATCGTCGGCGCGGCCAGCTTCGCGATCGTGCCGGAGACGAAGCAGGCGGTGATCCTGCGCCTCAACAATCCGATCCGCCTGGTGAACCAGTGGCAGAACGATCAGGTAATCGGGCGCACCGGCGCCGGCCTGATTGCGCGCGTGCCGTTCATCGACAAGATCGTGTGGATCGACAAGCGCGTGCTCGACGCCGATCTCGACAATACGCTGGTGCTGTCGACCGATCAGCTGCGACTGAACGTGGACGCCTTCGCGCGTTTCCGCATCGTCGATCCGCTGCGCGCGGTCACCTCGACCGGCAGCACGTCGAACACCGAGGAACGCGTGGCGGATCAGCTTCGCCCGCTGCTCGGCACGGCGCTTCGCAACGAACTGGGCAAGGTGCCCTTCGCCGTCCTGCTCAGCCCCGAACGCGGCAAGGTGATGGACGCGATCCAGGCCTCGTTGCAACGCGACGCGCGCCAATATGGCGCGGCGATCGTCGACGTCCGGATCAAGCATGCCGACCTCCCCGATGGCAGCCCGCTCGACAGCGCGCTGCAGCGGATGCGCACCGCGCGCCAGCAGGAGGCGAATACGATCCGGGCGCAGGGTCAGAAGCAGGCGCAGATCGTGCGCGCGGAGGCGGATGCCCGCGCCGCGAGCATCTATGCCGACGCCTTCAGCAAGGATCCCAAGTTCTACGATTTCTATCGGGCGATGCAGTCCTACCGCCACACCTTCGGTGCTGACGGAAATGCGCGGCCGGAAGGATCGACGAATATTATAATGAGCCGGGACAATGCCTATCTGAAGGAATTCAACGGGCGCTGACCTGATTTCGCGCAAGCGCAACGGGAAAGCGGCCGGTTCGTTCACATTCAAACGCCGTTCATCGACCCGGCGGCATTGGAAACTTGGTCCGGTCCTGCCGGACAAACGAGAGGAACATGACGATCGTGCGTTACGCCTATGCGCTTACTGGCGCTCTTCTCCTCGGCGGCACTGCCGCTTCGCTTGCCTTGCAGCACCCTGCCTCTGCGCAGAGCGCGCAGAACGAGCCGGGGACGATGCAGGCATCGGCGCCGCGCGCCGGCGCGCCGATGAGCTTTGCCGATCTGGTCGCAAAGCTTCAGCCGGCGGTTGTCAACATTTCCACCGATCAGAAGGTGACGGTGGCGCAGCCCGCCAATCCGTTCGCCGGCACGCCCTTCGCCGAATTGTTCGGCCAGTTCGGCGGTCGCGGCGGGCAGAATGGCGCGCCGATCACGCGTGAGGCGCAGTCGCTCGGCTCGGGCTTCATCATCTCGCCGGACGGCTATGTCGTCACCAACAACCACGTCGTCGCGCCGGGCCACCGCCAGGCGACGGTGGAGGCGATCCGCGTCACGCTGCCCGATCGCAAGGAATATGTGGCGAAGCTCGTCGGCCGCGACACCGCGTCCGACCTCGCACTGCTGAAGATCGATGCTCCGGGCCCGCTGCCCTATGTGCGCTTCGGCGATTCGGCGCGCGCGCGTGTCGGTGACTGGGTGGTCGCGATCGGCAACCCGTTCGGCCTTGGCGGCACCGTCACCGCCGGCATCGTCTCGGCGGTTCACCGCGTGACGGGCCAGGGCGGCGCCAACGATCGCTTCATTCAGACCGACGCCTCGATCAACCAGGGCAATTCGGGCGGCCCGATGTTCAACCTGAACGGCGAAGTGATCGGCATCAACAGCCAGATCTTCTCGCAGTCGGGCGGCAATATCGGCATCGGCTTCGCCATTCCGGCGGAGGACGCAAAGCCGATCATCGACACGCTGATGAAGGGCAAGCCGGTTCAGCGCGGCTATATCGGCGTGCAGATCCAGCCGCTGAACGACGACATCGCCGCGGCGCTCGGCCTGCCGAAGAATTCGGGTGAGATCATCGCCCGCGCCGAGCCGGGTGGCCCGGCGGCGAAGGGCGGCCTGCGCGCCGGTGACGTCGTCACCCGCGTCAACGGCGAGCAGGTCACGCCGGAAACGACCTTGTCCTACCTCGTCGCCAATGTCGCGCCGGGCCAGCAAGCAAAGCTCGACGTGATCCGTGACGGCAAGCCGACCACGGTCACCGTGACCACCACGGTGCGTCCGGCCGAGGAGCAGCTCGCCCAGCAGCTCGGCGGCGGCGACGACAGCTTCGGCGAGGATAGTGAGGGACCCGCCGTTCCGGCCTCGAACAGCATCGGCGTGACGGTGCAGCCGCTCACTCCGACGATCGCCCGTCAGGTCGGTGTCGATTCCACCGTGCAGGGCGCAGTGATTTCGGCCGTCGATCCCTCCAGCGACGCCGGCCGCAAGCTGCGCCGCGGCGACGTGATCGTCTCAATCAACTCGACGCCGGTGCGCACCGCGGCCGATATCGCCCGCGGCGTTCAGGCGGCCAAGTCGGCCAACCGTCCGCAGGTGCTGCTGTCGGTCGTGCGCGGGCGCAACCCCCCGGCGTTCATCGCGGTGAAGATCAAGTAATCACCACCGCGTGCTGAACTGAAAAAGGGGCCTCGCACCGATGGTGCGGGGCCTTTTTTTGGTTGAACGATGCTCGCCGCGCTCACGCCACATGCGCTAGGCGGGAACGATACGGACGGGAGGTCAGCATGGGCGACGGCATCTTCATCGGCGCGGCTTCGGGCGGCACGTCGCCGCAATATCTCAGCCTGCGCCTCGCCAACCGTCACGGGCTGATCGCCGGCGCCACTGGCACCGGCAAGACGGTGACCGTGCAGGGCATCATCGAAGGCTTCTCGGCCGCCGGCGTCCCCTGCTTTGTCGCCGACGTGAAGGGCGATCTCGCCGGCCTCGCCATGCCCGGCGCCCCGCAGGCGAAAACCCACGCCGCCTTTGCCGCGCGTGCCGCCTCGATCGGCGACAGCGGCTGGGCCTATGCCGATCGCCCGGTGCAATTCTGGGATCTCTACGGGGAACAGGGCCATCCTGTCCGCACCACCATCTCCGAAATGGGCCCGCTCATGCTCTCGCGGCTGCTCGGGCTGAACGAGGTGCAGGAAGGGGTGATGACGATCGCCTTCCACCTCGCGGACGAGGACGGCCTCCTGCTGCTCGACCTCGACGATCTACAGGCCATGCTGGTGCATTGCGCGGAGCGTGCGGCGGAACTCACCACCCGCTATGGCAATGTCTCCAAGCAGTCGATCGGCGCGATCCAGCGTTCGCTGATGCAATTGCGCAGCCAGGGCGGCGACCGTTTCTTCGGCGAACCCGCGCTCGATCTTACCGATTTCATGCAGACCGACGATCGCGGCCGCGGCGTGGTCAACATCCTCGCCGCCGACCGGCTGATGGCCGCGCCGAAGCTCTATGCGACCTTCCTCCTGTGGCTCTTGTCGGAGCTGTTCGAAACGCTGCCCGAGATCGGCGACCCTGACCGCCCAGCGCTGTGCTTCTTCTTCGACGAGGCGCATCTCCTGTTCGATGATGCGCCTGCCTCGCTGGTCGACAAGATCGAGCAGGTCGTCCGCCTGATCCGCTCCAAGGGCGTCGGCGTCTATTTCATCACCCAGAACCCGATCGACATTCCCGACAGCATCGCGGGACAGCTCAACAACCGCATCCAGCACAAGCTGAACGCCTTCACCCCGCGCGATCAGAAGGCGGTGCGCAGCGCCGCCGAGACGTTCCGCGCCAACCCCGGCGTCGACGTCGCCGCCGCGATCACGCAGTTGCAGATCGGCGAGGCGCTCGTCTCGCTGCTCCAGCCCGATGGCGCCCCCTCACCGGTCACCCGCACGCTGATCCGCGCACCACAAAGCCGCGTCGGGCCGTTGACCGCCGATGAGCGGCGGATGATCATCACCACCGATGCGATCGGCAATCGCTACGACACGCCGATCGACCGTGAATCGGCCGAGGAACTGCTCGCGGCGAAGAGCGCGGAGGCACTGGCCGCGGCTGCGCAGACCAAGGCCGAAAATGACATGAAACGGGCCGAAGCGAGCCAGGCACAGGCCGCCGCCCGCGCGGCGAAGGCCGCCGAACGGGCCCGTATCGCGGAAGAACGGGCGGCCGCCTCATCTCCCTGGGGCCGCGCGATGGACTCCGCCACCCGCGCCGCCGGCTCCTCGATCGGGCGCCAGGTCGCCAATGAAATCGGCCGCCAGGTCTTCGGTGGCGGCCGCCGGAAATCATCCTCCGGCAACCTTGCTGGCTCGATCCTGCGCGGCGTCCTCGGCGGTCTGTTCCGCGGCTGAATGCCCGGACAATGCGCATGAAAAATGGGGCGCCCGCACCGGCGGACACCCCCTTTCTTCGTCAGATCTTAGGCGCTTAGGCGCTGTAATACATGTCGTATTCGACCGGGCTCGGCGTCATTTCCCAGCGTGCGACTTCGCTCCACTTCAGCTCGACATAAGCCTCGATCTGATCCTTGGTGAACACGTCGCCCTTCAGCAGGAAGTCGTGATCGGCCAGCAGGCTGTCGAGCGCCTCGCGCAGCGACGCGGCGACGGTCGGAACCTCGGCCAGCTCTGCCGGCGGCAGGTCATAGAGGTTCTTGTCCATCGCATCGCCCGGATGGATCTTGTTCTGGATGCCATCCAGACCAGCCATCAGCAGCGCGGCATAGGCGAGATACGGGTTTGCCATCGCGTCGGGGAAGCGCACCTCGACACGCTTCGACTTGGCGCCCGTGCCGTACGGAATACGGCAGGAGGCCGAGCGGTTACGGCTCGAATAGGCCAGCAGCACCGGCGCCTCATAACCCGGCACCAGCCGCTTGTAGCTGTTAGTGGTCGGGTTGGTGAAGGCGTTGATCGCCTTGGCGTGCTTGATGATGCCGCCGATGAAATACAGGCAGGTGTCGCTCAGCCCGGCATAGCCGTTGCCGGCGAACAGCGGGTTGCCCTTCTCCCAGATCGAGAAGTGCGTGTGCATGCCCGAACCGTTATCTTCCTTGATCGGCTTGGGCATGAAGGTCGCCGACTTGCCATAGGCATGCGCCACCTGATGCACGACGTACTTGTAGATCTGCATCCGGTCGGCGGTCGTGGTCAGCGTGCCGAAGGTGAGGCCCAGCTCATGCTGCGCGGCCGCCACCTCATGGTGATGCTTGTCGCACGGCAGGCCCATTTCGAGCATGGTCGACACCATCTCGCCGCGGATATCGACGGCGCTGTCGACCGGCGCGACCGGGAAATAGCCGCCCTTGGCACGCGGGCGATGCGCAAGGTTGCCACCCTCGTACTCGCGGCCGGTGTTGGTCGGCAGCTCGATATCGTCGATCTTGAAGTAGGATTCGGCGTAGTTCGTGTCGAACTGCACGTTGTCGAACATGAAGAATTCGGCTTCGGGGCCGACATAGACGGTGTCGCCAACGCCGGTCGAGGCGACATAAGCCTCGGCGCGCTTCGCCGTGGTGCGCGGATCGCGGGTATAGCCCTCGCCGGTCGACGGCTCGAGGATGTCGCAGAACACGATCAGCATCGGCGTCGCGGAGAAGGGATCGTTATAGATCGCGTCCAGATCCGGCTTCAGGATCATGTCGCTCTCGTTGATCGCCTTCCAGCCTTCGATCGACGAGCCGTCGAACATCAGGCCGTCGGTCCACTCATCCTCGCCCATCACGCTGGCGACCATGGTCAGGTGCTGCCACTTGCCCTTGGGATCGGTGAAGCGGAGATCGATCCACTCGATCTCTTCGTCCTTGATACGCTTGATGACGTCTGCGGCGGTCGTTGCCATTGCTCTGATCTTCCTCTGCGGGTTCCTGGCGCGGCCAGGACTTTCTCGTTGCCGGGGCGGCCCGATTCTATGCCGGGCCGTTTGTTAAGGGTTCAGATCGCGTCGTCGTTTCGCTCACCCGTGCGGATGCGCATTGCCGTTTCGACCGGGATGACGAAGATCTTGCCGTCGCCGATCCGCCCGGTCTGCGCGGCCTGGGCAATCGCCTCGACCACGCGTTCGACCAGGCCGTCCTCGACGACCACCTCGAGCTTCACCTTGGGCAGGAAGTCGACGACATATTCGGCACCGCGATATAATTCGGTATGGCCCTTCTGCCGCCCGAACCCCTTCGCCTCGGTCACCGTGATTCCGGACACGCCCACCTCATGGAGCGCCTCCTTCACCTCATCGAGCTTGAACGGTTTGATGATCGCTTCGATCTTCTTCACGCGGAAACGCCCACCCCTGGTTAGAACCCTCGCCCCGGTGTCTGGTGCTTGCATCGAACGTGCCAGCCGGGGCCGCGAAGGGCAAGGTGGCGACTCGCCTTCTTCCCTTGAGAAAGCGCCGCCCAAAAATCAGGCAGCCGGCGGGCGATGCCACTTTCTAGGGCAGCGCCCACCCATGCATGCGCCGATCACCAGGTCGCCGTCACCGAACCCCCGTCGGTACGGGAGAGGCGGCGGCGCCCGGCCGGGGCGTTACCACCTTGGTGGCACCGGCGAGGTTCTTCTGCGCCCAATGCGCCTCGTCGATGACATAGAGGCGGATCAGCTGCGCCTGTTCGGGCGTCAGCACCTTGGCGAAGCTGACCATGCCGCGGTCCTTCAGCATCCCGTCGATTAGGATCGCCTTCCACGTGTCGGGGTCGCTCAGCGTTGCGGATCGCTGCAGGTTCGGCAGCACGCCGCCGCCGCCAGCGCTGGCGCCGTGGCAGACCTGGCAATAGCGGCCGAACAATGCCTGCCCTTGCGCCACCTGCTGCGGCGTCGCCTTGTTCTCGGGCAGGTTCACCGGGGTCGAATCCTGCGGCGTGGTACCGGGTAGCTTGGCCGTGCCGCCGAGCTTGAACACCAAGAGGCGCGGCACGTTGGGCACGTCGCGCGCCTTGCCGATGGCATAGCCGATCGACAGCGGCAGCGCGCCGCCGCGCCCGGCGAGCACCGCGACATATTGGTCGTTGCCGATCATGAAGGTCGCGGCGCCGGCCATGATCCCCGTGCCCACCGGATAGGTGAAGAGCTGCTTGCCGGTATCCGCGGCATAGGCCCGGAACTCGCCCAGCGCCGTCCCCTGGAACACGAGATTGCCCGCGGTGGTCATCGTGCCGCCGTTCCACGGCGTCGGATAATTCACCGTCCAGCGCGCCTTGTTGGCGACCGGATCCCAGGCGACGAGCCGCCCGGTGGCGCCCGCAATCGCCTGCTTCACCGCCGCGGGATCGCGCGGATACATGGCATTGCCGAGATCCTGGCCGACGTTGAAGCCAAGCGGCTTCGCCTGATCCAGATCCGACGACGGGTTGAGATAGGCCGAGCCGACGATCTGTGCCGGAATATAGGCAAGGCCTGCCTGCGGGTTGAAGCTCATCGGCTGCCAATTGTGCGCGGCGATGGCGCTCGGCACCGCAACGAACGGCTTGCCCGTCTTGTAATAGCGCGCTTCCGGGTTCTCGATCGGGCGCCCCGTCTTCAAGTCATAGCCGCTCGCCCAGTTGACGCCGGGGATGAACTGGCCGGCGTTGATCAGCTTCCCGTTGGTGCGATCGACCACGTAGAAAAAGCCGTTCTTGGGCGCCTGCATCAGCACACGGCGCTGCTGACCGCCGATGTTGAGCGTGGCGAGGTTGATTGGCTGAGTGGCGGTGAAATCCCACGTCTCGCCCGGCGTCTCCTGATAATGCCAGACATATTCGCCGGTATCGGGCTTCAGGGCGACAATCGAGGATAAGAAGAGGTTGTCGCCCTTGCCCTCGCTGCGCAGGCCATGGTTCCAGGGCGAACCGTTGCCGACGCCGAGGTACAGCTGGTCTAGCTCCGCGTCATAGACGATCGAATCCCACACCGTGCCGCCGCCGCCGGACTGCTTCCACTGGCCGTTTTCGGACCAGCTGGGCGCGACCTTCGCCATCGCCGCGTCGCTTGCCTCGCCGTCCGGCGCACCGGTCGGGTTGGGGACGGTGTAGAAGCGCCACTTCTTCGCGCCGGTGCCGGCATCATAAGCGGTGACATAGCCGCGCACGCCGAACTCCGCGCCGCCATTGCCGATGACGACCATCCCCTTCACCACGCGCGGCGCGCCGGTGATGGTGTAGGGCTTTGAATTGTCGGTGGTCTGGACCGACCAGTCCTGCTTGCCGGTCGCCGCGTCGAGCGCGATCAGGCGGCCGTCGATCGTGCCGACGTACAGCCGCCCTTTCCACGCCGCGACACCGCGGTTGACCACATCGCAGCAGGCCTCGACACCCTTCGCCTTGTCGACGCCGGGGTCGAACTCCCACAATTTCTGCCCGGTTCCCGCGTCGTAAGCGAACACCTTGGACCAGGGGCCGGTGACGAAGAGCTTGCCGTCGATGACGACCGGGGTCGCCTCCTGACCGCGCGCGTCGGGCATGTCCGCATACCAGGCGAGGCCCAGTTGACCGACATTGCCGGCGTTGATCTGGGTCAGCGGGGAGAAACGCTGTTCCTGATAGTTGAAGCCGGCCATTGCCCAATCGCGGCCGTCGCCGCCGGTGGTCAGAAGCGCGCCATCGACCTTGCCAACGCCGGTGGCGGCGCTGCGATCGGCTGCATTTTCGGTGGTTGTCGCCGCCTTGCACGCCGTCAGCGCGAGCGCCGCGACCAGCGCATATCCAAGCCGCATGTTCCTCTCCCCCGCCCCTTGCTGAGGCTTTGGCGCGGGAGACTGACGCAGGTTGGTTCGGAAGGGAAGTGGCGATCACCTGTCACAATGGACAGGTGATCCTGATCAGCGGCGCCGGCCTGAATGGCGCCGCAACCGTCCGGTCAAAGGTACGGCGGCTTGTGCAGACGGGCGGGCGAGAGCGTGAAAATCTCGCACCCGTCCTCGGTGATGCCGATCGAATGTTCGAACTGTGCCGACAGCGACCGGTCCCGCGTCACCGCCGTCCAGCCGTCGTCGAGCAGCTTCACGTCGGGCCGCCCGATGTTGATCATCGGCTCGATGGTGAAGATCATGCCCGGCTTCAACTCCGGCCCCGTTCCCGGCCGTCCGACATGCACCACTTCCGGCGCGTCGTGGAACAGGCGACCCAGGCCATGCCCGCAGAAATCGCGTACCACGCCATAGCGGTGCGACTCTGCATGGCGCTGAATGACATGCGCGACATCACCCATCGTGTTGCCGGGCTTCGCCTGTTCGATACCCAGCATCAGGCATTCATAAGTGACATCAACCAGGCGCCGCGCCTTCAGCGGCACATCACCGATCAGGTACATCCGCGACGAATCGCCGTGCCAGCCATCGACGATCGGGGTCACGTCGACGTTGACGATATCGCCCGACTTTAGCGTCTTCTCGCTGGGGATGCCATGGCAGACCACATGGTTGATCGAGATGCAGCAACTGTGCGTGTATCCGCGATAGCCCAGCGTCGCCGGCACCGCGCCACGGCTGGTGATGAAATCGTACACCAGCCGATCGATCTCGGCCGTGGTCACGCCAGGCACCATGTGCGGCACGATCATGTCGAGCGTTTCGGCCGCCAATCGCCCTGCGGCGTGCATTCCGGCGAAGGCCTCTGGTCCATGAAGCTTGATCGCTCCATTGCGTCCCAGCGGCGCGTCGCTGGTCACGGTCACATATTCGGTCATGCCCGCGGATATAGCGTGACGGGCGCACTTTTGCGAGGCTATGCCAGTGCCGCATGAACAGCGAACGCATCTGGACCGCCGCTCTCGTGGTGATCGGGGACGAGATTCTCTCCGGACGCACGCAGGACAAGAACGTCGCGCAGATCGCGCAATGGCTGAACGTCCAGGGCATCCGCCTGGTTGAGGTGCGCGTGGTGCCCGACCGGCAGGAGGCGATCGTCGAGGCGGTCAACATCCTGCGCGCGCGCAACGATTACCTGTTCACCACCGGCGGCATCGGGCCGACGCATGACGACATCACGGTGGACGCGATCGCCACGGCGCTTGGCGTCGGCGTCGTTCATCACCCCAAGGCGGTGGCGGTGCTGGAACGTTATTATGGATCGCGCGGCGGGATCACCGATGCGCGGCTTCGCATGGCGCGCGTGCCCGAGGGTGCGAGCCTGATCGAAAACCGCATGTCGGGTGCACCGGGCATCCACATCGGCAACATCTTCATCATGGCGGGCGTGCCCAACATCACGGCCGGAATGCTCGATTCGCTCACCGGCACGCTGGAGGGCGGCCGCCCCGTCGTCAGCCGGCAGATCGGCTGCTGGGTGGCGGAAAGCGAGATCGCGGAGCTACTCAGCCACGCGGAACGCACCCATGCCGGCGTCGCGATCGGCAGCTACCCGTTCTTTCGCGAGGGGCGCACCGGCGCGAACTTCGTCGTGCGCTCGTCAGATCCTGCCGCCGTCGACGCCTGTATCACCGATCTGACCGCCGCGCTGGAAGCGGCCGGCCACACGGTCTTTCCCGACGGCATCTGACTGCCGCTGCGCTGGTCAGATGCGCAGCTCCGCACTGCTCAGAATGCGGGCGCGCCCGCGATGTTTTGCCTCGTACAGCGCTGCGTCCGCCCGTCGCGTCGCCTCGTCGAAGGTCCCGCGCGATGCAGCGGTGGTGCCGGCGGAGAAGCTGAGCGGCCGGTCTCCTACATGCGCCAGCGGATCGGCGCGCAGCCGCTCCGCGATCCGCATCAGCACAGCCTGCGCCACCGCCTCGGTCGCACCGGGGAAATAGATCAGGAATTCCTCGCCACCCCAGCGCGCCACCATGTCCGTGCGGCGCACGGCGGCAACCAGCCTGTGCGCGAAATCGTGCAGCACCCGGTCGCCCGTCTCATGGCCAAGCAGGTCATTGACCAGCTTGAAATGGTCGAGGTCGACCAAAGCCAGGGCGCCGGCGGTATGATGTTCGGGCATGGCGTCGAGCTGCGCCAGCAGGCCGCGGCGATTGAGCACGCTGGTCAGCGGATCCTGCACAGCGTCGCGCTGAAGCGACCGCATCCGTTCGGCGGTCGATTGCGCCGCGCGGTTGATCCCGGCGAGCAGGCGCGCGACCAGATCATTGCCCGATACCAACGGCACGCTCGGCACCTGGCCCTCCTCCGCCTCGTTCAGCGCCTTGGCCGCAAGATGGATCGGTGCGAGCAACGCGAAGATACCGGCCAGCGCCAGCACCAGTCCCAGCACCGTCGCGCCGACGACCACCAACACCCCCATCAGATCCAGCCGGTGCGTCGCCGCCGCCCAGATGATGAAGCCGAGCAGCGGAAGATGAGTCGCAACGAAGCAGACGGCAAAGATCCGCAACTGCAAGCTTCGCGGGAAAATGAATGAGCTTGCCCGGTACAAGCGCATACGAACCAAATCCTCCGTGCACACGCCAGTCTCAGCGTTGCCTGGCCGGCATGGCGACGCGAACCTTACTCAAAGATTGACGGTCAGCCGAGGATGCGGCCGAATGCGACCAATCGTTTCAGCTTTCGACCAGTCCCATCATTCGCTCCATCGCCTCGGCGAACTCCAGCTTGAAATCCTGCACCACTTGCCCCGCCGGCCGGACCTGATCGACAAGGCCGACGCCCTGCCCGACGAAGTACGTCACCATGTCGCGCGCGGCCGGGTCCCCTTTCTGCGCCGCGATATCGCACGCGCGGATCGCAGGTTCGCTGATCAGGCTCTGGTATGGCATCGGCAGCGGGCCGGGCGAGTTCGGCCCCTCCCAGGCGTCGGTCCATGCCGAGCGCAGCTGGCGGGAAGGCTTGCCGGTGCGGCTCTTCGACCGCACCGTGTCGCGTGACGTCGCCTCGACCATCTTCTCGCGGAACACGTCCGAACATTCGCTCTCCGGCGTCGCGAGCCAGACCGATCCGGTCCACACGCCGTCGGCCCCCATCGCCATCGCACCCGCCATCTGGCTGCCGGTCATGATCCCACCCGCGGCAAGGGTCGGCACGCGCTTCCCTTGCGCCTCCAGCGCGCGGATCACCTCGGGCACCAGCACCATGGTAGAAACCTCGCCGCAATGGCCGCCGGCCTCGCCGCCCTGCACCACCAGAATGTCGACGCCTGCGTCCACCTGCCGCAGGGCATGTTCCTTCGCCCCGACCAGCGCCGCGACCGGCACGCCGCGCTCGCGCCCCATGTCGATCATCGCCTGCGGCGGCACGCCCAGCGCATTGGCGATCAGCTTGATCGGGTGGCGGAACGCCACGTCGAGCATCGCCAGCGCCAGATTGGGATCGAACGGCGCCGGTGCGTCGCTGTCAGGGCGCTCGGGCGGCAGCGAGAAGTGATGCTTTTCCGCCAGTTCGCCGACGAAGGCGCGGTGCTGCGGCGGCACCTTGTCCATGATCGACGCGCGGGTCAGCCCCTTCGCACCGCCGGTCGCCAGATTTTCGGGGATCAGCACGTCGAGGCCATAAGGCTTGCCGTCGACATGCGCGTCGATCCACGCCAGCTCGGTCTCCAGGCTTTCCAGCGTGTGCCCGGTCGCCCCCAGCACGCCAAACCCGCCAGCGCGGCTCACCGCGGCGACCACGTCGCGGCAGTGGCTGAAGGCGAGCAGCGGGAAATCGATTCCCAGCATCGCGCAGATTGGCGACTTCATACATCTTCTCCCACGGTGTTTTGCAGCTTTGTTGCCGTTTCAGCGGGGGAAGAAAAGAGACCTCGTCAGGAAATTTTGCGCCGGGGTGCAGCCCCGCTTCAGCGGGCTGAATTCCCGGCGCCTGTTGTCAGAAGCTGATCGCCAGCCGTGCCGTCACCTTGTCACCGGTGTGCCGCGGATTGGCGAAGGGGGAGGCGAGCACGCGATCATCGATGTCGGTGCCGGTGTACAGCACGCCGATGCTGAACGGCCCGGTGATGTGATCGACGCCCAGCGACCAATCGGTGTAATTCCCGCCGGGGCGAAGCCGCGCCGCGCGCTGCCAGTCATCTACGCTGCCGGACGAATGCCCGACGGAGGCGTTCACGGTAAATGGCGTCGCGGGCACCCCCACACGCGCGCGTGCGCCGATCCACAGATTGTCGCCGCCGATCGCGGACTGGCTGGGTGCGTACCGCGCGTCCACGCCAAGCTCTGCCGGGCCCAGCGCATAGCTCGCGCCAAGGCCGCCCTCGACATAGTCCATGCCGCCCCTCGCCCCGGCAAACAGGTGCCCGGCGACGAAACCGTCCAGCCGCAGCCCGCCGCCAATGTCACGCGTGAAGCCGCCCGTCACGTCGAACACGGCGTCAGCGCCACCATGTCGTGGGTCGCCCCGCGTGCCGGTGGCCCGCACGCCCAGGTCCAGCCCGAACGGCACACTGGCCCGCACGCTCGCCGCGGGCGCCACCTTTCCGTCGCTCCAGCTGATGCCACGACGACGCTCATCCGTCGCGATCTCGACACTGCCGCCAACCGCAACCTGCGCGATCGCGGGCGAGGCCAGGGCACACAGGCCCGCGGCCGCCATCATCCCGACTGCGCGCACTTAGCTGCGCCCCGCGGCATGGGCGGTATCAAGCTCTAGCGCCAGAACCTCACGGTCCCGCTCAGCCACCGCGAGAAGATGCGCGCGCGTACCTGCGCTGCGGGCCGCAATGTCCTGCGCGATCGCGCCGCGCTGCGCCGAGCACCAGCCCGCGCGGCTGCCCTCCACCGGCGCATCGCCAGCGATCGTGCGGGCGAGAACATGGCCCGCCGTGCTGCGCGCCTCGCGTGCGACGCTGATGTTGGCACGCCAGACGCAACGCAGCGTGCTGCCGCGCCCGGCGGCGCTCACTGCGCCGACCTGCTTATGGGTGACGTCAGTCCCGCTCTGGTACGTCACGTCGACTCGCTGGCCCTGATGATCAATCTCGACACGGTGCGCCTCCGGCTGAGGCGCGCCGAGCAACAGCCCGGCAAGGATGGCAACATTCATGTTCGGTCTCCTGCGGTGCGTCCGGCTTGGTGCCCGATCGCCACTGCCGCACCGACCCGTGCAGCAATCCTCCCATGGCGCAGCGTCGCCGGGGGTTCAATCTGCGCCCCGTAACGCAACGATTTGATACACCCACCCTGTTCACGGACCGGCTGCTTTGTTAGCCCGCGGTGCATGATCCTGCGCACCGCCCTTGCCGCCCTCGCCCTGCTCACCACCGCCGCCACCAGCGCGCCGGAAAAGCGGATGGGGGAGGTGGTCGCGAGCGAAGCGCCGCGCCACGAGGCCTTGCTGGAAAAGCTGGTGCTGCAGAATTCGGGCAGCCTCAACCTTGCCGGGGTGAAGGCCGTCGGCGAGATGATGCGCGCCGAACTGGCGCCACTTGGCTTCACCGTTGACTGGGTCGACATGACGGCGACGGGCCGCGCAGGCCACATCGTCGCGACCCACAAGGGTAACGGCCGTGGCAAGCGCATCCTGCTGATCGGCCACCTCGACACCGTGTTCGAACCCGACAGTCCCTTCACCGGCTGGAAGCGGGAGGGCGACCGCGTGACCGGCCCCGGCGTTGGCGATGACAAGGGCGGGCTGGTCGTGATCGTCGCCGCCTTGCGTGCGATGCAGGCCGCCGGAACCCTGCGCAATGCCGATATCAAGATCGTCCTGACCGGCGACGAGGAAAAGACCGGCGCGCCGCTGGACGTCGCCCGCCGCGATCTCGTCGACGCCGGCAAATGGGCCGACATCGCACTGGAATATGAGAATGTCGCCCGCGATGGCGACCAGGAATATGCCACCACCGCGCGGCGAAGCTCGACCAACTGGGAACTCGTCACCACCGGCAAGACGGGCCATTCCAGCGGCATCTTCAATGCGTCGATGGGCTATGGCGCGGTGTACGAGATGGCGCGCATCCTCGACGAATTCCGCCGCACGCTTGCGGAACCGAACCTCACCTACAATGCCAGCGTCGTCGTCGGCGGCACGCCCGCCGCGCTCGACGATGCCGGCGTGAAGGGCACCGCGGAGGGCAAGACCAACGTGATCCCCGCCCGGGCGGTCGTGCGCGGCGATCTGCGCAGCCTGACGCCGGAACAGGATGCCAAGGCAAAGGCGGCGATGACGGCAATCGTTGCCCGCCACCTGCCCGGCACCCAAGCGTCGATCCGCTTCTTCGAAGGCTATCCGTCGATGCCGCCGACCGCGGCCAACCGCGCGCTGATGAACGAGCTGAACGCGGTCAATCGCGACCTCGGCCTGCCCGAGTTGCTGGAAATGGACCCCGCCAAGCGCGGCGCGGCGGATTCCAGCTTCGTCGCCGCGGACGCGGTAACGCTGGGCGGCATGGGCGTGGCCGGCGGCGGCGCACATGCGGTCGGCGAATGGGTCGACCTCACCAGCCTGCCGCGCCAGGCCCTGCGCAGCGCGGTCCTCATCTCGCGCCTCGCCGCGCAGCCGCGCGGGAAATAAGCGCCGCACGCGGCGTTTGCGATCGGCCAGCCCCCTCGGACATCTCGACCACCTTTAAGGACCACTTCATGCGCGACACCGTGATCTTTGACTTCGGCGGGGTAATCACCTCTTCGCCTTTCGAGGCCTTCAATCGGCTGGAGCGCGAACGTGGGCTGCCGGAGGATCTGATCCGGCAGATCAACGCCACCAACCCGGACGACAACGCCTGGGCCTTGTTCGAGCGGGCGGAAATCGATGCTGCCGGTTTCGACGCGCAGTTCGCCGAAGAAGCGCGCGCCCTGGGCCATGAACTGCGCGGCGAGGATGTCCTGCTCCTGCTCTCCGGCGACATCCGTCCCCGCATGGTGCACGCGCTCGATTGGCTGAAGCGCAGCGGCTATCGCCTTGGCTGCATCACCAACAATGTGCCCGCTGGCGAAGGCGCCGGCATGTCGCGCAGCGCCGAAAAGGCAGCCAAGGTCGCCGAGATCATGGCGCGGTTCGATCATGTGATCGAATCGAGCAAGGTGGGCATCCGCAAGCCCGATCCGCGCATTTACGAGATGATGTTGGAAACGCTGGGCAAGTCAGCCGACAAGTGCGTGTACCTCGATGACCTCGGCATCAACTGCAAGCCGGCTGCGCAGCTCGGCATTCACGCGATCAAGGTAAGCGACGAGACGCAGGCGCTGGCCGATCTTGCCGACGCCCTTGGGGTCGATCGCGCAGTTTTCTGATCGAGGGGCGGCACTACGCCAATGGCCCGGCGGGGCGCCTCGCCGGGAGGTTGGCTCTTGCCGCCGCTCGCCCCCGCATTCCCGCCGAGCCCGCCGCCTTGAACCCCTTTCGCCCAGCCGCTAACCGGCGCAAACCAGCGAAAAGAGGCGGCGTTTCATGAACAAGCTCTATCCCGATGCCGCGGCGGCGCTCGATGGTCTGCTGCATGACGGGATGTTGATCTGCGCCGGCGGCTTTGGCCTGTGCGGCATTCCCGAACGCCTGATCGACGCGGTGCAGGCGTCCGGCGTGAGGGACCTCACCGTCGCCAGCAACAACGCCGGCATCGATGGCGAGGGCCTCGGCAAGCTGCTGCGCACACGCCAGATCAAGAAGATGATCTCCAGCTATGTCGGCGAGAACAAGGAGTTCGAGCGCCAGTATCTGTCGGGCGAGCTGGAGGTGGAATTCTGCCCGCAGGGGACGCTGGCCGAGCGGTGCCGCGCTGGCGGTGCGGGCATCCCGGGCTTCTACACCAAGACCGGCGTCGGCACGCTGGTCGCCGAGGGCAAGGAAGTGAAGGTGTTCGACGGCGAGGAATATATCCTCGAACGGGGCATCCGCGCTGACCTCAGCATCATCAAGGGCTGGAAGGCGGACGAGAGCGGCAACCTCATCTTCCGCAAGACGGCGCGCAACTTCAACCAGCCGATGGCGACCGCCGGCCGCATCTGCGTCGCCGAGGTGGAGGAAATCGTTTCCGTCGGCAGCCTTGATCCCGACGCGATCCACCTCCCCGGCATCTACGTCAACCGGCTGGTCGTCGGCGCACCCTACGACAAGAAGATCGAATTCCGCATGACCCGTCCTCGCCCCACCGGCACTGCCGCGTGAGGAAGGTTCTGGCGCTTGCCGCTGCCGCATCGTTGGCGGGCTGCGCGACCATGCCGGCGCCGTCGCGCAGCGCCCGACCGGCGGTCGTGCCCGGCGCCATGCAATTTCTCTACGGTTCGGCTGAGGCGGCAGCGCTGAGCGAACAGGCCTATAATGCGCTGGTCGACAATGTCCGGCTGCGCATTGCCGGGCGGCGGCCCTCGGAATCGGCGATCGTGCTGCCAGCCGACGGTGCGCCGGTTGCGGTGCCGTGCGGCGACAAGCCCTTTGCCGCCGTGTTCGACATGGATGAGACCGCGATCCTCAATCTCGGCTACGAATATAACGATGCCGTGAGCGGCGCGGCATTCGACGCCGGTCGCTGGGCGCGGTGGGAAGCGGGTGGAGCCGACAAGGTGGCCGCAGTCCCGGGCGCCACGGCCGCCTTCGCCGCGCTGCGCACGATGGGCGTGACGCCGATCATCAACACCAACCGCAATGTCGCCGCCGCAACGGAGACCGCTGACGCTCTGGCGCGCGCCGGTCTCGGCAGCTTCGTGCATGGCGAGACATTGTTCCTGAAGGGTGACGCAGACGGCAAGTCCGCAAAGGACGGCCGCCGTCGCGCGATCGCCGCGCGCTGGTGCGTGCTGGCGCTGGGCGGTGACCAGATCGGGGATTTCAGCGATGCGCTGGAGGGAACACCGGCAGCACGGCGCGTGGCCGCCTCGTCGCCCCCTTATGCGGCGCGCTGGGGCAGAAGCTGGTTCATCCTCCCCAATCCCGTTTACGGCACCGGCCTCGGCAGCGGCTGGGACGATACCTTCCCGGCGGACAAGCGCTGGACCGACATGCAAGGAGCGAAGTGATGGCGTGGGATCGCAACCAGATGGCAGCGCGCGCCGCCCAGGAATTGCGCGACGGCTATTATGTGAACCTGGGCATCGGCATCCCGACGCTGGTCGCGAACAACATCCCGGACGGCATGACGGTGACGCTACAGAGCGAGAACGGCATGCTCGGCATCGGGCCGTTCCCCTATGAAGGCGAAGAGGATCCGGACCTCATCAACGCCGGCAAGCAGACGATCAGCGCACTGCCAAGCAGCGTCTATTTCGGCTCCGACCAGAGCTTCGCGATGATCCGCGGCGGGCATATCGACCTGACCGTACTCGGCGCGATGGAAGTCGCGGAAAACGGCGACATCGCCAACTGGATGATCCCCGGCAAGATGATCAAGGGCATGGGCGGCGCGATGGATCTCGTCGCTGGCGTGAAGAAGATCATCGTCGTGATGGAGCATGTCGCCAAGGACGGCAGTCCGAAGTTCATCCCGGCATGCACGCTGCCGCTGACGGGCAGGAATGTGGTCGACATGATCGTCACCGACCTCGCCGTTTTCCAGCGCCCCGATCACCAGAGCCGCTTCCGGCTGGTCGAACTGGCGCCCGGTGTGACCGTGGAGGAGATCGCCGGAAAGACGACGGCCGCCTACGACGTCGCGCTCTGATCACCGACAGAAGGGCGGAAGGCGAACAGCTCGGCGCAATCTTTGTGCAGCGCAACGCCTAACGCTCTTCCATTTGTTGCGCATCTGCGGCTAAAGCGCGCGCGTCATGGCCAGTCGTCCGCTTACCCTCTACGAAAAGGTCTGGGCCGCGCATGTCGTCGAACGACGTGACGACGGCACGTGCCTGATCTACATCGATCGCCACCTCGTTCATGAGGTTACCAGCCCGCAGGCGTTCGAGGGGCTGCGCGTCGCCGGCCGCCGGGTGCGTCGTCCTGACCTGACGCTCGCCGTTCCCGATCACAACCTGCCCACGACGGCGCGGGTCGACATTGAGGGGCGCGAACTGCCGATCGCCGACGCCGAAAGCGCGACGCAATTGTCCGCGCTGCGGCAGAATGTCGCTGACTTCGGCGTGCCGTACATCGATGCACTCGCTGCTGAACAGGGCATCGTCCATGTCGTCGGACCCGAACAGGGGTTCACCCTGCCCGGCACCACCGTCGTGTGCGGCGACAGCCACACCTCGGCGCACGGGGCACTCGGCGCGCTCGCCTTCGGTATCGGCACCAGCGAGGTGGAGCATGTGCTCGCCACGCAGACATTGCTGCTCAGCCCGTCGAAGACGATGGAAGTGCGGGTAGAGGGTACGCTCGGCTTCGGCGTGACTCCGAAGGACGTTATCCTGGCGATCATCGGCCGCATCGGCGCGGCGGGCGGCACCGGCTATGTCATCGAATATACCGGCAACGTCATCCGCGAGATGTCGGTCGAGGGACGGCTGACCGTCGCGAACATGTCGATCGAGGCGGGCGCGCGCGCCGGCATGATTGCCCCCGACGAAACCACCTTCGCCTATATCAAGGGGCGGCCGATGGCGCCCAAGGGCGCGGATTGGGACAAGGCCGTCGCCTGGTGGCGAACCCTCGCGACGGATCCGGGCGCGCGCTACGATCGCACCGTGGTGATCGACGCGTCGGAAATCGCGCCGGCGCTCACCTGGGGCACCAGCCCGGAGGACGTGGTGTCGATCACCGACACCGTGCCGGAACCCGACAGCTTTGCCGATGCGTCGAAGCGCGAGGCAGCCAGGAAATCGCTCGACTATATGGGCCTGACGCCCGGCACCCGGCTTCAGGACGTCCCCGTCCAGCATGTCTTCATCGGATCGTGCACCAACAGCCGGATCGAGGATCTGCGCGCCGCCGCTGCCGTCGCGGATGGCCGGCGCGTCGCCGATGGCGTGCGCGCCATGGTGGTCCCTGGCTCTGGTCTGGTGAAGCGCCAGGCAGAGGCGGAGGGGCTCGATCGCATCTTCACCGCCGCCGGCTTCGAATGGCGGGAGCCGGGTTGCTCCATGTGCCTCGCGATGAACCCGGACAAGGTGCCGCCGGGCGAGCGCTGCGCCTCCACCTCCAACCGAAATTTCGTTGGCCGTCAGGGTCCTGGTGCGCGTACGCATCTGCTATCGCCCGCGATGGCCGCCGCCGCGGCTGTCACGGGGCACCTCGTCGACGTTCGCGAGTTGATGGCTTAAACAGGGGCTTGGCCACATGAAGAAAGTATTCGTCCTGCTGATCGCAGGCTCACTGCTCAGCGGCGTCGCGGCCTATAGCGCGATCGCCACCCCCAGCACGCTGGCCACGGTCCAGCAACGCTGATGGAGGCCGTTCGTACCGTTTCGGGCAAGGCCTATCCGTGGGGCGCGAAGAACATCGACACCGATGTGATCATTCCCGCCCACTGGCTGAAGACCATTACGCGCGCCGGCCTTGGCCGCGGCGCGTTCGAGACGGTGCGCGCGCAGCCCGGCAACATCTTCGACGATCCCGCCTATGCCGGCAGCCCGATCCTGATCGCTGGCGACAATTTCGGCTGCGGATCCAGCCGAGAACATGCCGCTTGGGCGCTGGGCGACATGGGCATTAAGGCGGTGATCGCGCCGAGCTTCTCGGACATCTTCTCCGGCAACGCGTTCAAGAACGGGATCGTACCCGTTGTTCTGCCGCAGGAAGCGGTGGACCGCCTGATCGAAGTCGCGAAGACCGATGAGATCACCATCGACCTGGAAACGATGACCGTCACCACACCCTTCCAGGATCGCTTCACCTTTGAACTGGACCCGTTCCGTCGCCAGTGCCTGATGGAGGGGCTGGACGAGGTCGGTCTGACGCTGGCAAGGGATACCGCGATTTCGAAATACGAGACGATGCTTGATGAGCATCGTCCGTGGATTGCGGGAGAGACGAATGCGAGCATTGCTGTCGAGGGCGCCGGGCGGACCTGAAACGCTGGAGATTGGGGAGCTTCCCGATCCCGTTGCCAAACCCGGTGAAGTGATCGTCGCCGTGAAGGCATGCGCGATCAATTATCCCGACGTGCTGATCATCCAGGACAAATATCAGTTCAAGCCGCCGCGCCCCTTCGCGCCGGGCGGTGAGGTGTCGGGCGTCGTCGAAAGCGTCGGCGAAGGCGTGACGGCGTGGAAGCCGGGCGACCGGGTGATGGGCAACACCGGCAACGGTGGCCTCGTCGAGAAGATCGCGATGAAGGCAGACAACATCTACGCCATCCCCGACGAGCGTTCGTTCGAGGAAGGGGCGGCGATGCTGCTCACCTATGGCACGACCATCCACGCGCTGGTCGATCGCGGTAACATCAAGGCGGGCGACAATCTGCTGGTCCTGGGCGCAGCGGGTGGCGTCGGCCTGGCCGCGGTCGAACTTGGCAAGGCGTTCGGCGCACGCGTTGTCGGCGCGGTGTCGAGCGAGGAAAAGGCACAGGCGGTGCGTGATGCAGGCGCCGATGACGTCATCATCTATGGCCGCGCGCCCTTCTCCAAGGACGAGAGCAAGGCACTGGCCGATACCTTCAAGGAAAAGGCCGGCAAGAACGGGTTCGACATCGTCTATGACGCGGTCGGCGGCGACTATGCCGAGCCTGCGCTCCGCTCGATCGCCTGGGAAGGCCGCTATCTCGTGATCGGCTTCCCCGCCGGCATTCCCAAGATCGCGCTGAACCTGACCCTGCTGAAGAGCTGCGACATCCGCGGCGTGTTCTGGGGCGCTTACGCGGCGCGCGAGCCGGTGAAGAACCGCGCCAGCATCAAACAGCTGTTTGATCTGTGGGCAGAGGGCAAGATTGCGCCCAAGGTGACCGAGATCTTCGCGTTCGACCGGGGCGGCGATGCAATCGCGAAGATGGAAAGCCGCGCGGCAATCGGCAAGCTGGTGGTGCGCGTCGCCGATTGATCGGCTCGCGCCCTCGCGGCGCGGCTGAGCAAACAAGGAAGAGCCCCTCCTCACCACGAGGAGGGGCTCTTTTTCTGGTCTAGCGGCCGAGCAACACCCGCGCTTGGCTGGCTACCTGCGCCAGCATCGCGGCGCTCGGTGCGGCAGCGCCGCGTGCGCGGCTCACCACGGCGGTGAAGCGGGCCACGGCCGCCTCATTCTCCGTCAGCCACGCATCCACCGCATCGATGTCGGCGCGATTGTCGCGGGCGAGGAAATCCAGCCGCATCTGCTCGAAGTCACGGGCGAGCCCCGCTACCAGCAGCCGCTCCCACGGGTCGGCCGGCACCAGCCGCGCCGCCATCGCCTGGGCCCAGTCGATGCCCAGCGCTGCGCCCAGCCGCGTATAAGCGCGGGTGAGCTTGGTTTCGTCGGTGTGGTTCTTGCCGCTCAGATCTACTAGGCCGATCGCGCCGTCCATTTCATGCAGCCGGACGACCCGCGCCACCAGCGACGCGGGCGCGCCGGTGGCGGTCAGCGATTCCGCCATCCGCGCGCTGGCGGCACGTGCCTCCTGCAGCAGCAGCTCGCTCGCCTGCCCTTCCAGCTTGGCGACGCCGCCGCCAATCCGCTTCAGCACCTCGCCCGGCATCGTGCCGGGATCGACCACCCGCAACAGGTCCGCCACCTGCCCGCGCACGGCGCGCGCCACGCCTTCGAACAGCGCGAGGCGGCCGTCCTCCGACATGGCGGTCGTCTCGATGTCGCGCCACAGCGCGCCGAGGTCGAACAGCCGCTCGACCACGACGAACATCGACGCCACATCGCCGAGTGCCGCGCCTTCCTCTTCCGCCAGTTCGAACGGGTTGAGCAGGCCGATGCGATTGACAATGCGGTTGGCGAGCTTCGTCGCGACGATCTCGCCGCGCAGCTGGTGCTCGTCGATCGCCTTGCCGAACTTCTCCTGCATCGCCGTCGGGAAGGCTGCGCGCAGGTCCGGCTCCAGCAAGGCGTCGGCACCAAGGCCCGCCTGCTCGATCGCATCCTGAAGCGCGAGCTTGGCGGTCGACAGCAGCACCGCCAGTTCGGGCCGGGTCAGCCCCTCACCCTCCGCCGCGCGGCGCGACAGGTCGGCGTTGGACGCCAGCCCCTCGACGCGTCGATCCAGCCGGCCCGCCGCCTCGAAGATCTCGATCGCGCGGATGTAGCTGGGCACGGCGCGCACGCCGCCACGCTCGGCGATCGACAGCGCCAGCGTCTGGAGCCGGTTATCCTCCAGCACCAGATGGGCGACATCGTCGGTCATCGCCTCGAGCAGCGTGTTGCGATCGTCGAACGCGAGCCGCCCTTCGGCCATCTCGCGATTCAGCGCGATCTTGATGTTCACCTCATTGTCCGAACAATCGACGCCGGCCGAATTGTCGATGAAGTCGGTATTAATCCGGCCACCTTTGGCCGCGAACGCGATACGCGCGGCCTGGGTGACGCCCAGATTGGCCCCTTCGCCAACCGCGATCGCGCGAAGGTCCTCCGCGTCAACGCGCAGCCGGTCATTGGCGGGATCGCCGACGGTCGCATTGTTCTCCGACGCCGCCTTCACATAGGTGCCGATGCCGCCGAACCAGATGAGGTCGACCGGCGCCTTCAGGATCGCCGAGATCAACGCCGTGGGCTCGATCTCGTCCACCGCGATGTCGAGCGCCGCCTTCACCTCCGGGGTCAGGCGGATGGTCTTGGCAGTGCGCGAGAAGACGCCGCCGCCAGCCGAGATCAGCCCCTTGTCATAATCCTCCCAGCTCGACCGTGGCAGCGCGAACAGCCGCGCCCGTTCGGTCCAGCTTGCCGCCGGATCGGGATCGGGATCGAGGAAGATGTGACGGTGGTCGAACGCCGCGACGATCTTGAGCGTCTTGGACAGCAGCATGCCGTTGCCGAACACGTCGCCCGACATGTCGCCGCAGCCAACCACGCGGATCGGCTCGCGCTGCACGTCGACGCCGCGCTCCGCAAAGTGGCGCTGTACCGATACCCAGGCGCCCCGCGCGGTGATGCCCATCGCCTTGTGGTCATAGCCGTGGCTGCCACCGCTGGCGAAGGCGTCGCCGAGCCAGAACCCACGCTCCAGCGCAATCGCATTGGCAACGTCACTGAACGTCGCCGTGCCCTTGTCCGCCGCGACCACGAAATAGGGATCCTCGCCGTCGTGGACCCGCACGCCGTCCGGATGCACCACCTTGCCCGCGACCACATTGTCGGTGATCGACAACAAGGTGCGGATGAAGATGCGGTAGCTCTCGGTACCCTCCGCCAGCCATGCATCGCGATCGACCGCCGGACTGGGCAATTGCTTCGGATAGAAGCCGCCCTTCGCGCCGCTCGGCACGATGACCGCGTTCTTGACCCGCTGCGCCTTCATCAGGCCCAGGATCTCGGTGCGGAAATCGTCACGCCGGTCGGACCAGCGCAGGCCGCCGCGCGCGACCGGGCCGGAGCGCAGGTGGATGCCCTCCACGCGCGGGGAATAGACCCACACCTCGCGCCACGGCAGCGGTGCGGGCAGCCCGGGGACACGGCTGCTGTCGAGCTTGAACGCCAGCGCCTCTGCCGCCGCCGGGGCAAAGGCGTTGGTGCGCAGCGTCGCGGCGATCACCGCCTTGAACGCGCGCAGGATGCGGTCGTCGTCGATCGCCACGATCGTGTCGAGCCCGGCCGCGATTTCCGCATCGATCGCCTCGACATCCCCGGTCGCGGCAGGATCATGCGCCAGCGTGAAGCGGTCGATCAGCGCCTTGGCCAGCACCGGTGCACGGCCGAGCGCATCGGCCACCGTCGACAGGCCGTAGGTCATCCCCGCCTGACGCAGATAGCGGAACCAGGCGCGGTACAGCAGCACCGCGGACGGGGTAAGGCCAGCCACCAGCATCAAGCGGTTGAAGGCATCATTCTCCGCCACGCCCTTCAGCACCGCGGTGATCGCCTCTTCCAGGACGACGCGGTCGATGTTGGCGACATCGCCCTGCGGCTGAACCATGAAATCGTGGACGAAGCTGTCGCTGTCATCGCGCAGCCGCGTCGGCAGCTCGCCGATCACGCGGTAGCCGAAATTCTCCAGCACCGGCACCGCTTCGGACAGCGCCAGCGCGCCATGCGACTTGTAGATCTTCAGCCGGTGATCATCGCCCGCCACCGTCGGGTAGATGTGCACCGCCCGATCATTCTCGTCCGCCAGGTCGGAGACGCGCAGCACGTCCTCCGCCGCTTCCTCCGCGGTCGACAGGTTGCGATAGTTGGGCGGGAAAGCCCCCGCCCAGCGGATCGCGAGCCGGGCCGCACGCGAAGGCGTGATACGCTCGGCCAGCGCAGCCTCCACGTCGCGCTCCCAGCCGCGCACCATCTTTTCGAGCCGCGCGTCGAGCGGCGCGACATCGGGAACGACGCCGGACTGGCGCAGGTCGATGGTGTAGCGGATCAGCGCGACACGTCCGTCCTCCAGCGCGATCGACCAGTTGAGGATCGACCCGTTGGCCGCTTCCGCCAGCATGTCGCCGATCGCCACGCGCCGCGCGGTCGAGAGGTCGTCGCGCGGCACCCAGGCGAAGGCGAACAGATGCCGGCCCAGTGCCGAGCGGACCAGCACCAGCTTGGGCCGCGGGCGATCGGCAAGGCTCATTGCCGCGAGCGCCAGTTCCTCGACCGATTCGGCGGACACGGCGGTGACCAGATCGTGCGGCAGGGTGGCCAGCGCGTGGGTCAGCGCCTTGCCGGTATGGCCGAGCGGATCGAACCCGAGCTTTGCCTCCAGGTCGGCCAGCCGCTGGCGCAGCACCGGCACGCTGCGCGGCGGGGCGTTGAGCGCGGCCGAAGTCCACAGGCCCGCGTGGATCGACAGCCCGGCGACCGTCGCCCCGCGGCAGATCGGCACGACCACCAGGTCAAGCGGCACGCGCCGGTGCACCGGCGACAGCAGGCTGGACTTGAGCAGCAGTGGCGCGGACTTGCCGCTGTTGAAGTAATCCATCGCCAGCCGGCGCGACCGTTCGGCGAGCAGCGGCGGTTCATGCTCATGACGGCTGATGCCCAGCGGCTCGCCATCGCTGCTGCCATCGGCGAGCCAACGCTCGTGACCCAGCAGGGTGAAATGCCGGTCGAGGAACCAGCGAATCAGCGCGGCGCCTTCCGCATCGCCGCCAACATCCTCGATGCTGGCGGCATCGGCCGCGAGCGTCGCCTGCATCCGGCGCCAATCGGCCACCGCCACGCGCACATCGGCCAGAGCGGCCGTCAGATCGTCAACCAGTTCGCGTCGTTCACGCGCATCGGCACGCTCGGTTTCGATATAGATCATCGATTCGCGGTTGCCCGCTTCGTCCACGCTCTCCAGCGCGCCGTCGGCATCGCGGTGCACCGGCACCACGGGATGAAGGATCCGGTCGATCGCCAGTCCGTGCGCCCCGATCATGCCGGCAATCGAATCAACCAGGAAGGGCATGTCGTCATTGACGATCGCCAGCCGCATCCGGCGCTGCGGGCCGTCGCCCGGCAGCTGCTCCAGCGTTACCGCCGCAGTCCCCGCCGCGCGGGTCTGCGCGGTCGCGGCAAGGAAGGCGGCCGCCTCCATCCGCTCGTCCGGACCAAAGCCGTCCAGTTCCCCCGGGAGAGCGCCCTTTGTGAGCCGCTCGGCTAGCGCTTGCGTCAGCGCCTTCATCGAAGCTTTCGACATGGCCGCGGCCTATGCGCCGCCCTGTCGCGGGGCTCAACCCCAGTTAGGTGGCGCGGGGTCTTATCAACGGCTTCGGAAGCAAAGTTCAGCCGATCGTCGTCGATACCCGCCGGATCAGGTCCTGGTCCTCACTGACGCTGCCGATCACATCGAACATGCCATCGCCGCGCGCCTTCGCCAGCAGCACGACCATCTGGTCGGCTGCCGAGGGCAGGTCGAGCGCCAATGTCGCCAGCGGGGTGCGCGCAGGGGGCGCCTCTGCCTCGCTGCCGCGCGACGCGCCGGGGCCATCTGCCCAGACGGCGCCGACGACCTCATGGCGCGGTGCGCTGCGCACCGCCGCGTCGAGCTCCGCGGCAAGCATCGCCTGCTCCTCGGCGCCGACGATCTCCTTCCAGTTAATCACGCCATAGACGAAGTCGATCGTTTCGCCGTTGGACGTGAACGGCATCAGGATGCCGCGATACAGCGTGTTGTGGCCACGCGTGCCGACGAACTCGGCCTCGAAGCCGATCGGCGCACGGTTCGCGATGATCTTCAGATAATGATCGGTCAGCCGCGACAGCAGCGAGCGTGCGGGCACCTGCCCGATGCGCGAGATCGCACGATCGACGCCGCATTCCTCGCGCAGCGCGTCGCCCAGGAAGGTGATGACCGGATCGTCGAGCCCGTCGGTGAAATCGAGCAGGACGCCGTGCGCGCCAAAATCCATGTTGCCGGCGGGATCAAGATCGCTGATCCGCGGATACGCGCCGCCCTTCAGCAGCGACACCCAATGGTTGTACGCGCGCACGTGCATGCGCCGCTCATCGGCGCCGATCGCAAACGTCGCCTCGCCGATCCCACCATCGGTCGGATCACTGCCCCGGTCCGCGCCGGGCCGATCGAAGCCGCGGTTATCCATGCCATCATCCCTCTGGACGTCTTGTCCGTCCCTCCTTGTGCCACGACCATGGTAAAAAGCGTGTAAATTCTCGGCTGTGTCCATGTGAGCGAGAGCCACTTGCGCACCACGCAAACCCCTGCTAGGCGCCCGCTTCCAGCGCGCTCGCCAGAGCGCCCGTGCCGCTTTAGCTCAGCTGGTAGAGCATCGCATTCGTAATGCGGGGGTCACAGGTTCGAGTCCTGTAAGCGGCACCATATTAACATCTTGATTTTGCTCGGTTTTTTGAACAGCCGGGCGTCGCGCGGCCGCCAGATCGATGATTTTGGTATCACGCTGGTATCGCAGGTGCACGTCGGTGTGGCGGCCGACGTCGGCCCAGAATGCTTCCACCCCGTCGATGAAGTCGGCCAGATACTCGGGCCGGAGGTGGCGATAGTGCTTCTGGTTGGTGCCCGTGCCCCGGTGACCCGCCGCTGTCTCGATCTGCGCCTCGGGCACTCCGCGTCGGTGCATCTCGGTGCTGGCGGTGTGGCGCAGCGTGTTCGGCGAGCCGATCCCGACCAGCTTGGGCTGTGGATCGGCGTGGAAAAGGGACCCCGGTAGCGGGGTGATCGGCGTCGAAAAGGGACCCCTCATCCCGGTGGTCTA